>NZ_JAGPXQ010000040.1:0-54833 GCF_018070435.1 Micromonospora sp. C51 | reverse complement strand
TACGCCGCACCATCCAACGCGACATCGAGGACAACCTGTCCGAACGGATCCTGTTCAACGAACTCACCCCAGGACAGATCGTCGTGGTCGACTGCGAAGGCGACCCCAACGACATCGACAAGTCCAAGCTCGTCTTCAAGGGGTCCGACCGCCCGGTGGAGGTGCCGGACGCCGTGCCGGCCGACCTCGGCGGCAGGACGGCTGCGGCGGGCGCGGACGAGTAACGTTCGGCCGCCGCCGTTTGGGTGGGTCAGGGCGTAAGCCGCCCACCCTAACCAGATGTCCGCTTTATAGGCTTTTGTCATGACGGCGGTCACGGTTTGCCGGGGCATGGACCACTCCTGGGAGTCGTTGTACCGGGAGTAATCGCGACGGCCGCCCCGGCCGGCCCCGACCCGGAAATGCCGGGCCCGCCGAGGTCGTTGCAGACCCGGAGCAGGCGCGCCCGCGCCGCCTCCATCCGACGCGGTACTCGCAACCTCCCATCTCCTGGTGTCGTGTCGATCCCCCGAGACGGAAGGCAACGATCATGACTAGTTCGATCCGCAAGGCTGCCCTGACCGCCGCCGGTGCCGTCTGCGCCGGTGGGATGATCGCCGGCCCGGTGAGCGCGACCGCTGCCCCGCCGAGTTCCGACCCGCTGGCCGCCGTGACCGAGCGGGGGCACGGCAAGGGTGAGCGGCAGTTGAAGGTGCGCTACGAGGCCCAGCCGAACTTCTACTACTGCGGTCCGGCGGCGGTCCGTAACACCCTGAGCATCCTCAACAAGGACGTTTCCCAGGATGACCTGGCCCGCGAGATGGGCACCACCGAGCAGGGCACCGACTCGGCCTTCCTGATCACCGAGGCTCTCAACCGGAAGGCCGGCGAGGATGTCTACCGCACGGTGGAGATCCCCGGTCAGGCCGCCGACCGAGCGGAGACCGACCGGCTACGGGAGGACGTCGTCCGCGCCGTCGACAGCGGCCGGGGCGTGGTGGCCAACGTCGTGGGCACCGCGACCGACCTCGACGGGGGCAGCCACACCTTCGACGGTGGGCACTACATCGCGGTGACCGGTTACCGCGACGGCGGTGACCAGATGAAGATCGCCGACTCGGCCGACGCCGCCCGAGCCGAGTACTGGATCAGCACCGACGCGCTGGCCGACTGGATCGCCAGCCGGGGCTATTCCGCCTGATCCACCCACCGGATGTCGAGGGCCGGCCCCGATCGGGGTCGGCCCTCGAACGTGTTTCAGCTGGCCACCGGTGCCGGAGGACCGTCGCCGATCAACCGGAACGATGCCTCACCGACCGGCTCGACCAGACCGTCGTCGACCAGTCCGGCGAGTGCCCGAGCGCGCTGCACGTCGTCCGCCCACACCTGGTCCAGCCGTCGGTGCGGCACTGGGCCGGTGGCCTCCCGGAGCACTCCGAGCAGCAGTCCGCGTACCTGGCGGTCGGTGCCCGCGTACCGTTGCGGGCGGCGGGTCGGACCGGCTGGAGCGGGGCGTCCCGAGGCCCGCCATGCGCAGGTCGACTCGACCGGGCACGCCTCGCAGCGAGGCGACCGGGCGGTGCAGACGACCGCCCCCAACTCCATGATGGCGGCGCTGGCCAGGGCCGCCGCGGCCGGTTCGGCGGGCAACAGTTCCTCGGTGGCGACCAGATCGGCGGGGCGGGTGGTCGGGCCGGCGTCCGGTTCGCCGGCCACCGCCCGGCAGACCACCCGACGTACGTTCGTGTCGACCACCGGGTGACGCTGGCCGTACGCGAAGGCGGCGACCGCTCGGGCGGTGTACGTGCCGACGCCGGGCAGGGCGAGCAGTTGCTCCAACCGGTCCGGCACCGCACCGCCGTGCCGCTCCACGATGGCCACCGCGCACTCGTGCAGCCGGACCGCCCGACGGGGATAGCCGAGCCGTCCCCACATGCGGATCGCCTCGGCCGGGCTGGATCCGGCCAGGGCGGCCGGCGTCGGCCAGCGCTCCAGCCACGCCTGCCAGGCGGGCACCACCCGGACGACCGGGGTCTGCTGAAGCATGACCTCGCTGACCAGGATCGCCCAGGGGCTCGTCTCGGGCCGGCGCCACGGCAGGTCCCGCGCGTGCTGCTCGTACCACCGGCTCACCCGGCCGGCGAATGTGGTTTCTGTCATCGCGTCGCCGATGATGTCACGCAGGCCGATCCCGCCGTTCGGACGGTCGGCGGGCCGACGCCGACGGCGGTTGACGGTCGGGCAGAATGCCCGGATGAACGAGCTTGCGATCACCGTCATCGGCCGGGACCGGCCCGGCATCGTGGCTGACGTCGCCGAGGTGCTCGCCCGGCTCGGCGCCAACCTCACCGACAGCACCATGACCCGCCTGCGGGGACACTTCGCGATGACCCTGATATGTGTCGGCCCGGCCGCCGCCGAGGTCGAGACCGCGCTGGCGCCGCTGGCTGCCGACGGCCAACTGCTGGCGACAGTACGCGCGGTGACGCCCGACGGTGAGACGGCACCGGCCGGCGAACCGTACGTGATGGCGGTGCACGGCGCCGACCGGATGGGCATCGTGGCCGCGATGACCCGGGTGCTGACCGAGGCTGGCGGCAACGTCACCGACCTGAGCACCCGTTTGGCGGGGACGCTCTACGTGGTGGTGGCCGAGGTGGAACTGCCCCTCGGTACCGCCGACGCGCTCGGCGGCCGGCTGGCGGAGGCAGCCGCCGGTCTCGGCGTCGAGGTGACCCTCCGGCCCGCCGAACCGGATCTGCTGTGAGCGGCGCACCGGACGTGTCGAACCCGGGCCCGCAGGCCGACGCGTACGTGGGTCTCGGTGACTGGGCTCCCGAGACACTCGGCGCTGGCCGGGTCGTCCCGGTGGTCTCCGCCCCCGACCCGGTGCTCAGCCGGCCGGGAGGGGAGGTCGATCCGACCGCCGACGAGACGGTGCGGCTGGCTGCCGACCTGATCGCCACCATGCGGGTGTCGCCCGGCTGTGTGGGCTTGGCCGCCCCCCAGGTCGGGGTGAGCGCCCAACTCTTCGCGGTGGACGTCACCGGGCATCCCAAGACGGTCACCGGGCACGGCGTCTTCGTGCTCTGCAACGCCCGGGTCGTCGAGGCCACCCGGTGGAAGGCAGGTCGGGAAGGGTGCATGTCGGTGCCGGACCTGACCGGCGACGTGAAGCGCGCGAGCCGGCTGGTGGTGGAAGGGGCGCTGCCCGGCAGCGGTGAAACCGTACGCCTGGTTACCGACGGTTTCGAGGCGCGCGCCCTGCAACACGAAATCGACCATTGCGCTGGCCTGCTCTTTCTGGACCGGGTGGCCGGCGCGCACGCGATCTACCAGCGGAAGGTCTACCTCTGAGTCGACCCGGACGGTCGCGCTGAGTGACCGTCGTCGGTGCGTACCGTCGTGAATGGAGGGTCGGATCCGATGGGACGGAGGAGCCACGGCGCGTCGCTGGCGTCCGCCGCACGCGCCGCCGCTACGGTGGGGGCATCATGCGTCTGACGGTCGGCCCTCTGCCTCCCACCGTGTACTGGCGGCGTCGCGCCGTCGTGCTCGGTGCGGTGCTGCTCTTCCTGATTGTCCTGTTCTATTCGTGTAACGGGCCCACCGGGGGCAACGACGCGACCGGCGACGGCCAACCCGACTCGGGCGTGGCGACCGGCACGCCGGACCCGACCGGGTCGGTGCTGACGCCGCAGACCGGTGCGCCGCCGTCCGGTGATGCCGGTGCCGACCCCGCTGATCCAGGGGACGGTGCCGACCCGTCCGCCCCGGAGAACGAGCCGAGCCTCAGCAACGACCCGCCAGCGGTCGATCCGGTCGCGGACGAAGGCAATTGTGCGGACACCGAACTTTCGGTGACCGCCGTGGCGCTGCCGACGCAGGCCGCCTCGGGGGCCCATGTCGACCTGAACCTGAAGATCCGTAACAGGTCCGACCGGACGTGCAGCCGAGACGTCGGCGCGACCGCCCAGGAGTTGTACATCAAGGCCGGTGCCGAGGTGGTCTGGTCCTCGGACACCTGTGGCACGGCCGCCGGGTCGGACGTGCAGTCCTTCACCCCCGGCTTCGAACGCTCCTACCAGGTCAACTGGAACGGCAGGGACAGCAGCCGGTGCGCCGACGGCGTGGCCAACGGACCGGCCGTGCCGGCCGGGACGTACGAGGTTTTCGCCCGGGTGGGCACCAAGCGGAGCCAGCCGGCGAAGCTGGTCCTCAGGTAGTCGGCGCTCGGGTCGCTCGGCCAAACCACCGGCCGAGCCTCGACTCGACCGGGGACTTCGACGCACGGCCTAGACGTAGCGTTCCAGGATGGACGCCTCGGCCAGCCGCGACAGTCCCTCGCGTACGCCCCGGGCCCGGGCGTCACCGACGCCGTCGACCGCTTGCAGGTCCTCCACCGTGGCACCGAGCAGCCGTTGCAGGCTGCCGAAGTGCAACACCAGCCGGTCGACCACGGCCACCGGAAGGCGGGGCACCTTCGCCAGCAGCCGGAAGCCGCGCGGGCTGACCGCCGCGTCCAGCGCGTCCGAGGCGGCCGGGTAGCCGATCGCCTTGGCGACCGAGACCAGATCGATCAGCTCGGTGGCGCTGAGCAGGTCCAGCTCGACCAGCGCCTCGTCGAGGGTCCGGGACTTGCGGCCGGTGGGCAGGTAGTCCCGAATGACCAGGGTGCGGTCGGCGTCGACGCCAGCCATCAACTCGTCCAGCTGAAGGGCGAGCAACCGCCCGTCGGTGCCCAGCTCGACCACATAGCCGGCGATCTCGTCGGCGATCCGCCGGACCATCTCCAGCCGCTGCACCACGGCCACCGCGTCGCGTACGGTGACCAGATCCTCGATCTCCAGGGCGGACAGGGTGCCGGAGACCTCGTCGAGGCGGAGTTTGTACCGTTCCAAGGTGGCCAGCGCCTGGTTCGCACGGGAGAGAATCGCTGCCGAGTCGTCCAGCACGTGCCGCTGGCCGTTGACGTAGAGGCTGATGATGCGCATGGACTGGCTGACCGAGATGACCGGGTAGCCGGTCTGCCGGGCCACCCGCTCCGCGGTGCGGTGCCGGGTGCCGGACTCCTCGGTCGGGATCGTCGGATCGGGCATCAGGTGGACCGCCGCCCGGACGATCCGGGTGCCGTCGCTGGAGAGCACCACCGCGCCGTCCATCTTGCACAGCTCCCGGACCCGGGTCGCGGAGAACTCGACGTCCAGCGGAAAGCCACCCGTGCAGAGCCCTTCGACCACCTTGTCGTAGCCCAGGACGATCAGCGCGCCCGTCCGACCCCGCAGGATCCGCTCCAGCCCGTCGCGTAGTGCGGTGCCCGGCGCCATCAGGGCAAGGTTGGCGCGCAGCGGGTCGCCGGCGACGCCGCCCCCGGTCACGCTCACGCTGATGGGTCGGGCGGGCGAGCCCACGGCAGCGGTGCGGGCGTGGGGCGTCGCGCCGGCTGGCTTGGTGGTATCGCGGTCGATCGGCACGGGCACAGTCTACGGACTGCCGTGCGGTGGGTGCTCTCGCGGTTACTGTGATGTGTCACGATTCCGCCCGCCCTGCCCGACCCGACCGGTGGACGGCTCACTCCGCCGACGCCCGCGCGGCGGCCTGCAACGCCGAACGCACGTCGGTGACCTCGATCACGCGCATCTGCTCCGGGCCGGCACCCGTGCTGGTGGGCCCGCAACCGGGAGGTACGAGGGCCAGCCGGAAACCGAGCCGGGCGGCCTCGGCCAACCGGCGCGGCACCGCGCCCACCCGGCGCACCTCGCCGGTGAGGCCGACCTCGCCGATCGCCACCAGGTGCGGTGCGATCGCCAGGTTGAGCCCTCCGGAGGCGACGGCGAGGGCGACCGCGAGGTCGGCCGCGGGCTCCACCACCCGGATGCCGCCCACGGTGGCCGCGAAGACCTCCCGGTCGTGCAGGGTGAGCCGTTCGGTCCGGCGCTGGAGCACCGCCAGCACCATCGCCAGCCGGGCGGAGTCCAGCCCGGAGACGGTACGCCGGGGCGACCCGGCCACGGTGGCGCCGATCAGCGCCTGTACCTCGGTGAGCAGTGCCCGGCGGCCCTCCATCGCCACCGTCACACAGGTGCCCGGGACCGGCTCGGAGTAACGGGTCAGGAACAGCCCGGAGGGGTCGGCAAGGCTGCTGATGCCGCCCTCGTGCATCTCGAAGCAGCCGACCTCGTCGGCGGCGCCGAACCGGTTCTTGACCCCGCGCACCATCCGCAGCGACGAGTGCTTGTCACCTTCGAAGTGCAGCACCACGTCGACCAGATGCTCAAGGACCCGAGGACCAGCGACCTGGCCGTCCTTGGTGACGTGGCCGACCAGCACGGTGGCGACCCCGCGTTCCTTGGCCACCGCGACCAGGGCGGCGGTGACCGCCCGGACCTGGGTCACCCCGCCGGGTACGCCCTCGGTGCCGGTGGTGGAGATGGTCTGTACCGAGTCGAGCACGAGCAGGCCGGGCTTGACCGCGTCCAGATGGCCGAGTACCGCCGCGAGGTCACTCTCGGCGGCCAGGAAGAGCTGGTCGTGCAGGGTGCCCATGCGCTCCGCCCGCAGCCGCACCTGGCTGACCGACTCCTCACCGCTGACCACCAGCGACGGGCTGCCCGCTCCGGCGGCCCACTGCTGGGCGACGTCGAGCAGCAGAGTCGACTTGCCCACCCCCGGCTCACCGGCGAGCAGCACCACGGCACCGGGGACCAGGCCGCCACCGAGGACGCGATCCAGCTCGCCGACCCCGGTCGGCCGGGCCCGGGCCGGTGCCGCGCTGATGGTGGCGATGGGCCGGGCGGGCTCGGCGGGCATCCGGGAACTCACCACCCGACCGGAGACGGTCGGGCCGGTGATCGTGCATTCGACCACGGAGCCCCACTCGCCGCACTCGGGACAGCGGCCTACCCACTTCGGTGGCTGGTGTCCGCAGGCGTCGCACTCGTACGCGGGCCGCGGCTCGCGAGCGGCGGCGCGACCGCGCGAGCCGGTACCCGCCCGGGACGGGGTCGATCGGGAGATGCTCACCCGACCGACGCTAACCCCCGGGTACGACGAGGGCGCCCTCGGCATGGCTGCACCACGCCGAGGGCGCCCCCGGAACTCCCCTGGACCGGTTCGGTCGCGGTACGCGACGCCGGTCGGTCGGGCTCAGTGGCCGCCTTCGCCCTCGTACCCGGTGTGCCGCTCGATGATCGGCGACGGCTCGGGTGCGGGGGTGAGCGGCACGGCGATCGGTGCGGGGCTGGTGACCGTCTCGCCGCCGAAGTCGAAGGTCAGCGTGACGTTCTGGCCGGCGAGCAGGGCCTCGTTCAGCCCGACGAGCTGAAGCACCTGCTCGCCCTCGGTGTTGAGCTGCACGTAGCTCAGCGGGGGAATCTCGATCCGGGCCGGACCGGCCGAGGGCGATTCGGTCGGGCTGGGCGACGGAGATTCGTCCGGTGCGGGCGAGCTGTCCGGTGAGGCGGAGTTGTCCGGTGAGGGGGAGCCCTCCGGGGACTGCTCCGGTGACGGGGACGCGGTCGGCGACGCGGTGGGTGATGGGCTGGTCGCGGCGGCGACCGAGGTGAGCACCACCTCGCGGGCGTTCGACGAGGTGACCGTCACCGTCACCGGGTCCGCCGAGTCGTTGTAGAGAACGACGTTGAGCAGGGCGTTGTCGCCGGCCTGGTAGCCCTCGACACCGGGATAGGCGACCAGGGCACCGCGTACGGCGTACTTGCCGTCGCCGGCCGCGAGGTTGGCGCCCTGGACCGACGGCACCTTGTTGGCCGTCTCGGAGATCTGGCCGGCGCCGCATCCGGACAGCAGCAGCCCGGCTGCCGCCGCGATCCCGGGCAGCAGCACGGCAGCCCGCCGGGAACCCCTGATCGAGCGCCTCACGTCGGTCCTCCTCGTCACGATCACACCCGGCTTACCCGCCGGAACCGCTGGCCATGCCCGCGCAGACCGGGCTCCAGGGTAGTTGGAGCTGATCGTGGCCCGCACGCCGACCCGGTGCGACCACCTGCCGGGGGGAGGCTCAGCCGAGCCGACCGTTCGTGACCAGCAGGGCGACGTCGATCAGGGCGACCAGGAGCACCGCCCGGAAGGCGGCCACCGGCCGGGCTCCGGCGGTGTCCCCGGCCCGGCCCGCGTACCAGGCCACGATGAAGATCACGACGGTGGCGCCGACGGCCGCGAGGCCCACGCCCGTCGGCGGCCCGGGCGGCCCGAGCACCAGCGTGACGGTCGCCGCGATCAGCAGCCCGACGGCGGCCGCCCGGCTGCCCGTCGCACCGAGCCGGTGCGGCAGCCCACGGACCCCGGTCCGGGCGTCGTCGGCGAAGTCGGGCAGCACGTTGGCGAAATGGGCCCCCGCACCGAGCAACGCCGCCGCGACCACCAGCCAGGCCGGGGGCGGCGGAGCGTCGGGCAGTGCCAGCACCACGAAGGCGGGCAGCGCACCGAAGGAGATCGCGTACGGCAGCACCGAGATCGGGGTGGACTTCAGCGGCCAGTCGTAGAGCAACGCCGAGACCAGAGCGACGGTGGCGCAGATCGCCGCCGTCGGGTTGGTGGTCAGGGCCAGTGCCACGGTCGCGGTGGCGGCCACGGCGGCGGCCACCGCGACGGTACGCCGGCTCAGCGCGCCGGCGGCCAACGGCTTGTCGGTACGCCCGACCGCGGCATCCCGGTCCACGTCGAGCAGGTCGTTGGTCCACCCGACGGTGAACTGGCTGGCGGCCACGGTGAGCACCACCGCGACGACGCCGCCGGGTGGATGCCCGACACCGACGGCGAGCAGACCAGCCACTGTGGTGACCGCCGCGGTCGGCTCCGGATGGCTCGCTCTGACCAGCCCTAACACCGTCGACGACATAACGGAAGTCTGGTCGTTACCGGGGAGTCGTGCCACGCTCGTTGCCATGCGTGACGCCGGCCGCGTGCTGCCCCGCAACGATCCGCGCCAGTACGACGACCTGGCGGACGAGTGGTGGCGGCCAGACGGCGTGTTCGCCATGCTGCACTGGCTGGCCCGGGCGCGGGCCGCGCTGGTGCCCCCGACGACGCGACCGGGTGCGCTCCTGGTCGACCTGGGCTGCGGGGCGGGGCTGCTCGCCCCCCACCTGGCCGGGAAGGGCTACCGACACGTGGGGGTGGACCTCACCCGCTCGGCACTGGCGCAGGCGGCGGCGCACGGAGTGACGGCGGTCAACGGCGACGCCACGGCGGTACCGCTCCGCGACGGCTGCGCCGACGTGGTCGCCGCCGGCGAGTTGCTGGAGCACGTCCCGGACTGGCGGGCGGCGGTGGCCGAGGCGTGCCGCCTGCTGCGGCCGGGCGGCCTGCTGGTGCTGGACACCCTCAACGACACCGCGCTGGCCCGGCTGGTCGCGGTTCGAGTCGCCGAACGTCTGCCCACCGTGCCGCGTGGCATCCACGATCCTCGGTTGTTCGTGGACGATCGCGAGCTGGTCGCCGAGTGCGCCCGACACGGCGTCGACCTGCGGGTCCGTGGTGTCCGGCCGGCGGTACCGGGGTTGCTGCGGTGGCTGTTCCGGCAGGCGACGGGTGCTGCGACGCCGGCCGGTCAGGCACCGCGCATCGTGCCGACCGGGTCGAGGGCCGTGCTCTACCAGGGCCATGGCGTACGCGACGGATAGCTGATCCAGGTGAGGGTATGGCAATGGCCGAAGAGGGGGTTCCATCCATGACCGAGCGCAGTGGAGCGGCGGCGGCCCGGCGGCTGGCGCCCCGGCTGGCGGCGCGGGCCGCCGCCCACGACCGGGACGGCTCGTTTCCGGTCGACGACTTCACCGACCTGCGCGAGGCGGGACTGTTCGGGCTGATGGTTCCCGCCGAGTTGGGTGGCAGCGGCGCCACCTTCGCGGCGTACGCGGCCGTCGCCACCGAACTGGCCCGGGGCAACGGCGCCACCGCGCTGGTGTTCAACATGCACGCCTCGGTCACCGGCGCGCTCGGCGCGGTCACCGAGGAACTGGCCGAGGCGCTCGGCGTACCGGCGGAGGCACTGGCTGCCCGCGACCGCCTGTTGCGGGCGGCGGCCGACGGTGCGTGGTACGCGGTCGCCATGAGCGAGCGGGGCGCGGGTGCCCGGCTGTCCCAGCTCGCCACGGTCTACGAACCGGTCGACGGCGGCTGGCGGATCAAGGGCAGCAAGACCTTCTGTTCCGGTGCCGGTCACGCCGACGGTTACCTGGTGGCGGCCCGCAGCGCCGCCGACCCGTCGGTGGTCTCGCAGTTCCTGGTTCCGGCCGGCGAGGGTCTCACCGTCGAGCCGACCTGGGACGCCCTCGGCATGCGCGCCACCGCCTCGCACGACCTGCACCTCGACGTGACCGTCGGGACCGACCGGCTGCTCGGCGGGGTCGAAGGGCTGGCCCTGGTGGTGGCTCAGCTCATGCCGCACTGGCTGGTGGCCAGCTACGCGGCCGTCTACGTGGGGGTGGCCCGGGCGGCGATCGACGCGGCCGCGGAACACCTGAACGCCCGGAACCTCGCCGGGCTGCCGGCGGTACGCGCCCGGCTGGGTCGCGCCGACGCCGCGGTGGCGGCGGCGGAACTGGTGGTAGCCGAGGCGGCCCGACGGGTGGACGACGCGCCGGGCGACGAGGAGACCAACCGGTGGGTGTGGCGGGCGAAGCTGCTGGCCGGTACGACCGCGGCGGACGTGGCAGCCTCCATGCTGGAGGCGGCGGGCACCTCCGCCACCCGACGGGGCCATCCGCTGGAACGCCTGTACCGCGACGCCCGTTGCGGGTCGCTGCACCCGGCCACCTCCGACGTCTGTGCCGACTGGCTCGGCATCGCCACACTCGGCGGTGACCCGGACCGTGACGGATCGAGTCCTCGTTGGTGAGCGTGAGGGAATGAGCCTGTCGGCCCTGCGGTCGCGACCGGGAGCGGGACTGGCGAGCGTCAGATGTGAGCTTGCGAGAGGAAGGTGGGACCGTGTCCGTACCGGTGATCGCGGGCCTTGGCACGGCCCATCCGCCCTCGGCTGACCAGCAGGAGCTGTGGGACAAGTTCTTCTCCCAGCACTTCTCCGGCTCCACCCGCGCGCTGGCCGAGCGGATATTCGCGCACTCCGGGGTGACCCGGCGGCAGGCAGCGGTCAACCCGTTGCTTGAGGACGTCTCCGACTGGCCGACCGAGCGACGGATGCTCCGTTACCAGGTCGAGGCGTTGCCGCTGGGTAAGGAGGCGGTCGGCCGGGCGTTGACCGCCGCCGGGCTGGACGCCCGTGACGTCGGCCTCTTCGTGGTGTGCTCGTGCACCGGGTACGCCACTCCGGGGCTGGACATTCTGCTCGCCCGGGATCTGGGCATGGCCGCGACGACCCAGCGGATGTTCGTCGGTCACATGGGCTGCTACGCGGCGCTGCCGGGGTTGGGCGCGGTGGGTGACTTCGTCACTGCGCGGGGGCGTCCTGCGCTGCTGCTCTGCGCCGAGCTGACCAGCCTGCACCTGCAACCCTCCTCGGCCCGGATGGACACCCAGCAGATCGTCTCCCACGCGCTCTTCTCCGATGCCGCGGTCGCCGCGGCGGTCGTTCCCGGCGGGCGGGGGTACGCCGTACGCGAGGTCGCCTCGGTGACCGACACCTCCACCGCCGATCACATGACCTGGGAGGTGACCGACACCGGCTTCCGGATGGGACTGTCGCCGAAGGTGCCGCAGGTGCTGTCGAGGCACGTCCGGGGTCTGGTCGACGAGGTGCTGGCCCGGCACGGCACCCGCCGGTCGGAAGTGGACGGCTGGGCCGTGCACCCGGGCGGCCCACGCATCCTCAACGTGGTGGAGCGTGAGTTGGGGCTGGCGCCGGCAGCGTTGGCGGCGTCCCGGGAGACGCTCAACGAGCACGGCAACTGTTCCTCGCCGACGGTGTTGTTGATCCTCGACCGCCTGTTCCGGTCGGCGCCGGCACCACGTCGGGTGGTGATGCTGGCCTTCGGGCCAGGGCTGACCCTCTACGCCGCTCTGCTGGAACGAAGCGCCTGACCATCCAACAGAGCTACCCTTCAGGTATGGACGTCGATGCCATCCATCGGCTACGCGGGGCCCTGTTGACCGCCGTCGCGGTGGTGGCGCTGACCCTCGGCGGCTGGTGGTGGCGGGTAGCGGCACCGGAGGCGCAGACCGGCGTGGGCCTCGCGCCGGGCGGGTCGTCGGCGGTCACGTCCTGGCGGGAGAACCCGGTCACCGGTGGCACGGTGTCCGAGGTTCCGAATGCCGCCTCCTCCGTCCTGGTCGACGCGCGCACCGGCGCGGTGGTCGGGGTGGACGACGGGCCGGCGGAGCGCCCGGCCACGGGTTCCGCCGCGCCGAGCGGCTGGTACGTGGGCGGGACCGAGCTGGTCTGGACCGAGTCGGCGAGGCTCAGTTCCGGTGCGGCCATCGTCCGGCAGACCCGGATGGAGCGGGGCGAGCGGCACCTGTTGCGCCTGCGCTGCACCGGTCCGGGCGAGTTGCTGGTGGCCGTCGCCGGCGCCCGGTCAGCGGCCCCGATGACGGTGGGCTGCGACGGCGGGCAGGTCATGATGGAGCTCACCGGCACCGGTGCCGCGGCCCGGTTGTCGTTCTCGCCAGCCGGGTCGGAGCCGGTCCAGATCGAGGCCCGATTGATCGCCTTGAACTGAGCGATCCCGGTGGTCTGCGTACCGGGCGGGTCAATCAGCCAGCCGGGACAGTTCGGCGTGGTGGTCGGCGATCGAGGCGACCTCGGGCACCACCAGCGTGATCCGGCCGGTGCGGTCGGCGAGCAGGGCGGTCACGCCGTCCTGACTGGCCGGCAGGTGCAGGAAGGCGCGCAGACCGCCGGCCGGGTCGGCGAGCGAGCGCACCCCCGGCGGCGCTGCCCGTGGCCGGGCAGCGGCCACGCTGACCACGGTCACCCCGGCCGGTGCCGCCGCTGCCGCCGCGGCCACCTGCTCCGGGCAGGCACATCCGTCCACCAGCAGCACCACCACCGGCAGCAGCCCGCGCAGCGGCACCGGCGACTGCCCGCCGTCGACCAGGTCGAGCGCGGGCAGGGGGCGACCGGTCAGCTGCGCCGGTGCCGGGTCGGGCGTACCCGCGTCCGGCCCGGTCCGGCTGGCCCTGGGCCAGGTGACGGCGGCCAGGCCGGCGAGGGTGGTCAGGAGCGCGACGATCAGCACGATCACCGGTGCGGCGGGTGGACGCCAGCGGCGCTGGTCCGCCGCTGCCCGTCGCAGCTCACGGCGGATCAGTTCCGCCTCGTCGGCCAGGGCAGCGATGTCGTCCGGGACGACCACCCGGCCCCATTCCGGCGGCAGGTCAGGCAGCCCGGGACCATCGGCGTCAGCCTTGCCCATTACAACCCCCTGGAACCTCACGGGTGTGCGGACGCGGCACCCCTCAAGCGTCCCGCACCAGGCCGGGTACCGCTACCGCTGCCCGCGTCGGACTGCGGCGGGATATCATGGAACGGGTGCGTAGCCCTTGATCTCCAGCGGGTGTGTTGCAGGGCCTCGGCGCTTGTTCTCCCGGATCTCCACGTCCATTCCAGTGGTGTCCGGGGGTCATCCCAAGGTTACTCAACGTGTTCGAATCATCGTCTGGATGGTCTGTCAAGCCGAAGAAATACCTCTCACAGGGCCCCTGAGCTGCGCCAACGGTCAGGACAGCGGTGAGACATCGGTGCCTGAGCGTGTTACCCTAGACACAGCGAAAGGGGTTTCGAACCTATGGTTTTCAGTGTCGGCGAGACCGTTGTTTACCCCCACCACGGGGCCGCACTCATCGAGGCAATCGAGACTCGGGTCATCAAGGGCGAGCCCAAGCAGTACCTCGTCCTGAGGGTCGCGCAGGGTGACCTGACGGTCCGGGTACCGGCCGAGAACGCCGAGATCGTGGGTGTGCGCGAGGTGGTTGGCGAAGAGGGCCTCGGCAAGGTCTTCGACGTTCTCCGGGCTCCGCACACCGAGGAGCCGACCAACTGGTCGCGGCGTTACAAGGCGAATTTGGAGAAGCTGGCTTCCGGTAACCCGCTGAAGGTGGCCGAGGTCGTCCGTGACCTGTGGCGTCGCGAGCGGGAGCGGGGGCTGTCCGCGGGCGAGAAGCGCATGCTCGCCAAGGCCCGCGACATTCTGGTCGGCGAGGTCGCGCTGGCCGAGAAGAGCACCAAGGACGAGGCGGAGACGCTGCTCGACAAGGTGCTGACGGAGGCCTAGTCCGCACAGCATCGTCGTACCCGATTCGTAGCGAACAAACCGTCGAGGACCGCGACGTGACCGCGCAGCTCAATCCGTGCGGTGACGTCGCGGTCCTCGTGCCTGCGGCCGGTGCCGGCGTACGCCTCGGGCCCGGTCGACCGAAGGCACTTCGGCTGCTGGCCGGTGAGCCGCTGCTGGTACACGCGGTTCGTCGGTTGGCCGAAGCCCCCTCGGTGCACAGCATCGTGGTGGCCGCACCGGTCGCGGAGGTGGCGGCCGTGGGTGAGCTGCTCGCACCGATCGCCCCGGTGACCGTGGTCCCCGGTGGTGCGGAACGGCAGGCCTCGGTGGCCGCCGCGCTCGCCGCGGTACCCGCCGGTCCCGGGATCGTCCTGGTGCACGACGCGGCTCGCGCACTCACCCCGCCCGCGCTCGTGGAATCGGTGGCGGCGGCGGTCCGGGCGGGCCATGACGCGGTGATCCCGGTGCTGCCGGTCGTCGACACGATCAAGGAGGTCGACGCGGGCGAGAAGGTGCTCGGCACCGTCGACCGGGCTGCGTTGCGCGCCGTGCAGACCCCCCAGGGATTCCGCCGGGCGGTGCTGGCCGCCGCCCACGCCGCTGCCGCCGATGCCCTCACCGACGACGCCGGGCTGGTGGAGAAACTGGGCGTGCCGGTGCACTGCGTGCCCGGTTCGGAGCACGCTCTGAAGATCACCAGGCCGTTCGACCTGGCGCTGGCCGAGCATCTGCTGGCGACCGGACGGTAGCGCGTACCCTCGGATCATGATCGTTCCTCGGGTGGCCATCGGGACCGACGTGCATGCCTTCGAGGCGGGTCGGCCCTGCTGGGTGGCCGGTCTGTACTGGCCGGAGCAGGACGGCCTGGCCGGGCACTCGGATGCGGACGTGGCCGCCCACGCCGCCTGTAACGCGCTGCTCTCCGCCGCCGGTCTCGGTGATCTCGGTGCCAACTTCGGTGTGGGGCAGCCCGAGTGGGCCGGGGCCAGCGGGGTGGCGCTGCTCACCGAGACGGCCCGCCGGGTACGCTCCGCCGGCTTCGCCATCGGGAACGTGTCCGTGCAGGTGGTCGGGCTCCGGCCGAAGATCGGCCCACGTCGGGACGAGGCCCAGCGGGTGCTGTCGGAGGCCGTCGGGGCGTCGGTCACCGTTTCCGCCGCCACCACCGACGGCCTGGGCTTCACCGGGCGCGGTGAGGGGCTCGCCGGGATCGCGGTCGCCCTGGTGTACGAGCAGCCGAGCGCCTAGGCTCGCCGCGATGTCCGCCGACGTCCCCACCGACCCGCCCGCCGCCGACGGCTACCTCGAACGTGCCACGCTCCTGGCCGAGCTGGGCCGCTACGACGAGGCCGCGGCCGAGCTGGGCTTCGCACTGGCCCTCGACCCGGCCGACGCCACGGTGTCGACAATGCTGGCCCGGGTGCACCTGGCCGCCGGCCGACCGGCCGAGGCGCTCGCCGCCGCCCAGGCCGCGGTGGCCGCCGCGCCGGGGCAGGTGCCCGCGCTCGTTGCTCGTGGGCTGGCCCTCGGCGACCTCGAACGGTACGCCGAGGCCGCGCGTACCGCCGACGAGATCCTGGCCCTGGGGCCGGCGGACGCGTACGCCCAGCGCAGCGCGGCGGCGATCCTGGCCGGCTCCCGCAACGGCCAGCCGGCGTTGAACGCGGCCTGGCGCGGGGTGGAACTGGCCCCCGAGGAGCCGCAGGGCCACCTGGTGCTGGGTCTGGTCGCGGCCAACATGCGGATGTACGACCTGGCGGAGCGCGCCTACCGGGAGGCGCTGCGGCTGGACCCGCGACTCGCGGAGACCGGCGACGACGTCGGGGTACTGCGGCTGGAGCAGCGCCGGTGGAGCGCTGCGCTGGAGCGACTGGCAGAGGCGGCGGTGGCGAACCTGCCGCCGACCGATCCGCGCCACGCCGATGAGGTGCCGGACGAATCGACCCGCCCGGACGAGATCGACGATCAGGGCCGGCCGAGTGCCGCCCAGGAGGAGTCGGATCGGCCGGCTGCGGGCCACGACGACGCCAGCCGTCCCGCCGACGGTCCGGAGGAGCGTCCGAGCTGGCCGGCGCAGGGTGGCGCCGTGCCCGCCGGAGATTCGGTGCCGGGCGGGCGTGGCGAAGCCTGGCCGGGACAGCCCGGCGTCGGCCCGGTCGTCGCACGCCAGCCGGTGCCGGCGGCACTGCGGCGGTTCGTGCTCTGGGGCGCCGGGTGGTCGGTGGTCGCCGCCATCGTGGTCGCCTGTTCGACCGCGACCGGCGCCGGTTTCTCCCGGCTGCTGGCGGTGGCGGCGGCTGCTGGCGGAGGCATCGTGCTCTGGCAACAGGCGGCCCGGCTGCCCGGGCTGACCCGAACCATCCTGCCCGTGCTGCGGCGTACCGACCGTCCGCTCGCCCTGGCCGTGTACGCCGCCGCGACGGCACCTGTGCTGATCCTGCTCTACGCCCTGCTCGGCACCCCGTGGCCGCTGGTCCTGGCCATCGCGATCGCCACCGCCGCCCGGTTGGCGATCGTCGGCCGGCCGGTGGCCTGACCGTCCCTAGGGGCGGCGGGCCCAGGTCCAGGCGTACCCGTCGTCCTCGCACTCGGCCGCCGCGTCGCAGAGGTCGAGTGGGCGGAAGGTGTCGACCATGACCGCCAGCTCGTCGAAGAAGTCCACTCCGATGGCGCGTTCAGCCGCGCCCGGCTGCGGCCCGTGCGTGAAGCCGGACGGGTGCAGCGAGATGGAACCCTGCTCGATGCCGGAGCCGCGCCGCGCCTCGTAGTTGCCGCCGGTGTAGAAGAGCATCTCGTCGGAGTCGACGTTGTGGTGGTGGTACGGCACCGGAATGGCATCCGGGTGGTAGTCGACCTTGCGGGGCACGAAGGAGCAGATCACGAAGTTCGGGCCGGCGAAGGTCTGGTGCACCGGTGGCGGCTGGTGGATCCGGCCCGTGATCGGCTCGAAGTCGTGGATGGAGAACGCCCACGGGTAGAGGTGGCCGTCCCACCCGACCACGTCGAACGGGTGGTTGGCGAAAACGTGTCGCGTCCAGCCGCGCCGATGACGCACCAGCACCTCCACGTCGGTGCCGTCGACCAGCAGCGGGGCGTCCGGCCCCCGGACGTCACGCTCGCAGTAGGGCGAGTGTTCCAGGAACTGACCGCGTACGGAGAGGTAGCGCTTGGGTGGGCCGATGTGCCCGGACGCCTCGACGGCGAGCAGCCGGGTCGGGGTGCCGCCGGTGGGTACCAGGCGGTGCACCGTCGAGGTCGGGATGATCACGTAGTCGCCGGCCACCGCGTCGAGGACGCCGAACGTCGACTCGACCCGCAGGGCGCCCGACTCCACGTAGAGGCAGTGGTCGCCGGTGGCGTCGCGGAACAGCGGCGAGGGGCGGTCGGCCAGGACGTAGGCGATCCGCACGTCGTCGTTGGCGAGCAGGTACCGCCGGCCGAGGACCGGATCCGCGCCGGTCCCGTCGAGCTTGTGGGTACGCAGGTGCCGGGGCTTGAGCGGCAGGTTCGGCACCCGGGTGACGGCCGGTGGGGTGAACTCCTCGGCGGCGACGATCGCGGTCGGGGCGTACCGGTGGTAGAGCAGGGACGAGTCGGAGGAGAAGCCCTCCTGGCCCATCAGCTCCTCGGTGTAGAGGCTGCCGTCCGGCTGCCGGAACTGGGTGTGGCGCTTGCGTGGCAGCTCGCCGACGCTGCGGTAGTACGGCATCTCGCCCTCCCGGTCCGCCCGCGTCCGATATTCGGACGCTGTTGTCCGATCCATGAAGCGTCCCGTACATTCTTGTCTCGTGTCAACGCAGCTGCCCACTCTTGTCGCCGGCCTGGTCGATGACGCCGCAGTCTTCCCGCCGGGCAGTGCCCCGCTGCCCGACGCCGTGCAGGCCCACCGGGGGCACCGCTCCGCTTGGTACGCCGACCTGGTCGGCCCGCTGCTGCTGCCCGCCTCGGCGATCACGGCGGGTGAGCTGAGCGGTCAGGTCGACGCTGAGGAGGGCTTCGCCATCGGGCTGATCGGTGACACCGGTCTCGACCGGCTGCCGTTCGCGTTGTCGTTCCTGCCCCCGCTCGGGGTGACCGCACGACAGGTCGAGGTGCCCGTCGCGCGGCGGGGCGAGGACCCGCAACCAGGACTGACCGAGCTGGTGAAGCTCGCCGAGCGGCTGGACGGCGTCCCCGTCTACGCGGAGATCCCGCTAACCTTCGGGCTGATGGGTGCCCTGGACGCGCTCGCCGACTCGCGCGCCCGGGGGGTGCCGGTCGCCGCCAAGTTCCGTACCGGCGGACTGGCCGCCGAACTCTTCCCGACCCCGGCCGAGCTGGCCGCGGTGATCTGCGCCTGCCGGGACCGGGACCTGCCGTTCAAGCTGACCGCCGGGCTGCACCACGCGGTGCGGCACGTGGACCCGGAGACCGGCTTCACCCACCACGGGTTCGGCAACGTGCTCGCCGCGACCCTGGCCGCCGCCGACGGCGCGACCGTCGGTGCTGTCGCAGAGTTGCTCACCGTGCGCGACGAGCGCCCGCTGGTGCAGGCTGTCGACGGCCGGCCCGATGCGGCGCGCCCGCTGTGGGTGGGGTTCGGCTCGTGCAGCATCGTGGAACCCCTTACCGATTTGATCCGGCTCGGGCTGGTGGACGGAGGCTTTGAGGCATGAGCGAGCGTCAGTGCGGCGGAGGGCCGGCATGAGCTGGGTTCCGGGTGCGTCGGGTTCCGGGTACGGGGTGCACCACCTGCCGTACGGAGTGTTCCGGGTGAGCGACGACGAGCCGCGCATCGGCGTACGCGTCGGAGATTTCGTCCTGGACCTGGCCGGCGCGGAGGCCGCGGACCTGGTGCTGGCCGGCGGCGCGCTGTGCCGGCCCACGCTTAACGCGTTCCTGGCGCTGGTGCGCCCGCAGTGGACCGCGGTGCGGGACCGGATCACCGAGCTGCTCACCGACCCGACGCACCGGGCGGCGGTGGAGCCGCTGCTGGTGCCCGTCGACGAGGTGCGGATGGAGTTGCCCTTCGAGGTGGCCGACTACGTCGACTTCTACTCCTCGGAACACCACGCCTCGAACGTCGGCCTGATCTTCCGCCCGGGGCAGCCGCCGCTGCTGCCGAACTGGAAACACCTGCCGATCGGCTATCACGGTCGCGCCGGCACGGTGGTGGTCTCCGGCACCCCCGTGGTACGTCCGCAGGGGCAGCGCCCCAGCTCCGACGGGCCGACGTTCGGCCCGTCGACGCGCCTGGACATCGAGGCCGAGGTCGGCTTCGTGGTCGGCGTACCGAGCCCGCTCGGCCGCCCGGTGGCCGCCGCCGACTTCGCCGACCACGTCTTCGGCGTGGTGCTGGTCAACGACTGGTCGGCGCGGGACATCCAGGCATGGGAGTACCAACCGCTCGGGCCGTTCCTCGGCAAGTCGTTCGCCACGTCGGTCGCCGCCTGGGTCACGCCGCTCGACGCGCTGCGCGACGCGTTCGTCGCCGGTCCGGAGCAGGATCCGCCGGTGGCCGACTACCTGCGCGACGAGCCGCACCTGGGGCTGGACCTGCGGCTGCGGGTGCTCTGGAACGGAGAGCCGGTCAGCGAGCCACCTTTCGCCGGCATGTACTGGACCCCGGCCCAGCAGTTGGCACACCTGACCGTCAACGGCGCCTCGCTGCGTACCGGCGACCTGTACGCCTCCGGCACCGTCTCGGGCCCTCGGCGCGACCAGGTCGGCTCGTTCCTGGAACTCAGCTGGGGCGGCACCGAACCGGTCACCGTGGGCGGGGCGGAACGCACCTTCCTGGCCGACGGTGACACGGTGACGATCACCGCCACCGCACCCGGGCCGGACGGCACCATCCTCATGTTGGGCGAGGTCACGGGCACCGTCCTGCCGTCGAACTGACCTGAACCCGACAGCTGACCTTGATCGCACAGCGGGTGCGATCAAGGACCGTCGCCGTCTTCGTTGATCGCCTCGGAATTCCGTCGCCACGCCGCGCCGGGCCGGCCGGTGCCCCCCTTTTCCGGTCGGCCCGGTCTCGGCTGGCGGAACGTCGAAACTGAGGGAGATGACGACGATGCACGATCTCGTGGACGCGGTCTGGCGTACCAGCAGCCGTTCCAACGACCAGGGACTCTGCGTGGAGGTGGCCGACAATCTGGCCGCAGTCCACGGTGTGGTGGGCATCCGTGACTCAAAGGACCAGGCCGGACCGGTGCTCGTGGTGAGCCCGCCGGGCTGGAGCGCATTCGTCGACGCGATCCGGGACGGTCGATTCGTCGGCTGATGCCCGCCGGGGGTCTCCGGCGGGGGATTCTCCGCTCGGGGACCCCGCACCACGATCACGCCGCGTACCGTCGGTGCCACGGGAGGTGGCATGTCGACAGTTGCGGTGAACGGGTTGGTCGCGGCATCCGCGGTCGATCTGTGGCGGGTGCTCACCGACCTGTCCCGGCCGAGGGGCGGTGATCGGCCCGTGCAACTGCTGACCCCGGGAACGTTCGGCCCGGGTACGAGTTGGCGGGAGATCCGGACGCGACCGGGCGGTGGCACGGTGGCCGAGGAGTTCGTCGTGTTGGCCGCCGAGCCGCCCCGACGGCTGGTCCTCGGCTCGCCCGGCGACGGCGTCGACTACCGGATCACCTGGACGCTACGGGACGTGCACCGTCGCGGGCGTCGCCACGCCTCGGTGACGGTGACGGTGTGGGCTCAGCCGGCCGCGACAACTGGCCGGGCGCTCGCACTGCTGCTCGGCGGTTTGGCGGTCCGAGCAGCGGAAAAGGTGCTGCGGCAGGACATCGCCGCCCTGGCCGCCGCAGCTGGCGCCTGCCACGCCGAAGTCGCCTGACCCAGCGCCCGCCCGCCTCCGTCACGCCCGGACCCGAGCGGGTGTTCTCGCGAGTTGCGGCAAACAGCGGCATCACGCCCACCGCGAGAGCGCGGCATGCCGCATGTCGGGACGGGCGCAGCGCGCGAGTTCGGCTCGGCGGGCTTGACCGGTGGGCTCGGTGGGCGGGTCTGGCGGGGCGGCTCGGGGGCGAGGGCGGGTCCGGGAGCGGCTGGGTAGGGTGCCGTGCGGAGGTGCGGCATGGGGTGGGCGGCTGGTCGGCGGCGGTTCGTGGCGGCGGTGGCGGCGGTGGGTGTCGCCGCGACGGTCGGGGTCATCGCGTACCGGGTCCTGGCGCCGGCGGAGGTGAGCACCCCGGCCCGGGACGACTACCCGGCGCGGAGCATGCCTGACCCGGGGGTGACCGGCCGCCTGCCGGTCGCCCCGCTGATCGTCGACGGCCGGCTGCGGGTGTACGCCGCGGCCCGGCAGGTCTACGCCGACCAACCTGTCGACAGTCGTAGCCGGCACACCCCGTACTGGTCCTTCCGGCGTTGGCCGGCGAGTCTGGACGCGGTGGTGGCGAGTGGGACGACGGTGGTGAGCCGCTGGTCGGACGGGCAACTCGTGGCGATCGACGCGCGTACCGGTCGGGTCACCTGGCGGGCGGACGGGCCGGAGCCAGCGTCGGAGCGGGTCGCGCGGCGCACCGGCACGGCCGTCGTCTGGCGGCCGAGCGGCCTCGCGGTGAGCCGGACCGTCGACGGCCGGCAGGTGATCGTCAGCTCCGGCGAGGGTGAAGTCCGAGCGGTCGACCTGGCCGATGGCGGGCAGCTGTGGCGGGCGGCGGTGGGTTCCGATTGCCGCGAACCGGTGGGCAGCGCCTCCGGTGGCCGGCTGCTGACCGTGGACGACTGCGAGGGACCGGCGGTCATCGAGTTTCGGGACACCGCAACCGGCGTGGTGACGACCAGGTGGCGTCCGCCTGATGCCGGTGACGAGCTGACGGCCACGTTGCTCGGCTGTGGGCCGGACGGCGTCGGCTGTGCCGCGTTGCGGACCGCCGGGCCCGGGGACGCGCCGGCCCGGGGCTGGTTGCTCGGGGCGGAAGCGCCGGTGCAGGCACCGGTCCTGGATGGTCCGGGTACCGAACTCGTCGACGAGACGGCAGTGGGCATGGCCGAGGGAGTGCTCGTCGGCCGGGCCGTCCCCGGTGGTGCGGAACGCTGGCGGGTCGAGGTCGGCCCGGGCCGGGTGATCGCTGTACAGCCCGGCCGGGTGCACGTGCTGACCGAGGCGAACGAGCTCGTCAACGTGGACCCGGCCACCGGCACGCGATTGTCCAGCTTCGTTCTCGACATCGGCTCCGACGGCACGGGGTGGGCGCCGGGCGACGCGTACGCGGCCGACGGGTACGTGGTGGTGGAGCGGCTGCGCCGGCCGGTCGATCCCGACGCGGACGACCAGCGGTACTACCTCACCGCCGAATCGTTGATCGTCGCCGCGACCTGACAATCGGCGACCTGTGCTCGACAAAACGGACATAAGTTACTTATAGTCCCACTGTGCGTCTCTTGGCAGCCCTGCTGGGTGTGATCATGATTCTCGTCGGCGCCGCTCCGGCGGAGGCCGCCGCCCCGGTCTGGCGGACCGTCCGGTTGGCGGCAACGCCGGGGGTCGACATCACCGTGCCGGCGGCGGTCGACCTCGGCACCGCCTTCGTCGGCGGGGCACGAACCGGGTCGCTGGGTCGGGTCGAGGTGACCGACGTCCGTGGCCCGGTCAACCCGAACATCTGGGTGGCCACCGTCTCCGCCACTGTTTTCATCACCGGCGCGGGTGGGCCGCAGCGGACCATCTCCAACGCCTCGGTCTTCTACTGGTCGGGGCCGGCGGTGCAGAGCACCGGCGGCGGTACGTTGGTGCCGGGCCAGCCCACCCAGGCGCAGGCGGTGGCGCTCAACGTGACCCGGGAAGCATTTCGGAAGACCTCCGGCAACGGCAACAACCGGGTCGCCTGGAACCCGAGCGTCCGGATCGTCGTGCCGAACGGCATCGTCGGGGGCGTCTACCGGGGCACCATCATCCACTCTGTCGCCTGATGGGTGATTTGTCTGAAGCAGTAGTAGGTGACCATTTTGTCCGATCTAGCGTGATCGGCATGAGGAAGCCACTTCTTACCCTGACCGCCGCCGCGGCCACCGTGGTGGTCCTGGCGGCACCCGCCGCCGCCGCCCCGTCCGGCGACACCATCGTGACCTTCACGGTCGCCACCGCGAACCTGGACATCTCCGTCCCGGCGTCGGTGAACCTCGGTGCGGCGTTCGCCGGCAGCACCATCACCGGCGAACTGGGCAACGTCACCGTCACGGACAGTCGGGCCGCCCTGAACGCCATCTGGACGGCCACGGTGACCAGCAGCTCGTTCACCGCCGGCAGTGGTTCGCCCGAGGAGACGATCCTGCCGAACCTGGTCGAGTACTGGTCCGGCGGTGCCATCGAGACGACCGGTACCGGAACCTTCGTGCCCGGACAGCCCACCGAGGCCGATGCGGTGGCGCTGAACGTGTCGCGGGTCGCCTTCTCGAAGACCTCCGGCGCCGGCAACAACTCCGCGACCTGGGCGCCGGACATCCGGATCACCATTCGGGCCAGTGCGGTCGGTGGCTCTTACTCGGGGGTGATCACCCATTCGGTGTCATGACCGCGTCAGCGCCCTCGCCCTGGCCGTGGCCCTCCTGGTCGCGGCCGGGGCGCCGGCGTCGGCCGCAGCCGGGGCGGTGCCGGCGCCCGGGGCGGTGGCACGCGCCGAACCGGCTTCGCCCGATGTCGTCGACCTGCCGGCGGCCGACCGGCGAGACGGTCGGTCCAAGCCGCCCAAACCGAGTGGCAGTGCGTCGCCGAGCCCCAGTGGCCCTGCCGTGTCGGTCGGGGTGCGCCTGCTCGACGCACCGGTGAGCCGCCGTGACGACTCCCGGGCGCACAAGTACATTGTCGATCACGTCAAGCCCGGCACCACGATCAAGCGACGCATCGTGGTCAAGAACTCCTCGGAGATCCAGCGGAAGGTGGTTCTCTACGCGGCGGCCGCCGGGGTGGACGAGAAGGGCTTCGTGCTCGCGCCGGGCCGGACCGAGAACGAGCTGAGCAGTTGGATCCGGGTGGAGCCCGGCGAGGAGGCGCTGGCCGCCGGCGAGGAGGCGGAGGCGCTGGTCACCATCCGGGTGCCGCGCGCCGCCGAAGCCGGCGAGCGGTACGCCGTCATCTGGGCCGAGATCTCCAGCGGGGACGGTCAGCAGATCCGTAACGTCGGACGGGCCGGCATCCGGGTCTACCTCTCCGTGGGGCCGGGTGGGGAGCCGCCGTCCGGTTTCGAGATCGGGCCGCTGACCGGCCTGCGGGAGGCCGACGGCACGCCGGTCGTCACCGCCGACGTACGCAACACCGGCAAGCGGGCGCTCGACCTGGCCGGCGAACTCCGGCTCGCCGACGGGCCGGGTGGTCTGTCCACCGATCCGGTCCGGGTCGAGGCCGCGACGCTGGCCCTGGGCGGCAGCACCACCGTCCGCATCGCACTGGACTCCCGCCTGCCCGACGGCCCCTGGTCGGCGAAGCTCGACCTGGCCAGCGGCTGGACCAAGCGCAGCGCCAGCGGCACGGTCAGCTTCGGCGGCACGACCGTCCCGGCGGCAGTCAGCGCCGACCGGTCGAGCGCGGTGCTGGCCGGCGGACTTGTCGCGTCCGGGCTGGTGCTGGCGCTGCTGTTCGGCTTCGCCTATCGGCGGCGGTCGCAGCAGCGGGAGCCGGTGCCGCAGGAGTAGCAGACTCGGGCCGGTCCGCTGGGGGATGGCGGACCGGCCCGGTACCGCCCTCGGTGGGCTCGGCTCGGTACAGCGTTCGATGGTCGGGCGTGGTTCAGCCCAGGGCGGCCTCGGCCGCCGCCAGGAAGGCATCGTTCTCGGCCGGCGTGCCTATGGTGACCCGTACCCCGTCGCCAGGGAACGGACGCACGATCACGCCCCGCGACTCGCACGCCTTGCCGAACTCCACCGCCCGGTCGCCAAGCGGCAGCCAGACGAAGTTCGCCTGGCTGGCCGGCACGCCGGGAACGAGCTTGGTCAACGCCTCGCCGACGCGTTCGCGTTCGGCCACCACCAGCGCGCACCGCCGACGCACCTCGTCGGCCTGGGCCAGCGCGGCCAACGCGCCCGCCTGGGCGGCCATGCTTGTGGAGAACGGCGTGACGACCTTGCGGACCGCCGCCGCCACCTGCGGCTGCGCCACCAGGAAGCCGATCCGCAGACCGGCCAGCCCCCACGCCTTGGAGAGGGTGCGCAGCACCGCGACGTTCGGCCGGTCGGCGTAGTCCAGCCCGTCCGGCACCTCCGGGTCGGTGACGAACTCCCGGTACGCCTCGTCGATCACCACCAGCACGTCGTCCGGTACGGCGTCGAGGAAGCGGTCCAGCTCGGCCCGGCGTACGGCCGTGCCGGTCGGATTGTTGGGGTTGCAGACCAGGATCATCCGGGTGCGGTCGGTCACCGCCGCGGCCATCGCCGCCAGGTCGTGCCCGTGACCGGCGTCGTTGGGCACCTGCACGCTTGTCGCGCCGCTGGTCGCCGCGATGATCGGGTACGCCTCGAACGAGCGCCACGAGTAGACGAGTTCGTCGCCGGGCAGGCAGGTGGCGCGTACCAGGTGCTCGGCCAGCGCCACCGAGCCGCAGCCGGTCGCCACCCGGTCGGCGTCCACCCCGTACCGCTCGGCGAGCGCCTGGCGGAGCGCGACCACGCCCATGTCGGGGTAGCGATGCACCCCGGCTACCGCCTCGGCCACCGCCTCCACCACGCCGGGCAGCGGGCCGTACGGCACCTCGTTGCTGGCCAGCTTGATCGCCTCGGGCAGGCCCAGCTCACGGGCCAGGTCGGCCGGGCTGCGTCCGGGCACGTAGTTGGGTAGCGCGTCCAGGTCGGCGCGGGTCAGCCGCACCGCCGCCTGGTGTCGTCGGTCGGTCATGGGGTCTCTCCCGGGGGGTTGGCACGGTCGTCGGAGGTACGCGGAAGCTGAACCACCACGGTCTGCGCCCGCTTGTCGTGCAGCGCCTGCCGGAGCGGATGGTCGAAGAGCGGTGAGAGCGCGTCGATCAGCTGGAGCAGCAGGCCGAGGCCGCAGCAGTACCAGAGCAGCGTGGGCAGGCCGAGAGTGTTCCAGCGGCGCAGGGCCCGGCCGAAGCCCAGTGGTGCGTCCGCCTCGACCGGCACCGCCCTGACCCGCAGCAGCCGCTTGCCGAAGGTCTGCCCACTGGCGGCCATCGACGGCACCTCGTACGCCAGCCAGAGCGAGGTGGCGATCAGCAGGATCGTCACGACCAGCGCGCCGGCCTGATCACCGGCGGCGGGCAACGGGTCGGTGGTGCGGTCCTGGTCCTGCACCCGACGCCAGAACTCGTCGAGTGGTGCCGAGAGTTCCTGGAGGTAGCGCCAGACGAACCAGCCGTTGACCAGGGCGTTGAGCAGGAGGACGATGCCGAAGTCGATCAACCGGGCACTCAGCCGGGCACCGAACGAGGCCAACGGCATCCCGTGCGGACGGGGGGCCGGCGGACGTCCGGGCCAGGTCGGGTACGGCCAGCCGGGCGGCGGCCCCTGCGGCGCGTCACCTGTCGGCCAGGCCGGCGGCGCGCCCGTAGATCCCTGACCGCCGGGCCAACCCGGTGGCGTTCCGCCGCCCGGCTGCCCGGCCGGCGGGCCTTGCGGCCAGGTGGCCGGCGGGGTGCCGCCGGACGGCAGGTCGGCTGCGGGAGGTGTCGAGGTGGCTGCCGGCGAGGTCGGCTCCGGCGTCGGCTCGGGCTCGGGCGGGGGTGGGCCCTCGGGCGGCGTGACGTCCACCGGGATGGGCGCGCCGATCCAGCCCTCACCGTCCCAGTACCTGCGGGTTTCCGGGTCGGCGGGGTCGACGTACCAACCGGGTGCCACGCTCACGTCACGGCCTCGCTGCGCTCGTTCACCTCGACACCTTAACGACGACGGTCCCGGCGAACTTGTCGTGGAGGCACTGCTGCCAGGGCTTGTCCCACAACTGCCAGAGACCGTCGACGTAACTGCCACCGGGCACCAGGGACCCGCCGACGAACTGCGCGAGGTACCGCTTCCCCGCCATCCGTCGATCGAGGGTGGCGGTCGGATCGAACGGAACCACCTGGAGGCCCATCACCTTTTTGCCCAGAGTCTGGCCGGTCCGCTTGAGGTATTCGACGTGATAGAGCCAGTACAGCCCCAGCGACAGCACGACCAGCCCGGCCTGGAGCAACAGCATCGGCAACATCACATCGGTGAACATCGTGGCCAGATCCGGCTCGGCGGGTGTGCCGTCCGGGTTGGTCCAGTTGAGCGTGGAGAGTGTCCGCAACCAGAAGACCAGGAAGATCGGTACGAAGAGCACCATCAGGACTCCCGTCGCGATCGCCGTGTCGATCAGGTACGCCAGCAGCCGGTCACCGAAGCTGGCCAGCGGCTGCCCGCCCGGACTCAGCACCGGCGGTGGCGGTCCGGCAGCCCAGCCGGGCGGTGGTGGCCCCACCGGCCAGGGCGGCTGGGACGCGTACCCCTGCGGACCTGGCTGTCCGGGCGGCGGCTGGACGGGCGGCGCCCACTGTGCCGGAACCTGGGGTGGGCCGGCCGGTGGCGCGGCACCGCCGGCCGGGGGCTCGCCGGCCGGCGGTGTCGGGTGCGTGGGTGGCTGGGTCACGCTCGACAGTGTTACAGGTTGCCGCGCTTTTCCTGCTCCCGCTCGATGGCCTCGAAGAGCGCCTTGAAGTTGCCCTTGCCGAAGCCGAGCGAGCCGTGCCGCTCGATCAGCTCGAAGAAGACCGTCGGACGGTCCTGCACCGGCTTGGTGAAGATCTGCAGCAGGTAGCCGTCCTCGTCCCGGTCGACCAGGATCTTGCGGGACTTGAGCTCCTCGATCGGTACGCGTACCTCGCCGATGCGGGCGCGCAGTTCCGGGTCGTCGTAGTACGAGTCCGGGGTCTCCAGGAAGTCGACGCCGGCTGCCCGCATCGCGTCCACGCTGGCCAGGATGTCGTTGGTGGCCACGGCGATGTGTTGGGCACCGGGGCCCTGGTAGAACTCCAGGTACTCGTCGATCTGCGACTTCTTCTTGGCGATGGCCGGCTCGTTGAGCGGGAACTTCACCTTGCGGGTGCCGTTGGCGACGACCTTGCTCATCAGCGCCGAGTAGTCGGTGGCGATGTCGTCGCCGATGAACTCGGCCATGTTGGTGAAGCCCATGACCCGGCGGTAGAACTCGACCCACTCGTCCATCCGGCCCAGCTCGACGTTGCCGACGACATGGTCGACCGCCTGGAAGAAACGCTTCGGCTGGACCCCGACGTCGATCATCGGCTGCCGGTCCACGATCGGGCCCCGGGCGACGAAGCCGGGCAGGAACGGACCGGTGTAGCGGGACCGGTCGACGAGCGTGTGCCGGGTGTCGCCGTACGCGTCGATGACCGCGAAGCGGACCGTGCCATGCTCGTCGGTCATGTCGGTCGGCTCGGTCCGGCCGTTGGCGCCCTGCTGGACGGCGTGCGAGTAGGCCGCATCGACGTCCGGCACCTCCAGCGCGATGTCGATCACTCCGTCGCTGTGCTTTGTCACGTGTTCGGCGCCGGGCGCGTCGGGGCGTACCGCGCCGGTCAAGACGAAACGGGCGGAACCGCTGGTCAGCACGTACTCGGCGTAGTCCCGGTAGCCCTGCTCCGGCCCCCGGTACGCCACGCAGGTCATGCCGAACGCCGTCGAGTAGTAGTGCGCCGCCTGCTTGGCGTTGCCCACCATGAAATGCACGTAGTCGAGGCCCTTGACCGGGAACGGGTCCTTGCTGGTGTCGTGATCGACGGCGCCGACGAGAGCGTCGACGTCCACCTCATCGGTCGGCTGGGGTCGGTCGATCGCCTGGGTCATGGTGGCCTCCCTCGCGTACCGGCCGGCCTGGTGGGCCGACGGGATCGTGTGCTGTGTGCCGAGCATCGCGGTGCCCGGGCGCACTGGGCAACCCTCACGGCGTACGCTGGTCAGGTTGCACAAACGGTATGGTGTTGACGCATGAACACTGGTCAGATTGCTCAGCTCGACGAACTGGACGTGCGACTCATCGAACTGCTCGCCGAGGAACCCCGGATCGGTGTGCTGGAGTGCTCGCGCCGGCTTCACGTCGCCCGGGGGACCGTCCAGGCGCGGCTCGACAAGCTGGTCGGGCGGGGCGTCATCGCCGGGTTCGGGCCGGATCTCGGCCCGGCCGCGCTCGGCTTCACGGTGACCAGCTTCGTCACCCTGGAGATCAGTCAGCGGCACGGGCACGACCCGGTCACCCGTCATCTGGCGGCGATCCCCGAGGTGTTGGAGGCACACACCATCACCGGCTCGGGCGACCTGCTCTGCCGGATCGTGGCCCGCTCGAACACCGACCTTCAACGGGTGATCGATCAGATCGTGGCGTACGAGGGCATCACCCGCGCCTCCACGATCATCGCGCTCGCCGAGCAGATCCCCTACCGCGTCCTTCCGCTGCTGCGCTCGGCGGTGCAGTGAAGGAAAGGCGGCGAAATCAGTCGGCGGTGAGGGCGTCGCCGAGCGGGGTGCGGCGGTACCGGACGGACCGGCCGGAGCGGACCCGGGTGATCAGGCCCGCGTCGCGCAGCACGGACAGGTGGTCGCCGACGCCGCCCAGACTCATCCCGAGTTGCACGACGAGCTGACTGGTCGTGGCGGGCAGGGCGAGCGCCCGCAGCACCGCCGCGCGGGACCGCCCGACCAGCCGGTCCAGCGCGTCCTCGGGGCGGCCGGGGTCGGGTGGCCCGAGCAACTCGGCCACTCCGGAGGCCCGGTAGACGATCGCGAACGGCCATGGCGGCTCGACGTAGTTGATCATCATGCCGAACACCGTGGGGATGAAGAGCAGGCCCCGGCCGCCCAGCGAGTAGCTGCGGGGATCGCGGTCGGCCACCTCGATCGCGCCGAGCCCGCCGCCGGAGACCCAGCGCAGCCTCGGGTCCAGGTCCGCCACGGCGGCCCCCCAGCCGTACGCGAGCAGGCGGCCCGCGCGATGGACCAGATCCCGTTCCAGCACCGCCCGCAGTCGCGGCCAGTCCGGCTGCACCAGGGCCATCCAGGACGCCTCGATCGCGTCGGCCAGCCGGTCGACGACGTCCGGCGAGTCGTAGATCCGGCGGGCGTACGCCGGTGGGGTGCGCAGTCCGACAAGGTTGCGGGACAGTTCGTCGCGAGCCTGCCCGAGCGGCGTGGCCCGGACCACGGCCAGCTCGTCGGCGAAGGTGCGGCCGATGCCGTCGGGTGGCGGCTGGATGAAGTCGGCGTTGTAGCCGCCCCGGCGTAGCAGCGCCATCAGCGCGCCCACCGCCGGGTAGTCCCGGCGCAGCTGCTCGAAGACCGATCGGGTGCGGGCCACCCAGGGGGCCAGCCCCGGCACGGCGTGCTGGCCGGCATGGACGCGCAGCGCCCAGACCGCCTCGCCCAGCGGCGAGATGGCGTACCGACTGGCCGCCACGTCCGCCGGAGTGACCTCGATCCGCATCGCCCGACCTTTCGTTCTCCAGCGAAAGGATAGAGCGGTCCGGTGTGCGCCACCAGGCTGATCGGCGTGGACAACACCAGCATGAACGCGCCGAAGGTGGCCGACCGGCAGGCCACCTTCCGGGACGTCTTCGCCGTCGCCGAGTTCCGGGTGATCTTCGCGAGCTATGGGATCTTCATTATCGGCGAGACGGTGAAGATGCTCGCCCTCTCCGTGCTCGTCTACGAGCGCACCGGGTCCGGTCTGCTGGCCGCACTCGCGTACGTCACCGGATTCCTGCCGCACGCGCTGGGTGGGCTGTTCCTGCTGGCCCTGGCCGACCGGTGGCCGGCCCGCGCCCTGATCGTCGGCTACGACCTGGTGCGGCTGGCCGTGGTGGCGGTGCTCGCCACGGGTCTGCTCTCCCCGGCGGCGATGCTCGGCCTGGTCGCCGTCGTGGCGCTCTTCGGCCCGGTGAGCAGCGCGTCGCGTACCGCGCTGCTGCCCGAGATGCTGCACGGTGACCGGTACGTGCTGGGTCGTTCGCTGCTCACCGTGGCCGCCGGGGGTACGCAGGTGGCCGGGTTCGCCGTCGGTGGTCTGCTGTTGGGGCTGGTCGGTCCGTACGGCGCGCTCTGGCTGACGGCGGCGACCTGTGGCCTCTCCGCATTGCTGGTGCGGTTCGGGCTGGCGCCTCGTCCCGCCCGCACCGGTCGGGCGGTTGCCGGCCCGCGGTCCGGCGCGTTCCGGGAGACCCTGCGGGTGAACCGGCAGCTGCTGGCCGACCGCCGGATCCGTGGCCTGCTGCTCGCCCAGTGGCTGCCGGGGTCACTGCTGGTCGGTGCCGAGGGGGTGGCGGTGCCGTACGCGGCCGGGCTCGGGCCGGGCGCCAACGCCGGCATCCTGCTGATGGCGGGCGCGGGCGGCATGCTTGTCGGCGACCTGCTGGTGGGGCGGTTCGTCGCGCCCACCCGGCGGGAACGCTGGACGCCGTGGCTGGCCCTGCTGCTGGGCGTACCCATGCTGGCGTTCCTGGCCCGGCCGGTGCTGCTGCCCGCGGCGGCCCTGTTCGCGGTGGCGACCGCGGGTTTCGCCTACCAGCTCGGGCTGGCCCGGCGGTTCCTCGACGCGGTCCCCGAGGTGCGCCGAGGGCAGGCTTTCGGCCTGGTCAGCACCGGCATGATGGCGGCGCAGGGGTTGGCCGCCGCAGGGGCCGGCGCGCTGAGCGAGGTGCTCGCGCCGGGGGTGGTGATGGCCGGCGCCGGGGCTGCTTCGATCATCGCGACGCTGCTTCTCTGGCCGGTCCTCACCCCCGGTGACCGACGTTCACCTGCGCTTGCGGCGGAGCCCACGCCGACCACGCCGGCTCCTGCGGTGTCCGCTGACCGCTGAGTCAACCACCGTGCTCGCGGTGCTGCCGACGCGATCTTTCCGGCGCGACACGCGGGGTGGTGCGGGCGGTGGCGAGCACGGATGGCTACCGTGTCCCGGTGGCGAAGGGGAGCGGCCTCGGCGTACGTAGCTGGCTGCTGCTCGGCCTGATCACGGTGGTGGTGCTCGCCGCGACCGGAGTCTGGAACCCGTTCCCCACCATGTGGGACTGGGTGAACCGGCCCCAGCCGATCTCCCAGCCGGACGTGGTCTGGCAGCAACGTATCGGTGGCACCCCGCGCAGCGTCACCATCGCCGGTGCGAGCCTCGTGATCGAGCAGCGCACCCGGGTGGAGGCCCGCAGCCTGGCCGCCGGCACGCAGCTCTGGGAGCGCAAGGCCGACTGGAGCGCGGTCACCGGCGCGGGGCAGGAAGCCGTCGTCGTCGTGGGCAAGCTGCTGGTCAAGGGGTACGAGGTACTCGACCCCATCACCGGGGTGACCCGCCGCCGCGACGATGATGCGGTGGCGGTCTGGACGTACCGCAACCTGCTGCTCGACGCCCGCTGCGTGGAGGCCACCGACTGCACCTTGAGCGCCTGGGATCCGCGCGGCACCGTTCCGCTGTGGACCGCCTTCCTGCCCGGGGTCAGCACCGGCCTGCTCGCGGACAACCCGAATCTGCTCGACAGCCGGCGGCTCACCAGCAACCGGATCGACGGCGAGGTGGCCGGCCCGGAGGCCGTACCACCGCTGCTCGGCTTCCCGGTCGACGGGCGGGTGCACGTGGTGGACACCGCCACCGGCCGGGTGCTACAGAACGTCGAACCCGGCCGGGAGGAGCGGCTCGCCGTGATCGGTGGGCGCCTGCTGCGCATCACCGCCCGGTCTCAGGACGGCAGCTGCTACTACACCATCTCCGGTCGGGACTCGGCCACCGGGCAGGAGGCGTGGCAGCAGTCGGGGCTCAACCTCCGTACCGCCGACAGCGCCGGTTGCGTACAGCGGGAGGACCCGTACGGTGCCCGGAACGTGGTGCTCGGCGTTTCGCCCGACGGCCGGGAGGCGGTCCTCGACGGGTACGACGGGCGGCTGTTGCTGGTCACCGCCGACGGCGAACGGGTGCTCGCGGTCGACGACCGGTACGCGTTGGTGCGTGCCGCCGATGGCGGTGCCGTCTCCGCCCGTGAACTCGGTGCCGGGCGGACCCGGTGGACCCGGCCGGCGGGGAAAAAGGCAGGTGCGGCCCTCACCCCGTACGCGGCGATCGTCGCGGACGAGAAGCCCAACCGGCTGGTCGCGCTCGATCCGCGGACCGGGCGGGAACTGGCCGTGCTGCGTACCTCGGCGAACGCCCTCGCCGTGGGGCCCGCCGGCATGGTGATCGGGGAGGGCCGGGAGATCGGGTACGTCCGGTTCGGCGCGGCGGCCGGTGGTACGCCGGGCGAGGCCGACGGGGCGGACCCCGGCCCCGCCGGCAGTGGCGCGGCGCCGCAGCCCCAGGACAGTTGTGGTCCGAAGAACGAGCTGTGCGCCGCCCCTGACCCCGGTAAATGATCGGGCCCCCCGGCGGGTGGGACGGACCCAACCTTCTGCCCTAGGCTTTGCCGTCATGAGCGAGCGGCAGCGAGCGAATCTTCAGCCCAGTGCGGTGGTGCCTCACGGCGGCACGGAGCGAAGCGGAGTGTCGTCGTGAGCGAGCGGCAGCGAGCGAATCTTCAGCCCAGTGCGGTGGTGCCTCACGGCGGCACGGAGCGAAGCGGAGTGTCGTCGTGAGCGCCGCCGAATTCGTGTACGCCCCGCTGCTGCCGACCGGTCCGGACCAGACGGACTATCGCCTGGTCACCGACGAGGGCGTCGATGTGGTCAACGGTCCGGGCGGTCGCCGGTTCCTGACGGTCGAGCCGGCCGCGCTGACCGCGCTGACCGCCGAGGCGATGCACGACATCGCGCACTTCCTGCGCCCCGCGCACCTCGCCCAGCTGCGGTCGATCATCGATGACCCGGCGGCCTCCCCGAACGATCGGTTCGTCGCGCTCGACCTGCTGCGTAACGCCAACATCGCTGCCGGCGGGGTGCTGCCGATGTGCCAGGACACCGGCACCGCGATCGTGATGGGCAAGCGCGGCCGGCACGTGCTCACCGACGGAACCGACGCCGAGGCGATCTCGCGGGGCGTGTGGCAGGCGTACACCCGGTTGAACCTGCGCTATTCGCAACTGGCCCCGCTCACCATGTGGGAGGAGCGCAACACCGGCAGCAACCTGCCCGCGCAGGTCGAGCTGTACGCCGAGGACCCGGACGGGCACCCGGACGCGTACAAGTTCCTGTTCATGGCCAAGGGCGGCGGCTCGGCCAACAAGTCGTACCTCTACCAGGAAACGAAGACACTGTTGAATCCGACGCGGATGATGCAGTTCCTGGAGGAGAAGCTGCGGCTGATCGGCACTTCCGCCTGCCCGCCGTACCACCTGGCGGTGGTGATCGGCGGCACCAGCGCCGAGTACGCCCTCAAGACCGCCAAGTACGCCTCCGCGAAGTACCTCGACGCCCTGCCCACCTCCGGCTCGATGACCGCGCACGGCTTCCGGGACCTGGAGCTGGAGGCCGAGGTGCTGGAGTTGACCCGCAACTTCGGCATCGGCGCGCAGTTCGGCGGGCGCTACTTCTGCCACGACGTCCGCGTGGTGCGGTTGCCCCGGCACGGCGCGTCCTGCCCGGTGGCGATCGCGGTGTCCTGCTCGGCCGATCGGCAGGCAGTGGCCAAGATCACCCCGTCGGGCGTGTGGCTGGAACGACTCGAAACCGACCCGGCCCGCTTCCTGCCCGATGTCACCGAGGCGCAGCTGGACGCGACCGAGGTGGTACGCGTCGACCTCAACCGGCCGATGGACGAGATCCGCGCCGAGCTTTCCAAGTACCCGGTGAAGACCCGGCTGTCGTTGAGCGGCCCGCTGGTGGTGGCCCGGGACATCGCTCACGCGAAGATCGCCGAGCGGCTGGACGCGGGCGAGCCGATGCCGCAGTACCTGCGCGATCACGCGGTCTACTACGCCGGCCCGGCGAAGACCCCGGAGGGCTACGCCTCCGGCTCGTTCGGCCCGACCACGGCCGGCCGGATGGACGCGTACGTGGCGAAGTTCCAGGCCGCCGGCGGTTCGATGGTGATGCTCGCCAAGGGAAACCGGTCGGCCCAGGTCACCCGCTCCTGCGAGCAGCACGGCGGCTTCTACCTCGGCTCGATCGGCGGCCCCGCAGCCCGACTCGCCCAGGACTGCATCAAGCACGTCGAGGTCCTGGAGTACGCCGAGCTGGGCATGGAGGCGGTCTGGAAGATCGAGGTGGAGGACTTCCCCGCCTTCATCGTGGTCGACGACAAGGGCAACGACTTCTTCGCCGAGGTCACCAAGCCGGTCCTCACCATCGGTAGGCGCTGACCACACCGACTTGACGAGGGGCGCCGGGCTTCCGCCCGGCGCCCCTCGCCGTTCCGGACGTCAGCCCGGGTAGTTGACGTAGAAGTAGTAGTAGTCCTCGCCGGACGTGATGCCCGACGAGGTCCTGCTCGACACGTACAGGTAATGGCTTCCGTCGTACTGCGGGGTCAGCGTGATCGTCGCGGTGCCGTCGGCTCCGGCGGCGACCGTCTGCTCCTCGCCGTTGTACCGGTAGATGAACTCGGTGCTGCCGGGCATCTGCGCGGTCAGCGTGAACTGGCCCGACACGCCTGGCCCACCCCCGCCGGTAGGCGGGTAGTCCGAGCTGGTCACGGTCGGGGCCAGCCGGTTGAGGACGAAAGAGTGCTCGGTCTCGTCCGAGACCATCGACCCCATCGTGGCGCGTACGGTCAGCCGGACCCAGCCGGAACGGTCGGCCGGGTAGGACTGCGGCGTCCAGTTGATCGTGGCGACCCCGTCGGCGCCCGCCGTGACCGTCCGCTCCTCCTCGCCCTCGAAGGTGTAGACGTAGCCGGTCACGCCGTCGCGGGCCGGTCGGAAGGTGAACTCACCGGCCACGCCCGGCCCACCACTCTCCTGGTAGACGGGGTAGTCCGTCGACTCGATCGTCGGTGCCCACGAGGTCGCTTCGAAGTACACCGAGGCGGTCCCGGAGAGAGTGCCGTCGGCGGTCCGGCTGTAGACCTCCATCCAGTGGAATCCGCCGAAGGTGGAGGTGAAGGTCACGCTCGCTGTACCGTCCGCCTCGGCGGCGACCGTCTGCTCCGGTCCGCCGGCCACCGACCACACGTACTCGGTCACGCCGGGCATGCCGGGGTGGAAGACGAACGTGCCGGGGGTACCGACGAGGGCACCTTCGGCACCTCCGATCGGGTACTGCTCCGACGAGACGGTGGGCTCGGTCGACAGGTAGAAGGACAACTGCCCCTCGCCGCTGGGCAGCCCGCCGGAGGTCCGACTGGTCACGGTGATCCGGTTCGAGCCGGACTTGCGGGGAGTGATCGTCGCGGTGGCCGTGCCGTCCGCGCCGGCCGGCACGGTGACCGGCTCGTCGTCGTTGAGTCGGTAGGTGTACTCGACCACGTCCTCCATGCCGGGCGTGAACGTCAGCTCGCGGGGCTCACCGATCGCGCCGTCCGGATTCCCGTCGGTGATCCGGGGTGCCGTGTCGCGGACCGTGAACTCGTACGTCGTCTGTGTCGAGCGGTTGCCGGTCCGGTCGGCGGCCTGCACGTACAGCCGGCCGAAGGGGCTGCGGGTCGGCGCGTGACTGATGGTGGCGGCCCCCGACTCGTCGGCGGCCACGTAGGACGTCAGGCCGTTCTCGCCGTAGTAGTAGCCGGCGATGTCGTCCGCGCCCGGCGCGGTGAAGTGGAAGGTGCCGGGGATGCCTGGGCCGCCGTGACCTGGCGGATTCCAACCGGACGGGTAGTCGGTGGAGGTCACCGTCGGGGCCGGCGGGCGCACCGTGTCGACGGTGAACCGGCACTCCGGTGACCAGTCGGAACTGGCGTGCTGGTCGGCGGCGCGCACCGAGAAGGCGTACGTCCCGCCGTTGACCATCCCACCCTCCGGCACGGTATGGGTGAAGCGGGCCGGTGCGTAGTAGGGGTAGGACGTCCACTCGGTGCGCTCGGTGGGCCGATCGACAGGCCACCAGGCGAAGGTCGCGGTCACCTGATCTCCGGACGATCCCTCGGCCTTGTCCGGATCGGTGATCTCGGCGCTGAGCACCGGCCTGGTGGTGCCGATCCGGCGGCCATCCGCGCAGGCGAGACCGGCGACGGTCAGCGCGCTGGGTACGTCGGGCGCGGCGTTCGCCTCGATCGAGATGCCCAGCGGCTTCAGCCACCGGCTGAAGCGCCTCTCCTTCTCCTTCTTCCCGGCGATCCGGGCCATCAGGGTGAGGCTGTCCTGCCCGTCGGCCACCGCCTGGCGCACGATGTCGGTGAGGTCGAGTTCGAGGTAGCCAGCCGGGCAGGCGGGAGAATCGAAGACGGCGTCGGCGTTCTCGTGCACCTGCGGCGCGGTGTTCCAGGTCGGTGGCTGTGCCGGCGTGTCCGTACGCCAGATCTCGATCTTGCGAGGCTTCTCGCAGTCGGTCACCGACGACTCGCCGGTCACCCCGTACGCGTTGATCACCGCCTTGCCCCGATAGGGCGTGAGGTCGAAGGTGAAGTACGCCCGGGAGGTGTGCTTCACCTCGTCGGACTTCCAGGTGCCGATCGGCACGTTGTCGGTGGTGCTCACCGGGAACGCGACGGCCGGCTGCTTGGCGTCCGTGTAGCTGATGCTCGTCGCGCGCTCGAACCTGATCACGCCGGCGGCCGCTGGCGTGGTGGTGCCGATCACGGCGAGTGGCGCGGTGAGCAGGGCGGCCGCCCCGGTGATGAGGAATCGGCGCGGTGCGCGCCACTGACGTGCGGTGCGCACGCCGGTGGTACCCCCGTTGTCATGCAACGTGCAAACCTCCTGAGCGGAGTGGCAAGATCTCGACGATCTTAAAAGCGTCGCTGCCTTGCGGGCTCCAGACTTTCGGTCGGAAGGCGTGCCCCGGCCGGCCCGGATCGGCGGCTGCGGGCGATCGTCTGCACGTCGTCGCGGCGCGGGGCAGGATGGTACGCGTGACGACTCCAGAGGCGACCGGCTACCGGATCGAACGCGACTCGATGGGCGAGGTGGAGGTGCCCGCCGAGGCGCTGTGGCGGGCCCAGACGCAGCGGGCGGTGCAGAACTTCCCGATCTCCGGCCGAGGCATCGAGCCGGCCCAGATCCGGGCGCTGGCCCAGATCAAGGGCGCGGCGGCGGAGGTCAACGGCGACCTGGGGGTGATCGACGCGAACGTGGCCGCGGCGATCGCCGCAGCCGCGGCGCACGTGGCCGACGGCGGGTACGACGACCAGTTCCCGGTGGACGTGTTCCAGACCGGCTCCGGTACCTCGTCGAACATGAACACCAACGAGGTGATCGCCACCCTGGCCGGGCGGGAACTGGGCAGCAGCGTTCATCCCAACGACGACGTCAACGCCTCGCAGTCCAGCAACGACGTCTTCCCCTCGTCGATCCATCTCGCGGCCACCGAGGCCGTCGTACGGGATCTGCTGCCGGCGCTGAACCACCTGGCCGCCGCGCTGGAGGCGAAGGCGTCGGAGTTCGAGACCGTCGTGAAGGCCGGGCGTACGCACCTGATGGACGCCACCCCGGTGACGCTCGGGCAGGAGTTCGGCGGGTACGCCGCCCAGGTTCGCTACGGCATCGAACGCTTGGAGGCCGCGTTGCCCCGGCTGGCTGAGCTGCCGCTGGGCGGTACGGCGGTCGGCACCGGCATCAACACCCCGCTCGGCTTCGCCGCCCGGGTGATCGAGAAGCTGCGCGCCTCGACCGGGCTGCCGTTGACCGAGGCGCGCAACCATTTCGAGGCGCAGGGTTCCCGGGACGCCCTGGTCGAGACGTCGGGGCAGCTGCGTACCGTCGCGGTCGGGCTCTACAAGATCGCCAACGACATCCGCTGGATGGGCTCCGGTCCGCGCGCCGGCCTACGTGAACTGCGCATCCCGGACCTCCAACCGGGCTCGTCGATCATGCCCGGCAAGGTCAACCCGGTGGTCTGCGAGGCCGTCCGGCAGGTCTGCGCGCAGGTGGTAGGCAACGACGCGACCGTGGCCTTCGCCGGCTCGCAGGGCGACTTCGAGCTGAACGTCATGCTGCCGGTGATGGGTCGCAACATCCTGGAGTCGATCCGGCTGATCGCCGCGTCGAGCCGCCTGTTCGCCGACCGGTGCGTGGTCGGCCTGGTCGCGGACGCCGAGGTCTGCCTGTCGTACGCCGAGGGCTCGCCGTCGATCGTCACACCGCTCAACCGTCACCTCGGCTACGACGAGGCCGCCTCGATCGCCAAGGAGGCGCTGGCGAAGCAGATCTCCATCAAGGAGGTGGTGATCTCGCGGGGCCATCTCGACTCCGGCAAACTCTCGGAGACCCAGTTGGAGGAGGCGCTCGACCTGCTCCGCATGACCCACCCCTGACCCCAGCCACCGCCCGCGCCCGCGCCTGCCGGTCGGGCTGGCTTGATCGACTCTGGTTGCGGCATCTCGGCGTATCCGGGCGGCTGATGGCCGCAAGATGCCGCAACCGGAGTCGATCAGCCATCGGCCATTCGATGCCTGGGCACCCAGGCGAGAAAGCGGGCGAAGAGCGTCGCTGGGTCCGGACCGTCCTGCGGGTTCAGGCGGTACAGGTCGGCGGCCGCCTCGTGCAGCACCGCGCAGAGGTAGATGCTGAGCGCGACCCGGTCGTCGGCGTACTCAGCAACGAGATCGAGCCGCGCGGCGGCGCAGGGCCACGGTGCGGCGCAGACCCGGCAGAGCCAGAGCGGACGCAACGGCAGATGTGTCCGGGGCGACGCGCCCATGCCCCTCACCCTCGGCCGCCGCCGTGCCGGTCGGTTCGGGGTGCGATTCGGGAGGCGGTTCGACGGGCAGTTCGGGGCGCGGTTCGGGACATGGGACAGCCTCCTGTCGAGCTGAGTCGTTTGCGTAAATCGCCCCGGCGGTGGGACCGCCCGGCCGGGGGAGCGGACGGTCCCACCTCGACGCCGAGCTCGGGGGATGAGCGGCGAGCGTCGCGCTTCACAGTCTGCTGATGACGCCCCTACGCTCGGAAGTGTTTGTGCCTGCTGTCCGAGAGCCACTGCCGGTGGCCGGGTTGCCGATGGCGTGGCGCTGGAGTCGATCGACCGGTTTCTGGAGGGCGGTTGGAGATGGCGGGTGGACAGCTGACGGCGGCGGCGTTCCTGGTTGCGGAACTGCGCCGGGCTCGGGTCCGGCGGGGGTGGAGTCAGGAAGAGTTGGCCAAGGCCGTCAACTACTCACCGTCGATGGTCAGTGCGGTCGAGCTGGGCCAGCAACCGCCCACCCCGAAGTACCTGGACCTGGCCGACAAGGCCCTCGACACCGGCGGCATCTTCGGTCGCATGCTCACCGACCTGGTAGCCCTCGACAAAGCCCAGGTCTGGCAACGCGGCTGGCGCGCCATCGTCGAACAGGCGACAAAATTGCGTTGGTTTGAACCGGTATACGTCCCTGGCCTGCTGCAGACGGAGGCTTATGCGCGGGCGGTCTTCGAGTCTGGGGATCTGCTACCGGCCGAGGAGGTGACGAGTCGGCTGACGGATCGGATGGACTCTCAGAGGGTCTTGTATGGCGATAGGCCGCCCCGGCTGATCGCGATCCTTGACGAGGGCGTGCTGCGGCGTCAGGTCGGGAGTCCCAAAGTGATGGCTGAGCAGGCAGCGCACCTTGCCCGCATCGCAACCGAGCATCCCAGGGTCACTGTGCACGTCGTCTCGCGCTCCCGCGAGGAATACCCCGCGCTCGCTGGTGGCTTTGTGGTTGCGACACTTCCGGACGGCAGCGAACTCGGCTGCCTCGGTGGCCAGGTCAAGACGCACGAGTTGCACGAGGCGGCAGCCCTCGATCGACTGCATGTCGTCTGGGAAGCTACGTTGGGCTTGGCGCTGCCTCCGCAGGAATCCGTCAACCTGACGAGAGAGGTGGCCGAATCATGGGCCTGAACAGTGAGCCTTGGCGCAAGAGCAGCCGCAGCTCCCAGGCCAACGAGTGCGTCGAGGTGGCGGTCGGGCGTTCCGGGGTGGGGGTGCGGGACAGTAAGGATCCGGCTGGGCCGGTGCTGAGCTTTGACGCGTACGCCTGGCGGGTCTTTGTCGCGGCACCGCCGCGCCGGACGTGACCACCTCGCCCGGCGCGGAGGTGTTGGAGCGGCTGGCGCGGGAGCGGGTCGTGTGGATCTGCACGCTGCGGCCGGACGGCTCGCCGCATCTGACGCCGGTCTGGTTCCACTATGCCGAGGGTGAGTGGTGGATCGGCTCCGGTGAGCGCAACCGGAAGGTCCGCAACATCGCCGCTGACCCCCGGGTGTCGCTGGCGCTGCCCGACGGAGATGCGCCGGTCGTCGCGGAGGGCGAGGCGAGCATCGTCCGCCGGCTCTTCCCGCCCGACGTCGTCGAGGCGCTTCGCCGCCGGTACGACGGTTGGGACGTCACGGTGGATGGCCCAGACGGCCGCTACGTGCTGCTCCGGGTCGCGGTGACCCGCTGGCTGATGGCCGGCCGTGCCCGCTGACCTGCGTCGGTCGCTTCGGACGGGCCGCACACCAGCGCTCAGGAGCGGGCCGCGGCCCGGCGGGCGCGGTAGGCGCTGACGGCGGCCCGGTTGCCGCAGCCGGCTTCACAGAACCGGCGGGAGCGGTTCTTGGAGAGGTCGACCAGCACGTTGTCGCAGTCGGGGTGCTCGCAGATGCGCAGCCGGCGCAGTTCGCCACCGCGTACCACGTCTGCGACGGCCATCGCCGCCTCGACCGCGATTCGGGTGGCGAGTGGGGCGTCCCGGGGCACGGCGTGCAGATGGTAGGGCTCGGTGTCGTGCGTGATGAGCTGGGGCAGCGCGCGGTGCTCGCGGAGCAGGGCGTTGACGATCGACACGATCTCGTCCACCTCGGCGTACCAGATCCGGCGGAGACGGGGGCGCAGGGCACGTACCGCTCGTAGCTCGGTGTCGGTGTGCTCGTGCCGGCCGCTGTAGGAGTGACTGGTGAAGAAGGCGTCCAGGGCGGCGACATCCGGGAGGCCCTCTCCGCTGGATCCGGCGGTGTTGACCAGCGCTGCGGCGGCGATCAGAGAACACTCAGTGTCATGGGCGAAAAGCAACTTGACTCCTGTCGTGGCTCCACCTAGCGTCATCGGCGTAACCCATTTTGCCCATGGCGGGCAGTCGTGCCAAGGAGAGCCCCATGCGTCAACCGCCCGCCGCAGGTACCGGTCTCGCGCTCGCGCTGCTCTCCGCGATCACCTTTGCCACCTCGGGCACCTTCGCCCGATCCCTGATCGACGCCGGCTGGTCGGCCGAGGCGGTCGTCATCGCCCGGGTCGGCATCGCCGCTCTGATCCTGATGGTGCCCGCCGTGCTCGTCCTGCGGGGGCGCTGGCCGGTGTTGCGCCGCAACCTCGCCTCGATCGGCGTCTTCGGGCTGCTCGGGGTCGCGGTCGCGCAGGCGTGCTTCTTCAACGCCGTGCGGTACCTGCCGGTCGGCGTCGCGTTGCTGCTGGAATACCTCGGCATCATTCTCGTCGTCGGATGGACCTGGCTGGTGCAGGGCCAGCGTCCCCGGCGGCTCACCGTCGCCGGCTCGGTGGCGGCCATGGTCGGGCTGATCTTCGTGCTCGACGTGACCGGGACGGGCCGGCTCGACGTGGTCGGCGTCCTCTGGGGACTCGGTGCGGCGGTCGGGCTGGCCGGATACTTCGTGCTCGCCGGCCGGGTCGACCCGGCCCTGCCGTCGACGGTCATGGCCAGTGGCGGGATGGCCGCCGGTGCCGGTGTGCTGTTGCTGCTCGGCCTGAGTGGCGCGTTGCCGTTGCGGGCCACCTTCGACACCGTGCAGTTCGCCGGCACGCAGACCAGTTGGCTGGTGCCGATCGCCGGTCTGACGCTGGTGGCCGCAGTGGTCGCCTACCTGGTGGGGATCGCCGCGGTGCGGGCGCTTGGCTCCCGGATGGCCTCCTTCGTCGGGCTGACCGAGGTGATGTTCGCGGTCCTGATCGCCTGGCTGGTCCTGGGAGAGCTGCCGACGGTGGTGCAACTGTTCGGCGGACTGCTGATCGTCGCGGGTGTGGCGCTCGTCCGCCTCGACGAGCTGCGGATCCCCGTCCGGCCGGCTCCGCTGAAGGCGACGGAGCCCGCCCTGCGGTGACATGCTGAACGGCATGCTGAGCACGGTGGTGTTCGATGCCGACGAAACCCTGGTCGATCTGCGTCCGGCCGTCACGGCAGGGCTGGAAGCCGTGCTGGCGCAGATGCGGCGGCTGACCCCGGTGGCGGCCGGCGTCACGCTCGCGGACCTGGAATCGGACTGGGGCGCGGTCTTCGGTGACCTGGCCGCCGCGCCGGTGGCCGAGATCCGGCGTGCCGCCCTCGCCCGGTCCCTGGACCGGGCCGGGCTCGGTGCGCACCTGGACGAGATCAGCGAGCTCTTCTTCGCCCGCCGCTTCGCGCTGACCCGGCCGTTCGTCGACACGCTGCCGGCACTGGCGGCTCTGCGTCAACGATGGACGCTGGGCCTCGCCACCAACGGCAACAGCCGCGCCGAACGCTGCGGCCTCGTCGGCGAGTTCGCCTTCGAGGTGTACGCGCATTGCGACGGAGTGCCGAAGAAACCGGCCCCGGATTTCTACGCGGCCGTATGCGCTGCCGCCGGAGTCGATCCGGCTCAAGTGGTACATGTCGGCGACAACCCGGCCCATGACGTGGTCGGAGCACAGCAGGCTGGCCTGCGGGCCGTGTGGCTGAACCGCCGAGGCGAGCGGTTGCCGGCCGATGTGGTGCCGGACGCCGTGGTCTCGACCCTGGCCGAACTGCCCAGCGTGCTGGCCGATCTTTCCGGCGAAGCGGATCTTCCGCCGTTAATCCGGCGCTGCTCTGGCGAAACCTCACGCATTGATGTCTGATGACGCCACGTCCCTCAACGAGAGGATCCGATGTGGTGAGCAAGCGCTTCACCGTCGGTGCCGTCGCGACCGCGACGGCGCTGACACTCACGGTCACAGGTCTGGGAGTTCCCGCCAGCGCCGAGCCGGCGGACCTGCGGACCTTCACCGTGGTCGCCGAGGACGGCGTCTCCACCGACGCGGCGATCGCCGCGATCCGGTCGGCGGGCGGGACCGTGGTGTCCCGCAGCGACGAGGTCGGTGTCTACCAGGTGACGACCGACCAGGCCGACTTCGCGACGAAGGCGACCTCCGCCGCCGCCCTGATCGGTGCGGCTGAGGAGAAGGCGATCGGGCGCAAACCGCGCCTCGACCGGGTCGAGCAGGAGCACCTGCTGGCTGCGGCGGCCGCCAAGGGCGCCGGTAAGCAGCGGGGCAAGAAGATGGACCCGCTGGACGACAAGCTCTGGGGTCTGGAGATGATCCGGGCCGACAAGGCGCGCAAGGTGGAGCCCGGCGATCGCCGGGTGACCGTCGGCGTCCTCGACACCGGCGTGGACGCCGGTCACCCCGACATCGCTCCCAACTTCGACTGGGCACTGTCACGCAACTTCGCCCCCGACATCCCGGAGGTCGACGGGGAGTGTGAGGTGGCGAGCTGCCTGGACCCGGTCGGCACCGACGACGGCGGTCACGGCACCCACGTCGCCGGCACCATCGGTGCCGCCGCCAACGGGTTCGGCCTCTCCGGGGTCGCGCCGAAGGTCTCGCTCGTCGAGCTCAAGGGTGGCCAGGACTCCGGCTACTTCTTCCTGAACCCGGTGGTCAACGCCCTGTTGCACGCCGGCCGTTCGGGCCTGGACGTGGTCAACATGTCCTTCTACGTCGACCCGTGGCTCTACAACTGCACGGCCAACCCGGCTGACTCGCCGGAGGCGCAGGCGGCCCAGCGGGCCACCATCAAGGCAATGCGGCGGGCGCTCACCTTCGCCCACAACCGGGGCGTGACTCTCGTGGGCGCCCTTGGCAACAACCACGAGGACCTGGGCGACCCGCGCACCGACGCCTCCAGCCCCAACTACGGCGACGTCGCGCCCTACCCGCGCGAGATCGACAACGACAGCTGCTGGGACCTGCCCACCGAAGGGCCGCACGTCATCAGCGTCTCCTCGGTCGGCCCGTCGGGCAAGAAGTCCGACTTCTCCAACTACGGGACTGAGCAGACCGCTGTCGCCGCTCCCGGTGGCTGGTTCCGCGACGGCTTCGGCACGGACACGTTCCGTACCGACGCCAACATGATCCTCTCCACCTACCCGAAGCATGTCCTCCAGGAGGAGGGCGCGGTCGACGAGGACGGCAACATCGTGCCCGGCGCCGAGACCTTCGTGTTCAAGGACTGCAAGCGCAACGGCGAGTGCGGGTACTACACCTACCTGCAGGGCACCTCGATGGCGGCACCGCACGCCTCCGGGGTCGCCGCGCTGATCGTGAGCCGCTACGGCAAGAAGCAGGGCCGTGACGGCTACGGCATGGCGCCGGACCTGGTCGAGAAGCAGCTCCTTCGGACGGCCGCCGAGCGGGCCTGCCCGGAGCCGCGGCTGTTCAGCTACGCCAATGAAGATCGCCCGGCCGAGTTCGACGCCTACTGCGCCGGCTCGCGCAACTTCAACGGGTTCTACGGGCACGGCATCGTCGACGCGTACGCGGCGGTGACTGTCAAGCCGCGCCGATAGCACGCCTCTGATCAGGGGCACGGTGGCCGGGCTGGAACCTCAGCCCGGCCACCTGCTGTCATCGGCGCCACCCCCGGTCAAGTAGCGCGGCGCGGATTTCCCGGACCACCCCCGGGAAATCCTGGTGGAGACGACGACTGGTCACGTGCAGTACCAACCAGCCGGCACCGACGAGACGGTTGAGTCGCTGTCGGTCCCGATGTAGCTGTTCGTGGTCGGAATGCCAGTGCCCGTCGTATTCCACCGCCACCCGGACGCCGGGCCAGGCGAGGTCCGGATGCAGGGTCAGGCCGCCGGACACCTGCACCGGATGCTGCACTACCGGTCGAGGCAGACCGGCCAGCACCAGGCGGATGCGCAGCTGTGACTCGGCCGGCGACTGGGCCGCCGGCTCAGCCAGATCGAACAGCCAGTTCGCCCGGCGTATCCCGGGACGGCGGTCGTGCAGGGCCGCGAACTGGGCGAGAGCTGCCCGGGTGGTGAGTCCCCGGCCGAGCAGGGTGTCGATGATGGCGATCGCGCGGGTCGGCTGCAGCCAGACGGCGCTCTCCCATGCTGCCCGGGTCGGGTTGGTGCGGCGGAGCGTGCCCGTGCCGATGCCCTGGAGCCAGGGTTCCTCCGACATCGTGTGCACTTGCAGGCCAGGTTGGCTGCGCAGCCCGGTTGGAGCCGGCACGAGCACGTGAACCTTGTCGGCGAAGCTTGCGGCATGCTCGACCCCGTGCAGGTACGCCGCCGACGGGCCGGCGAAGGCTGCCGCGACCGGCAGTTGCAACGCCACGGCGCGGCAGGCCAATTCGTGATCGCGATCGAGCCGGGCATCGGCGTAAATGTCCCGCCGTAGTCGAGCCCAGGCGGAACTGCGAAGCTGGTGCGTGGTGAGTAGGTTCTGGCGGACGGCCTCCGAGCCGCGGAAGACCTGCCACGCAAGGGCACTCGGTCGGTGTGCTTGAGCTGGCATGAACGAGAGCCTGCGCGTCGTGTGGTCGCCTCGGCAGCCCCTGTGGACAACCGCCGGCAGGGCCTCGGCCGTCCCCTGTGGATAACCCTCCCAGCCCTCGCCGATTGTGCTATAGGCGTCGCTGCTGCCCTGCCCGTACTGCCCTGCCCGTGCTGCCCTGCCCGTGCTGCCCTGCCCGTGCTGGGCTGGTCGCGCACGCCCGGCCTGACTGCCCAGGCCCGTGCCGCGACTTGCGGCAAGTTGGGCTTTCGAGCTGTGGTTTCGGCGCAACTTGCCGCAAGTCGGGTCGGGCAGCGCCGGTCTTGTCGGGCAGGGCCGGTCTTGTCGGGCAGGGCCGGTGTTGCCGGGCGGTTCGGCAGGGCTGGGCCGGTCAGGTCAGGGGAACGGGGCGGGCGGTAGGGCCAGCGGAAGGGGCGGGCGGTCAGGTCAGGGCGGTGGTGATGGCGGTGGCGGCGGCCAGTACCTGTGCGCCGACCGCCTCGGCGTCCAGCGGGGCCAGTGCCACCACCCCGACGCTCGCCTCCAGGCCGGGTACCCCGAGCACCGGCGCGGCTACCCCGTACGCGCCGGATTGCAGCTCACCGGCGGTGCTCACCGGGCCGGCGTCGCCCGACCGGCCCGCCAGGATGGCCCGCCCGGCGGCCCCGCGTTCCAGCGGGTGTCGGGCCCCGGTCCGGTACGCGACGTGAAACGACGTCCAACTCGGCTCGACGACCGCCAGCGCGACCCCCTCGCCGCCCTCCACCACCGTGAGGTGGGCAGTGGCTCCGGCCTGTTCAGCGAGTCGGCGCAAGGCGGGCAGTGCGCCCTCGGCGAGCAGCGGTTGGGCTCGCCGGGCCAGGTGCAGCACCCCGGCGCCGAGGCGCAGTCGGCCGTCGGTGTCACGGCGCAGCATGCCGTGCCCGGCCAGGGGACCGACCAACCGGTAGACGGCGGCCCGACCGATGCCCAACCGGTTCGCGGCCTCGGTGACGGTCAACCCACCCGGGACATCCGCCACCAGGTGCAGCAGCCGCAGCCCCCGGTCCAGGGTCTGCGACGCCTCGCCACCCCGCACCGGCCCGCTCGACGCCGGCCCGCTCGACGCCTCGCCACCACGCGCCGGCTCGCTCAACGCTGACTCACCTGAAGCCGGCCCGCCGGATGTCGGCTCGCCGGCAAGTGCTGAGCCGTTTGGCGCCGGGTCGTTCGGCGGCGGTACGGCAGCGCCGGGCGTCGCTGAAGTGCTCACGACCAGCAGCGTACGGCCAGCGGGTGGTCATCGGCAGGCGCGGAGCGGCCGGGTGCTACCAGGCTCCGACCGGGCAGGCAACAGCGGACGGCTACCCTTGTACGGTGACGCTACGCCTGTATGACACCGCCACCCGATCGGTGCGGGACTTCGTCCCGCGGGAAGCCGGCAAGGTGGGGGTCTACCTGTGTGGTCTCACCCTCCAGGCGCCGCCGCACATCGGCCATCTTCGCTCCGGCGTCAACTACGACGTGTTGCGTCGCTGGCTGACGGTTGCCGGTTTCGAGGTCACCTTCATCCGCAACGTGACCGACATCGACGACAAGATCCTGGTCAAGGCGCAGGAACAGGAGCGCCCCTTCTGGTCGATCGCGTACGCCAACGAGTTGAAGCTCGCCGAGGCGTACCGGGCGTTGAACGTGCTGCCACCCACCTACGAACCGCGCGCCACCGGTCACATCCCCGAGATGCACGAACTGATCGCACAGTTGATCGAGCGGGGGCACGCCTACCCGGCCACCGACGGCTCGGGTGACGTGTACTTCGACGTGTGCTCGTGGCCGGCGTACGGGGCGTTGTCCAACCAGTCGCCCGACGACATGCAGTCCGCCGGTGACGCGCCGGACCGGGGCAAGCGTGACCCGCGCGACTTCGCACTCTGGAAGGGTGCCAAGCCGGATGAGCCGGCGGACGCCTACTGGCCGTCGCCGTGGGGACGGGGCCGACCCGGCTGGCACATCGAGTGCTCGGCGATGTGCTGGCGCTATCTGGGCGCGGAGTTCGACATTCACGGCGGCGGTCTCGACCTGACCTTCCCGCACCACGAGAACGAGCTGGCCCAGTCCCAGGCCGCCGGCCTGCCCTTCGCCCGGTACTGGGTGCATCACGGCCTGCTCGGCATCGGCGGGACGAAGATGGGCAAGTCGCTGGGCAACGCCCTCGACCTGGCCTACGTCGCCTCCCTCGGGGTGCGCCCGGTCGAGCTGCGCTACTACTACGTGGCCGCCCACTACCGTTCCCGGATCGACTACTCCGAGGAGGCGTTGCGCGAGGCGGCCGTCGCGTACCGGCGGATCGAGGGCTTCGTGACCCGCGCCGTGGAACGGGTAGGCGCGGGTGGGCTGGGCGATTTGCCAGCCGCGTTCGTCGCCGCGATGGACGACGACCTGAACACCTCGGCCGCCCTGGCGGCGCTGCACGAGGTGCTGCGGGACGGCAACAACGCGCTGGCCGACGGGGAGGATGTGACCGTCCGCACCACGCTCGCCAGCGTCCGCGCGATGCTGGATATCCTCGGAGTCGACCCTCTCGACCCGGCCTGGACCGGCGGAGCCCGGGCGAGCGACCTCCGTGGTGTGGTGGACTCCCTGATCGCCCTGGCACTGGAACAGCGCGCGCAGGCCCGGGGCCGCAAGGACTGGGCCGCCGCCGACGCGCTGCGGGATCAACTCAAGCGGGCCGGAGTGGTGGTCGAGGACACCCCACAAGGGCCGCGTTGGACTATTGGAGAGCAGGACTGATGGCCGGCAACTCGCAGCGCCGTGGTCGACGGGTGGCGTCCAAGGCCAATGCCCCGAAGGGGTCCGGCGGAAAGAACCGGGACTCCCTCGCCGGGCGCGGCCGGACGTTGCCGGCCGACGAGCGGCCCTGGCACAAGGCGTACTCCGGCACCGAGAAGTTGCCGCAGCGCACCGCCTGGAAGCAGGAGAAGGAACGCCGGGCGGCGGCCGAGGAGGGGCGTGCCCCGAAGATCGGCAAGCCCGGCAGCAAGGACACCACCTGGGGCAAGGGCGGTGGCCGGGGCACGGCCTCCGCCAGTCCGGGGCGAGGTAGGCAGCCTGCCGGGCGGGGCGGTCCCCGGGTCGCGCCGGGACGTAAGTCCAACCCGGCGAAGGACGCGGCGGAGCTGCTGGTCGGTCGAAACCCGGTGCTGGAGGCGCTACGTGCCCAGGTGCCGGCGACCGCGCTCTACACGGCGCAGGGCATCGACGTCGACGACCGGGTCAAGGAGATCATCCGTACCGGCGCCGACCGGGGCATCGCGATCCTTGAGGTCAGCCGTGCCGAGCTGGACCGGATGACCGGGGGCGTGCTGCATCAGGGCGTCGGTCTCCAGGTGCCACCGTTCGCGTACGAGCCGTTCGAGGATCTGGTCGCCGCCGCACTGGAACAGCCGGCGCCGCTGCTGGTGGCGCTGGACGGGGTCACCGATCCGCGTAACCTCGGCGCGGTGATCCGCTCCGCTGCGGCATTCGGCGCGCAGGGTGTCTTCGTACCGGAACGGCGGGCCGCCGGGATCACCGCGACCGCCTGGCGGACCAGCGCGGGCGCGGCGGCCCGGGTGCCGGTGGCCCAGGTGACCAACCTGACCCGGTCGCTTAAAGCCTGCCAGGACGCCGGGTTCATGGTGGTCGGTCTGGACGCCGACGGGGAGACGGACCTGTACGACCTTGAGGCCGCCGTCGGCCCGCTGGTCGTGGTGGTCGGCTCGGAGGGGCGGGGGCTGTCCCGCCTGGTCGGGCAGACCTGCGACCTCACCGTCAGCATCCCGATGATCTCCGAGGTGGAGTCACTGAACGCCAGCGTCGCCGCCGCGGTCACGCTGGCCGAGGTGGCGCGCCGCCGGGCCGTCGAGGGCTGAGAAACCGCAGAGCGTACGCGAAAGGGGCGGCCCGCCATCGGCGGACCGCCCCTTTCGGTTGCCAACTCAGATGCGCTGCCCGGTGGCGGAGTGGAAGACGTGGCTCTGGCCGGTACGCGGCTTTACGAAAATCGTGTCGCCGAGCTTCGGCATGGTCCGGCGGTCGGTGCGGACCACGAACCGCTCGGAAGCGCCGTCGAGCGCGGCGTGGCCGTAGACGTTGGCGTCGGAGCCCAGGTCCTCGACCAGCTCGACCACTACCGGCATGCCACCCTCGGTCGGGCTGACGATGTCGCAGTCCTCCGGACGGAAGCCCACGGTCACCTTGCCGTTGCCACCCTCGGCGTTGGCCGCCTCGACCTGCTCGCGGGTCAGCGGCACGGACATCTCGGCGAACGAAGCGCCCTGCTCGCTGAACGGCACGGTCTTGATGTTCATGGCGGGCGAGCCGATGAAGCCGGCGACGAAGACGTTGGCCGGGGTGTCGTAGAGCGTCCGCGGAGTGTCGACCTGCTGGAGCACGCCGTCGAGCATGACCGCGACCCGGTGGCCCATGGTCATGGCCTCGACCTGGTCGTGGGTGACGTAGACGGTGGTGATGCCGAGCTTGGCCTGCAGCGACGCGATCTGCGTACGGGTCTGCACCCGCAGCTTGGCGTCGAGGTTCGACAGCGGCTCGTCCATCAGGAAGACCTGCGGCTCCCGGACGATGGCCCGGCCCATCGCGACCCGCTGGCGCTGACCACCGGAGAGCGCCTTGGGCTTACGGCTGAGGTACTCCTCCAGCTGGAGCAGCGCCGCTGCCTCCTTGACCCGCCGGTCGATCTCGGACTTGGAGGTCTTGCGCAGCTTGAGCGCGAACGCCATGTTCTCGTACACCGTCATGTGCGGGTAGAGGGCGTAGTTCTGGAAGACCATCGCGATGTCGCGGGCCTTCGGCGGCAGGTGGGTGACGTCCCGGTCGTCGATGTAGATCGCGCCGTCGTCGACGTCCTCCAGGCCGGCGAGCATGCGCAGGCTGGTGGACTTACCACAACCGGAGGGGCCGACGAGGACGAGGAACTCGCCGTCGCCGATCTGGAGGTCGAGCTGGTTGACCGCGGGGCGTTCGGTGCCCGGGTAGATCCGGGACGCCTTCGCGTAGGTGACCGTAGCCATGAGGGGGGACGCTTCCTTTCACCGGCAGGAACGTGCCGGACGATCCGAGTGAAGGAGCGACCGGCACGGATGCCCGTACCGGCGCCACGGCCGCTGCGGGGCGGGCCCGTGTCGGCCGTGTCACTGCACGGTAAACGGCTTTCGCCGCAATGCCAAGGTCCACCGTCGAGCGGTACTTCCGAAGCATTCGCATTCCGGTCACTCGGGCACGGGCGGACACGAATCGACGTCCACGCGTCGGGATGTTGACGTTTCCCATGCTCGGGACCCCTGCCGAGCAGGAAAACCGGACGTCGGTCGCTATGCTGGCCACGACACAACGCCCCTGTAGCTCAGCTGGCCAGAGCACCCGCCTTGTAAGCGGGATGTCGCCGGTTCGATCCCGGCCGGGGGCTCCATCTATATCGCGCATGGCACACCGGGCGGACATCTCGGCGTGGCCGGGTGTTCAGACGGGCCGGTTAGGCTCCGCCTCCACCCGTCACGCCGTGACCCGTCACCACGACCAGGGGCGCCCGCCACCGTGCACCATGCCAACCATTACTACGGGCACTCCCACGTGCTGGCCCGCTACTGCGGGCTCGACGACCGGGATCCGCCACGCATCCACGGCTACCTCCAGCACGGCTGGAACATCGGCGACGGCATGGCGTACGACCACGAGTTCGTGCCGGGCGTACCGCTGTTCCTGTGGTCGGAGCGGACCCGGCGGCGGGCCTGGTCCCTCGGCCGCCGACAGACGTACGTGGTCGGTTCCCCGTGGGCGTACCTGTTGGCGATGGAACCGGACGACCCGCAACGGCGGGAGGGCACCATCTGGTACCCCTTCCACGGCTGGGAGGGGCAGCAGGTCGTCGGCGATCACGACCGGCTGATCGAGGAGATCCGGGCCGTCGAACCGGGGCCGGTGACGGTCTGCCTCTACTGGCAGGAGTACCGATCCACCCGGGTACGCCAGCACTACGAGCGGGCCGGCTTCCGGGTGGTCTGCCACGGCTACCGGGGCGGCCGGTGGCGTGACCTCGACCCGGGTTTCCTCCACCGGCAACTGGCCGAGCTGCGCCGGCATCGCCGGGTCGCCTCGAACCGGCTGTGCAGCGCGGTGTTCTACGGCATCCTGGCCGGCTGTGAACCGGCCGTCTACGGCGATCCGATGCAGCTGGCCGGCGAGGCGCCGATTTGGGGCGGCCAGCCACGGATCCGCCGCCAGTGGGCGGACCTGCACGGCCGGCAGGTCGACCCGGACAGCGCCCGTGCCCTGGCCGTCGCCGAGCTGGGAGCCGACCGGCTGCTGCCACCAGCCGAGCTGCGGCGGCTGTTCCGCTGGCCCGAGCCCGCCGACCGGCACCAGGCCCCCACGGTCCGGTCCGGCGCCGAGCAGCACAGCGAGGTGGCGCGATGAGCGAGCGCAGCGAGCGAGTCATCCGGCTCTGCGCGGTGGTGGCTCGTCGTGACGCCGAGCGCAGCGAGGTGGCGCGATGAGCGAGGTGCACCTGTTCGGTGGCGAGATGCTCGGCTGGTCGGATCTCGACGCCGCGCACGGCCCGGGACCGGTACGCGGGCCGGGGCTGACGGCCCTGCTGACCGTCGCGTCCGGCCGCACGCTGGTGGTGGGGCCACACGACCCTCAACTGCTCGACGCGCTGCCCTTGACCGACCTGACCGTGCTGGTGCGGGGGCTGCCCGACGCCGAGGCGCTGGCCGACCGTTACGCCGAGCGCTCCGGGGTGCGGGTGTGCTGCGGTGGCCCGGAGAAGCTCGCTGGCACACCCCCGTACGACACCGTGGTCGCCCTGGACGGGCTGGACCGCCTCGGCTCGGTGGAGGGGGCGCAGCTGCCCTGGGGCGAGACCTTCGACCTGCTGGTGTCGGTGCTGCGGCCCGGCGGCCGGCTGCTGCTCGGGGCCGAGAACCCACTCGGGCTGCACCGGTTGCTGACCTCGCCGCCGAGCGCCGACTCCGACTGGGCGGCACTCGGCGAGTACGACCACACCCGCCCGGCCGGCCCCGCCCGGCTGCGGGCCCGGCTGACGGCGTCGGGGCTGCGGATCGGCGGCGCCTGGGCGGTCTTTCCGTCCCCCGTAGCGCCGACCGCTCTGGTCAACACGGAACTGCTGGCCGACCCGGACCTGACCGGGTTCCTCCACGCCGTCCTCGGCGATCAGGCTGTCGACGGCGACGGCGACGGCGACGGCGACGGCGACGGCGGGGGCGGGACGCGTGACCCGGCCACCGGACGCGATGGCCGGGTGCCGGCCGCACCGCTGCTGGCCGACCCGGCTCGACTGACCGGATCCGCCGTCCGGAACGGGATCGCCGTCGAGCTAGCGCCGGCCTGGGTGCTGCTCGGCGAGCGCCTGCCGGATCCGCCTACCCTGGCGGACCAGCCCGCCGCCGCGCGCGCCCACCTTGGGGTCGACCGGACCGGGGCGTTGCCGCCGGCGACACTGCTGGTGCGGGACGGTCGGCTCCGGGAGGTGGGCCGGGATCCGGCGGGCGGGTGGCGGTTCGCCGACGGCGAGACCGTTCCGTCGGGGCGTACCGTCGAGGATCTGGTGGTGGCCGCGACGTTGCGCCGAGACCTGCCGGCGGTGCGGGCGCTGCTCACCACCTGGCAGCGTGGTGCGGCGGCGGGGATGCCGGCGGACGCCGTCGTCGTCACCCCGGCCGGCACCTGGCACGGTCTGGCCGAGTCCACCGAGCCGATGCTGGCGCTGCGGCGGCTGGCGTCCCGGCTGATCGACGCCGGGCTCGCCGACCTCTGGCCGGCCGGTGAGCTGGCCGCCATGCTGACCACGATGTCCGGTCGGGAGCCGGGGACATCGGTCGACCACGTGGCGGGTGCGGCTGCCGGGGGGTGGCGGGAACTGCTGTTGGACCGGGACCGGTTGGCCCGCGAGCTGTCCGAGGCGCGCGCGCTCCAGGACTGGTACGAACGGACGTTGACCGAGCGTGACGGCGAGTTGAAACGGCTGCGCCGGATCGTCTCACTACTCCACGGCACCCCCACCGCACGAGCCGGCCGCCTCCTGCTGGCCGGTGCCCGTACCGCCCGCCGTACCGCGCGTTCCGCCGTCCGCCGCCTCCGCCCCACCGACTGACAACCCGTCCCCTCTCCCGCGATCATGCAGTTGTGGCAGTAACACAAGGGCATGAAAGGGACGTATCGGCGACCACAACTGCATGATCGCGGGAGAGGGGACGGGTTGTCAGTCGGTGGGGCGGAGGC
>NZ_JAGPXQ010000004.1:0-286826 GCF_018070435.1 Micromonospora sp. C51 | reverse complement strand
ACCGGGGGGGCCGGCACACCCGGCGCCCGCCCCGCACCGACGACCCCGACCGGCGACCGGACCGGGCACCTGACCGACGCCGCCGACCCGGAATCCGGCCGGTCCCGGCCGGCCGACGCCGCCCTGGCCGACCTGCGCCGACACGCCCAGCAGTTCATCGCCGAACTGGCCGACCCGGTGCGCCGGCTGCGGCTGCGTCTCGGCGACGCCGAGTTGGAGGTGGAGTGGGATCGGCCGGTCGGCCCGGGCGTACCGTCCGGCCCCACGGGCTCCGGCGTCACTCCCGCCCTCCGCCCGCCGACCGAACCACCCGCGGCCCCGCCGTCGGCGAGCCCCACCACCCGCACCAGCGTCCGCTCGCCGATGGTCGGCACCTTCTACCGGTCGCCGCAGCCGGGTGCGGCGCCCTTCGTGGCCGTCGGCGACCAGGTCCGACCCGGGCAGGTCGTCGGCATCGTCGAGGCGATGAAGCTGATGAACGAGATCGTCGCGGACCGGCCCGGCCGGGTCGTCGAGATCCTCGCCGCCGACGGACAGCCGGTGGAGTACGACCAGCCACTGGTCGCCCTGGACCCGGCGTGAGGGGTGGTGCGCTGATGTTCTCCAAGGTGCTGATCGCCAACCGGGGCGAGATCGCGCTGCGCATCCTGCGTGCGTGCCGGGAACTGGGTATTCGTACCGCGGTGGTCTACTCCACGGCGGACGCCGACTCGGCGGCCGTGCGGCTGGCCGACGAGGCCGTCCGGATCGGCCCCTCGGCCAGCCGGCGCAGCTACCTCAACGCCGCAGCGGTGGTGGAGGCCGCCCGTAAGGTCGGCGCCCAGGCGGTTCATCCGGGCTACGGCTTCCTCTCGGAGGACGCCGATTTCGCGGAGATCTGCGCGGACAACGGGCTGACCTTCGTCGGCCCGCCGCCACATGTGATGTCCGTGCTGGCCGACAAGTCCTCCGCCCGGGCGCTGATGAGCCGGGCCGGGCTACCGCTGGCACCGGGTGCCGTGCAGCCGGTACCGACGGCCGCCGAGGCCGCGGCCCTCGCCGCCGAGGTGGGCTATCCGGTCATCATCAAGGCCGCCGCCGGGGGAGGGGGCCGAGGGATGGCCGTGGTCCGTGCCCCGGCGGACCTACCCCGGGCGTACGCGCGCACCCGGGCCGCCGCCCAGGCCGCCTTCGGCGACGACCGGGTGTACGTCGAGCGCTACCTGACCGACGCTCGGCATGTCGAGGTCCAACTGCTCTGCGACTCGCACGGCAACGGCGTGCACCTGGGTACCCGGGACTGCTCGGTGCAGCGCCGCCATCAGAAACTGGTCGAGGAGGCGCCCGCCCCGGCGCTGTCCCCGGCGACGCTGGAGGCCATCGCCGGCACCGCTCTGCGCGGTGCCCTCGACGTCGGGTTCACCGGTGCCGGCACGGTGGAGTTCCTGGTCGACGCGGAGGAACGGTTCCACTTCCTGGAGATCAACTGTCGGATCCAGGTGGAACACCCGGTCACCGAGATGATCACCGGGATCGACCTGGTGCACGAGCAGCTCCACGTCGCCGCCGGCACCCCGCTGCGCTGGCGTCAGGACGACATCCGGTTCACCGGAGTCAGCGTCGAGTGCCGGGTCAATGTGGAGGATCCGGATCGGGACTTCGCCCCGACGCCCGGCCGGCTGGACCGGTTCGTGCCACCCGGCGGCCCGTTCACCCGGGTCGACACCCACGGTCATGCCGGCTACCTGGTGGGTCCGCACTACGACTCGCTGCTGGCGAAGGTCGCGGTCTGGGCCCCGGACCGCGACCTGGCGTTGAGCCGGCTGGACCGCGCGCTCGGCGAGTTCGACATCTCCGGACCGGGGATGCGGACCACCATCCCGTTCGTCCGGCGGGTGCTCGAAGACGCCGAGTTCCGCAAGGGGCGTCACTCCACCGGGCTGGTGGACCGCCTGATCGCCGCACCGAAACCCGCACACCCGAGGAGGAAACGATGACCGTCACCGACGGCGGTTCGCTGACCGCGGAGATAACCGACATTCTGGTGAGCAACTGCGGCCTCGACCCGGATGCCGCCGCCCGCGCGCCGGCCGCCTCCCTGGAGGAGCTGGGCATGGACTCGCTCGCCCTGCTCGAACTCTCGGCCGTGGTCGCCGACCGGTGGCAGGTGAGCATCCCGGAGCAGGCCGCGCAGTGGAGCATCCCGGCCGTGGCCGACCTGGTCGCCCGCCGGGCCGACCCGCCGGGGCACACCGAGAACAGCGTCGTCATCGCCGCCCCGTTGGAGCTGGTCTGGTCGGTGACGAACGACGTGGCGAGCTGGCCGGACCTGTTCACCGAGTACGCGCGGGCGGAGATCCTCGACCGGAACGGCGACACCGTCCGGTTCCGGCTCACCATGCATCCCGACGAGAACGGCGTGGCCTGGAGCTGGGTCAGCGAACGCACCGCGGATCCGGCCAGCCGACAGGTGCACGCCCGCCGGGTGGAGACCGGCCCGTTCGAGTACATGCGGATCCGCTGGACCTACACCGAAGAACCCGACGGTGTCCGGATGACCTGGGTGCAGGACTTCGCCATGAAACCGACCGCACCGGTGGACAACGCCGGGATGACCGAACGGATCAACACCAACAGCGTGGTGCAGTTGGCCGTGATCAAGGAGCGCGTCGAGCGGCTCGCCCGGGACCGGACGACCACCCTGACCAGTACGGCGTCGGCGACCGGTACGAGCGCGACAGGAGCAGATGATGAGTGAACTCGCCCTGGTGGCCGCCCGGGACGTGCCCGCCGACCGCCGTCGCGGTGGCGAGCTGCGTGTCCTGCTCGGTCCGCGTACCGTCGGCAGCACCTCGGGTTTCATGGGGGTGGCCACCATGGCGCCGGGGGAGCGGATCGCCGAGCACTACCACCCCTACAGCGAGGAGTTCCTCTACGTCGCCCGGGGCGCCATCACCGTCGACCTGGACGACGAGCCGGTGCCGTTGGCGGCCGGCGAGGCGTTGTTCGTGGCCCGCAACGTCCGGCACCGGCTGCGCAACACCGGTCATCTCCCCGCCGAGGTGGTCTTCCACCTCGGACCGCTGGCTCCGCGCCCGGAACTCGGCCACGTCGACACCGAGCTGGTCGAACAGCGGGACCGGTCGTGACCAGCCGCCGCACCGTGGTGACCGGCGTCGGGGTGGTGGCCCCCGGTGGGGTGACCCGGGACCGGTTCTGGAAGAGCATCACCGAGGGCCGTACGGCGACCCGGCGGATCAGCTTCTTCGACCCGTCACCGTTCCGGTCGCAGATCGCCGCCGAGTGCGACTTCGACCCGGACGCCGCCGGACTGACCCCGGCCCAGCGGCAGCGCGCCGACCGGTACGTGCAGTTCGCGCTGGCCTGTGCCGCCGAGGCTGTCGCCGACAGCGGGCTGGACCTCACCGACGCCGAACGCGACCGGGCCGGGGTGGTGCTCGGCACCGCGGTCGGCGGCACCATGGCGCTGGAGCAGGAGTACGTGACGGTAAGCGACAGCGGCCGGCGCTGGTTGGTCGACGCGGCACTCGGCGGCCCGTACCTCTACCCGGCGCTGATGCCCAGCAGCCTGGCCGCCGACGTGGCCTGCCGCCACGGCCTGCACGGTCCGGCCCAGGTGATCTCCACCGGCTGTACCTCCGGCATCGACGCCATCGGGTACGCCCACCAGCTCGTCGTCGACGGCGAGGCCGACATCGTGCTCGCCGGGGCTGCCGACTCGCCCATCTCACCGGTCACCGTCGCCTCGTTCGACGCCATCAAGGCGACCAGCCCGGACAACGACGACCCGGCGCACGCTTCCCGTCCCTTCGACGCCGACCGGCACGGTTTCGTACTGGCCGAGGGGGCGGCGGTGCTGGTGCTGGAGGAGGCCGGACACGCCGCGCGGCGCGGCGCGCACGTCTACTGCGAGGTGGCCGGCTACGCCAGTCGCAGCAACGGATACCACATGACCGGGCTGCGACCCGACGGCCTGGAGATGGGGCTGGCCATCACCGACACGCTGCGGCAGGCCCGCCTGGCACCCGAGGACGTCTCCTACATCAGCGCCCACGGCTCCGGTACCCGGCAGAACGACCGGCACGAGACAGCCGCGTTCAAACGGTCGCTCGGATCGGCGGCCTACCGGGTACCGATCAGCTCGATCAAGTCGATGGTCGGGCATTCACTGGGTGCCATCGGCGCCATCGAGATGGCCGCGTGCGCGCTGGCCATCGAGTTCGGAGTGGTGCCGCCGACCGCCAACTGGGCCACCCGGGATCCGGAATGCGACCTGGACTACGTGCCCAACGAGGCCCGGGAGGTGCCGGTGGACGTGGCGCTCTCGGTGGGCAGCGGCTTCGGCGGCTTCCAGTCGGCCATGCTGTTCCGCCGGCTGGCCCGGGACGTGACACCGTGAGCACGCGTCGGGTCCGGACGGTCGTCGAGGTGACGGCGTGACCGGCGGGCGGGCAGTGATCACCGGCGTCGGGGTGGTGGCGCCCAGCGGCGTCGGCGCGGACGCGCACTGGCGTACGGTCCTGGCCGGCCGCCGCCGCACCGGTCCGATCACCCTGTTCGACGCCGCCGGGTACCCGACCCGTCTCGGCGGTGAGGTGGCGGACTTCGACCCGGCCCGGTACGCCGAGAATCGTGCTCTGGTGCAGACCGACCGGTGGACCCATCTCGGGTTCGCCGCCACCGCGCTGGCGCTGGCCGACGCCGGACTGCCGGAGCGGGCCACCGACCCGTACGGCTGGGCGGTGACCCTGGCCAGCGCCTCCGGCGGCAACCTGTTCGGCCAGCGGGAGCTGCAACGTCTCTGGTCGTCACCGTCGCGCACGGTCGGCGCGTACCAGTCGATCGCCTGGTTCTATGCGGCCAGCGTCGGACAGCTCTCCATCCGGCATCAGGCGAAGGGGCCGTGCGGGGTGTTGGTGGCGGAGTCGGCGGGCGGGCTGGACAGTCTGGCGCACGCGGTGCGGACCGTGCGGCGTGGCGCCTCGGTGGTGCTCGCCGGGGCGACCGAGTGCCCGCTGAGCCCGTACGCGCTGGCCTGTCAGTTGCGGTCCGGCCTGCTCAGCGAGGTGGCCGATCCGGAACGCGCCTACCGGCCGTTCGACGCCACCGCCAGCGGCTACCTGCCCGCCGAGGGAGGTGCGGTGTTCGTGGTGGAGGAACTGGACCACGCCCGAGCGCGGGGGGCGCGCAGCTACGGCGAGGTGACCGGCTGGGGCGCCACCCACGACGCGGCGCACACCACCTCCGACAGCGCCGGTGACCCGCGCCAGTACGCCCGCGCGATGCGGCTGGCCCTGGGCCGGGCCGGCGTCGAGCCGGACGAGGTGGACGTGGTGGTCCCCGACGCGCTCGGGGTGCTCCGCTACGACCGGGCCGAGGCGAGCGCCCTGCGTGCCGTCTTCGGCGCCCGCACGCCGCCGGTCAGTACCCACAAGGAGTTGACCGGGCGGGCGCATCAGGGCGGGTCGGCGCTGGACGTGGCCACCGCCCTGCTCGCCTTCGCGCACGACACACTGCCCGCCTCGGCCGGCCCGGATGTCGTGGCCGAGGGGTGTGAGCTGGACTTCCTGCGGGCCCCCCGCCGCCCGCGTACCCGGGTGGCGCTGGTCTGCGCCCGAGGTTTCGACGGATTCAACAGCGCGCTGGTGTTGCGCGGTGCGCCACCAGCCGGAGAGGAGGGGCGATGACGCGAGCACGGGTGGTGTTCCTGGTCCGGGTGCCCGACGAGCGCACCGAGGACTTCCTGCGGGCCTACGAGGCGGTCCGGCACCTGGTCGCCGACGGGGTGCCGGGCCATCTCGTCGACCAGGTGTGTCGTTCATCGACCGACCCGGAGCAGTGGCTGATCACCAGTGAGTGGACCAGCCTGGCCGACTTCGAGGCGTGGGAGCGCAGCCCGGAGCACCGCGAACTGGTCCGGCCGATGCGGGAGTGCTTCACCGACGCCCGGTCCCTGCGTTTCCACATCCACGCGCAGACCCCGGTACCCGCCGGAACGCCTGGGTGAAAGGCGCACGCTCGGTGTCGAATCACTCACCGAAGGTCGACACACGGAATCGATCATCCTCGCCGGGTGGCCCGGCGACAATCCGGCCTGTTGCCCTTCTCCGGCATCCATTTGCATGAAGCAATGTCCACCGTGCCTGCCGTAGGGTTCCGGCAGTGCTCCGAGCAGGCGACCTGCGGCCGATTCGCGCCCGCAGCGACGCCGATGGTGAGGTGGGGATGTCATGACCGGACCGCTGTTCTCGCCGGGCGAGGCCGATCGGCGACCCCTTGCCGATCGGCCGACCCCGCGCCGATCTGCCGACCCGCGTCGACCGGCGCCCCTCCGCCGACCGGCCGAGCCGCGCCGCACCCCCACGCTGGACGTGGCCGCCGGGCCTCAACCCGACCCGAGCTCGACCTCGGCCAGGTAGACGCAGCTGCGCCCCTCGTGGGATGAGTAGTAGCTGACGTGCAGCCGCTCGTCGTGCCAGACCAGGCCGGGATAGCTGGAGTCGCCGCCGGAGGGCAGCGTCACCAGCTCCCGTAGCCGGCCCCGTGCCACGTCGACGGCGCAGATCGCGGTGCGCACCGCGCCGTCGTGCAGGCGTACGCCGGCCACCAGGGTGCCGTCGGGCAGCCGGCACAGCGTCGGCCCGCCCACGCGTACCCCGAGGTCCGTCCAGGTCCACTCCCGATAGGGCGGGCGGGCGCGGCCCAGCTGGGCGGTTGCCGTACCGCCGTCGCGCCGTAGCAGGCAGGTAGCGGTGCCGTCGGGATCGAAGACCAGCCCGGATTCGTTCGGATATCCGCCGGAGAACAAGGTCCGGACCACCGGTCGCAGGTCGAAGCCGTCCTCGCTGCGGTAGAGCCGGACGAACCGTGGCTCCCGGGTGGCGTAACCGATGCCGTACATCGCGTCGCCGCACCAGGCGGCCTGCCAGACCCAGACGTCCGGTTCGCCGACCGGTCGTGGTTCGTCCCACCGCTGACCGTCGTCGCTGACCGCGGTGACCGTCCGGAACCGCTTCGGCATGCCGGTCGCGGCGGCGGCGAGCAGTTGCAACCGTCCGTCGGGGCGCAGGACGAAGCGCGGATCGCGCAGATCGACACCGGCCTGGGCGAGGATGGCCGAGGTCTGCCAGGCCCGACCGTCCGAGGAGGTCAGCACCCGCAGGACGCCGTCGTCGGAGAGGTGCGACCGGCCCTGGCGGAACGCGCAGAACCAGTTTCCCGCGTACCGGACCAGGTCGGTGAAGGCGCTGTGCGGGGCGGTGTCACCGATACGGCGTAACGCGCGCACCTCGGTGGTCGCCGGACGGATGATCACGTGCGTCGACGGTACGCGGGGCGGGCGACGCCGGTGTGGCGGTTGGACGAACAGCTGACGAACGCGACAGCCCGGCGGTGGTCTACCGGTGGCGCTGTCCGGCGTCGGCGCTCACCGGCTCGCCCGGGTGCGGCGCGCGGCGACGTAGCGTCGGGCCTTCTCGCTGGTCCCGCAGTCGTCCATGCTGCACCAGCGTCGACTGCGGTTCTTGCTCTCGTCGGTGAAGACGAAGCGGCAGCCGCCGCAGCCCTTGATCCGGTCCAGCGGGCCGGTGGTGAGCAATCGGATCGCCGCGTGCACCACCGGGCGTAGTGGCCGGGCGGTGGTGTGGTCGTCCCGCCAGGTCCAGACGAAGCTGTCGGCCCGGTCGAGCTGCGCGTGAGCGAGCGCGTCAGCTTCGTCGTCGCGCAGCTCGGCCAGGGCGGACCTGCTCGGGCTCCGGCCGGTCGCCAGCGCCCGGAACACCTCGTCGAGCCGGTCGCGGGTACGCAGTGACCGCTCGTAGGTGGCCTGCGCGGCGTCCGGGTCGTCGTGGCGGAGACGATGCAACCTGGTCACCTCCGCGTCGGTGAGGGCGCCTGCGTAGCCGGCCCAGGCGACCAGCTCGGGATAGCCGGTGAGCACGTCGTCGTCGGGCGGCCCGACGGGTGGACCGCTGCGGGTGTTGACGAAGTCCAGCGCGAGGTTGCCGCCCACCAGGCGCAGCCTCCGGACACCCTCGAATGTTTCCATCAAAACAGACTTTACCAGTTGACCGTGGATCGAGAGCTCCCTAGTGTTACCTCCATAACCGATATAGACGGTAACGCTGGAGGGCGCATGGGACGCGGGCGGGCAACAGTGGTCCTGATCGGACTGTCGGGCGGCACCTTCCTCTACACCACCGCCGAGGCGCTGCCCATCGGGCTGCTGCTGCCGATGGCGCTGGACCTGGCCGTGTCCCCCGCGGACGTGGGCATGCTCGTCACCGCGTACGGCGCGGTGGTGATGGTCGCCTCGGTGCCGTTGACCGCGCTGGTCCGCCGCGTTCCTCGCCGGCCACTGCTGTCGGCGCTGCTGGCCGGCTTCGTCGTCAGCAACGCGGTGACGGTCTTCGCGAGCAGCTTCGCGGTGCTGATGGCGGCCCGGATGGCGACCGCGGCGACCCACGCCCTGTTCTGGGCGGTGGTGGTGCCGGCCGCCGCGGAACTGTTCCGGCCAGGGCTCCGCGGCCGGGTGGTCGCGGTCGTGTTCGCCGGTGGCAACGTCGCCCTGGCCCTGGGCGTACCCGCGGGAATCTGGTTGGGCGAGCGGGCCGGCTGGCGGGCCTCGTTCCTGGCGGTGGCCGGGCTCGGCGCGGTGGTGTTCGCGGTGGTGGCCGCGCTGCTGCCCTCGACCCGGCCCGACCAGGGGCACGCCACCCGGGGCGCGACTCCGGACGCGCGTCGCTTCTGGCTGCTGGTCACCGTGGCCGTGCTGGCCACCGCCGGTGCGATCGCCGCCTACACCTACATCGCCCTCTTCGTCACCGAGCACAGCGCGATGGCCGCGACCTCGGTCGGTGCCGTCCTGCTCGTCCGCGGTATCGCCAGCGTGTTCGGCATCCTCGCCGTCGGCGTGCTGGTGGATCGCAACCCCTGGCTCGCCCTGGTCGCGACGGTCGCACTCCAGTCGCTGGCCCTGGCCGGGCTGTACGCACTGGGCCACCGGCCCGCCGCGGCCGTCGGCCTGATCGCACTGGCCGGGCTGGCGTTCGCCGCGTTCACCGCGACCCTCGGCGGCCTCGTCCTCCAGGTGGCGCCGGGGCGCTCGGATCTCGCCGCCGCCACCGTGTCGGCCGCCGTCAACGTCGGCATCACCGGTGGCGCCTTCGTCGGCGGGCTGACGCTGCCGAGTCACGGCGTGCACCGCACGGTGCTGATCGGTGCGCTGCTCAGCATCGGTGCGCTGGTGCTGGCGCTCGGCGAGCGGCGTCTCGCCCACCCCGCCCTTACCGGGGACGCGCCGTCGGAGTCGCCCCCCACCGCAACGCCGGCGCTTGTTGCCCCGCGCTGCGCTGACCCGCAACTTCGCTGATACTGCTGCCTCGACGACGCCGGATGCAGCAGTATCCCTGAAAGTGCCGGGGAGCCCGGGCAGGGTGTTGTCCGGAGAGTCCGGCGGGGTGGGAGGGATGAGCACGCGCGTCGACGGTGTGCGGAGTGGGGGCGATACCTGTGTCGCGATGGGACGGACAGTTGCGGTAGCCCCTCCCGGTGCTGATGGCGGGGCGTTGGTCAGGCGTCGAGCGTGCCGGCCTTGATGCCCTGAGCGAAGCCGGCCCACCGGTCGGCGCTGAAGGACAGCAACGCGCCTTGCCGGTCCTTGCTGTCACGGATCTGGGCGTTGTGGTCGGCGTACCGAACTTCGACGCACGCGCCATTGCCACCGCTGTGGTGCTGGTGCGCCAATGGTTATCGAGCGCCTTCATGGCGTCTGCTCATCCCGAATCTTCTGCGGGTGGTGCCGTCTGCGGCTGGTACGCCGCGGCCAGCCGTTTCGGGGCACGGGCGTACCAGGCTTCGACGATCAGCTCGGTCAGCTCGGTGACGTCGATCCGCTCCAACCGAACCAGCACCGACGGGTAGCCGTCGAAGTGCGGCGTGGTGAAGAAGAGGTCAGGGTCGTCGTCGAGCAACGCCTCCTTGACGCCGAGGTCCGCCACCCGGACTCCGAGGATGGGACCGTCCGGCGCGGCCGAACCGAGGTCCTGGAGTTCCTTGCCGCGTAGCGGGCGCTCCCAGACGAACGGCTTGTCCTTCACCCGCCAGGCGGCCACCCCGTCGTAGGAGGGCCGTTCGCTGGTCTCCGGCAGGCCCAGCGCGATCCGGCGTACGTCGTCCCAACTGGCCACCCCCCCGACGGTACGCCAGGTGGCGCGCCCGGTGGGCCCCGCCGGGCGCGTTCGACTCCGCCCGGTCACCTCGCCGCGCCGGCGCCGATCCTCCGGCGCGACGGTGGCGTGGCGGGCGCCGGGTCGGCGATGGTGGACCGCATGGAGATCACGCCCGGTCCGACCCCGGTCTGCCTGGCCGACTTCGCCACCCTGGCCCGGACGGTGCTGCCGCCGCAGGTCTGGGACTACGTGGACGGCGGCAGCGGCGGCGAGGTGACCCTCGGTGCGAACCGCCGCGCGCTGGACCGGGTCGGCGTGCTGCCGAGGGTGCTGACCGGGGTGGCCACCCCGAGCCTGCGGACCCGGTTGCTCGGCCGCGAGTACGCGATGCCGGTGGGGGTGGCGCCCATGGCGTACCAACGGTTGGTGCATCCCGACGGCGAGTTGGCGCTGGCCGCCGCGGCCCGCGCCGCCGAGGTGCCGTATTTGGCCAGCATCCTCGGCAGCACACCGATCGAGCAGGTCACCGCCATCGGCGCCGAGGTCTGGTTCCAGCTGTACTGGCTGCGGGACCGGTCGCTGGTGGCCGACCTGCTGGCGCGGGTCCGCGCCGCCGGCTGCCGGGCACTGGTCGTCACGGTGGACGTGCCGGTGCTCGGCCGCCGTCTGCGGGACCTGCGCAACACCTTCCGGCTGCCGCCGGAGCTGGTCCCGGCGAATCTGCCGGGTGGTCGCGACGACCTGGCCCACGGCGGTACGCCGGGCGTCACCCCGCTGTCCACGCCGCACGACTCGCCCTTCGCTCCGGCACTGAGCTGGGCGGATCTGCGGTGGCTGGGGGAGAGGTGCGACCTGCCGCTGGTCGTCAAGGGCATCCTCGATCCGGCCGACGCCGTGCGGGCGGTCGAGGCGGGGGCGCAGGCGGTGGTCGTGTCCAACCACGGCGGCCGGCAACTCGACGGGGTCCCGGCCAGCGCCACCATGCTGCCCGAAGTGGTGACGGCCGTCGGTGACCGGTGCGAGGTGCTGCTGGACAGCGGTATCCGGGGTGGCATCGACGTGCTGCGCGCGTTGGCGATGGGTGCCGACGGAGTCCTGGTCGGTCGGCCGATGCTCTGGGCCCTGGCGGTCGGTGGGCAGCCGGCGGCCAGCACCGCGCTGGCCCTGCTCGCCGACGAGTTACGGGACGCGTTGGCGCTGGCCGGCTGTGCCGATCCGGCGACCGCCCGCGAACTGCGCACGGTGGCGGTGGACTGACCGGTACCGGTACGGCGACTCATCGCGTTCACCGGTTTGCAACCTGTGACCGCTGCCCTGCCGTCGTCCTGGGTGGACGGTCATAATGGGCGACATGGTTGCCTGGGAGTACGCCCTGCTGGTCCGCCGCTACCAGGGGCAGGGCCGCAATTTTCATGTCTCGTTCGTCTGGTACGGCCCGGACGGGTCGCGCAAGGACATCACGGCGTACGGCGACACCGCCATCGCGCATCTCAACCGCGCCGGACGCGACGGCTGGGAACTCGTCTCCGCCGCCGAGGACGTGAACAACGTGCAGGGCAGCACCGAGGTCCACCGCTACCACCTCAAGCGGCCGCTCGCCTGAGCCGGTCGCACCGTCGACAGTGGGACCGTTGGACACCGCACCAGCGGGGACCGGGATCGCGCCGGGCCGGGACGTCCGGCCCGGCGCGACCGTCGTCAGCCCAGCTCGACGTCGGGGTAGAGCGGGAAACCGGTGAGCAGCTCGCTGGCCTGGCGGCTGACCTTGTCCGCGAGGGCCGGGTCGAGGACGTACTTCGCCTTGGAGGCGGTGCCGTCCGGGCCGACCCCGGCACTGGTCTGGCTGAGCACGGTGTGGATCAGCTCGGCGGTGGTGTCCATCTCCGCCGTACCGAGCCCCCGGGTGGTCAGCGCGGGGGTGCCGATCCGGATGCCGGAGGTGTACCAGGCGCCGTTGGGGTCCTGCGGCACCGCGTTGCGGTTGGTGACGATGCCGGAGTCCAGCAGCGCCTGCTCAGCCTGCCGGCCGGTCAGCCCGTAGCCGGTGACGTCGATCAGCACCAGGTGGTTGTCGGTGCCGCCGGTGACCAACGTGGCACCCCGGCGCAGCAGGCCCTCGGCCAGCGCCTGCGCGTTGTCGACGATCTGGCGGGCGTAGCCGGCGAAGTCGGGTCGGCGGGCCTCGGCCAGGGCGACCGCCTTGGCGGCCATCACGTGCGGCAGCGGGCCGCCGAGCACCATCGGGCAACCCCGGTCGACCTGGTCGGCCAGTTCCGGGCCGCACAGCACCAGGCCACCGCGCGGGCCGCGCAGCGACTTGTGCGTGGTGCTGGTGACGATGTGCGCGTGCGGCACCGGGTCGAAGTCGCCGGTGAAGACCTTGCCGGCGACCAGGCCCGCGAAGTGCGCCATGTCCACCATGAAGGTGGCACCGACCGAGTCGGCGATCTCCCGCATGATCCGGAAATTGATCTTCCGGGGGTACGCCGAGTAGCCAGCGACCAGCACCAACGGGCGGAACTCCCGCGCCGCCTCGGCGACCCGGTCGTAGTCGACCAGGCCGGTGGCCGGGTCGGTGCCGTAGCTGCGCTGGTCGAACATCTTGCCGGAGATGTTCGGCCGGAAACCGTGGGTGAGGTGCCCCCCGGCATCCAGCGACATGCCGAGCATCCGCTGGTCGCCCAGCTCACGTCGCAGCGCGAACCAGTCGGCCTCGGTGAGGTCGTTGACGTGCCGCGCCTGGGCCCGCTGCAACGCCGGCGCCTCGACCCGGTCGGCCAGGATCGCCCAGAACGCCACCAGGTTGGCGTCGATGCCCGAGTGCGGCTGCACGTACGCGTGTGACGCGCCGAACAACTCCCGGGCGTGCTCGGCGGCGAGGGCCTCGACGGTGTCCACGTTCTGGCAGCCGGCGTAGAACCGGCGTCCGATGGTGCCCTCGGCGTACTTGTCGCTGAACCAGTTGCCCATGGCCAGCAAGGTCGCCGGAGAGGCGTAGTTCTCGCTGGCGATCAGCTTGAGCGACTCGCGCTGGTCGGCCAGTTCCGCGCCGATCGCGTCAGCGACCCGCGGCTCGACACCACGGATCACCTCAAGAGCGCTGCGGAAGGCGATGGATTCGGCGTTGCGCGGCATGCGACCTCCAGGTGACGTGCGGAAGGCCCAGGCGCTCGGCATGCGTCCTCGTGACGGGGCCGCTCCCCGATGGTTCTCCATCTCCATGCGCCAGTCACGGCCCGAGGGGATCCTACCGGGTACGCCCGCACGGCGGGCCGCAGCGCCGCCGGGCGCGGCCGGATCGACGCCCTTGATCGCTTCACTAGGATCGGAGGCATGGCGGGGACGGACGATGGTGGCAGTCTCCTGGCCATCAGTGACTTGCATGTCGGATATCCGGAGAACCGGTCGATCGTCGAGGGGCTGCGTCCCCGGACGCCCCAGGACTGGCTGCTCGTCGCCGGTGACGTGGGCGACACCGTCGCCGACGTGGAGTGGGCGCTGCGGCTGCTGACCGGCCGGTTCGCCCGGGTCGTCTGGTCGCCGGGCAACCACGAGCTCTGGACGCCGCCCGGTGACCCGGTGACGTTGCGGGGCGTGGCGCGCTATGCCCACCTGGTAGAGCTGTGTCGTGAGCTCGGCGTGGTCACGCCCGAGGATCCGTACCCGGTGTGGGAGGGGCCCGGCGGCCCGGTGACGGTCGCGCCGCTGCTGCTGCTCTACGACCACAGCTGGCGGCCGGACGGCTTCGACACGCCGGAGGCGGCGCTGGCCGAGGCGTACCGGACCGGCATCGTCTGCACCGACGAGGTGCTGCTGCACCCCGACCCGTACGAGAGCCGGTCGGCGTGGTGCGCGGCACGGGTGGCCGAGACCGCCCGCCGGCTCGCCGAACGCGATCCGGCGCTGCCGACCGTGCTGATGAACCACTGGCCGCTGGTCCGGGACGTGACGCGCGTCCTGCGGTACCCGATCTTCGCCCAGTGGTGCGGCACCGACGCCACCGCCGACTGGCACGTACGCTTCGACGCCGCCGCGGTGGTCTACGGCCATCTGCACATCCCGCGTACCACCTGGCACGACGGGGTGCGGTTCGAGGAGGTGTCGGTGGGCTACCCCCGGGAGTGGCGGACCCGTCGCGTCCCTGCGGGCCGGCTGCGGCAGATCCTGCCGCCACCGGACGGGGTGCCGCCGACGGCCTGGTGAACCGGCCCGGCCGCGACCACCCGGCGGGCTACCACGGAAACAGCGCCGCAGGCTGACGCGTGTGCCGCGGCCGACCGGGGGTATCCGGCCGGCAACCAACGAGCTGGAGGTGAGTCGTGGCCACCATGGTGCAGCGGCCGGACAGTCCGGTGAAGGACAAGAACTACGACCTGATCCACGCGTTGCAGATGTCGCTGGAGAACATCTGGCATCTGGAGACCTACATCGCCGACGCGGACGCCCGAGGCGACAAGGAACTCGCCACCTGGTTCCGCAAGATCCAGGAGAACAACCGCAAGGCGGGCGAGCAGGGCAAGCAGATGTTGGCCGCGCGTCTGCAACGCGAGAACGGCTGATCGGCGCGACGACGGCAGTTCCACCCGGTCTGGCCGGCGACGCCGCGGCTCGGCAGGTTGGACTCGTCGCGGCCCGGTGTCCGGCGGTGGCCCGCCGCGCCGGGCGCCGCGCCGTACCCTCTCAGGTGTGGCGACGGCGGCGGAGGAGATCCAGGTGGGGCGGCGGACGGTCCGCGTCACCAGCCCGGACAAGCCGTACTTCCCCGAGCGGGGGCTGACCAAGCTCGACGTGGTGCGCTACTTCCTCGCCGTCGGCGACGGCATTCTGCGTGCCCTGCGGGACCGGCCGACCATGCTGGAACGGTGGCCTCGCGGCGTGTTCGAGGGTGCGACCATCGCCACCCGCCAGGACAACCGGGGTGACGCGTTCTACCAGAAGCGGGTGCCGGCCGGCGCGCCCGACTGGGTGGGCACCGCCCACATCACCTTTCCCAGCGGACGCACCGCCGACGAGGTGGCGCCGGGGGAACTGGCCGTGGTGATCTGGGCGGTCAACCTGGGTACGCTGCGTTTCCATCCGTGGCCGGTGAGCAAGGCGGACGTGGAGCGGCCCGACCAGCTGCGCATCGACCTGGATCCGCTGCCCGGCGTCGGCTTCGACCAGGTGGTGCCGGTGGCCCACGAGGTGCGCGCCTTCCTCGACGAGTTGGGGCTGACCGGCTATCCGAAGACCACCGGCGGGCGGGGTCTGCACGTCTACGTGCCGATCGAGCCGCGGTGGAGCTTCGGCGACTGCCGCCGGGCGGTGCTGGCCCTCGGGCGGGAGATGCAGCGGCGCCGGCCGGATCTGGTCACCACCACCTGGTGGCGGGAGCAGCGGGACCGGCCGGTCTTCGTCGACTACAACCAGATGGCCCGGGACCACACGATGACCTCGGCGTACTCGATCCGGCCCACGCCGGCCGCGCTGGTCTCCGCGCCACTGGACTGGGCGGAGCTGGACGACGCGCGGCCGGAGGACTTCGACGTGACCACCATGCCGGTCCGGTTCGCCGATCGGGGCGACCCGCACGCGGGCCTGGACGAGCGCCGCTTCTCCCTGGCGCCCCTGCTGGAGCTGGCCGACCGGGAGGGCCTGGCCCCGCCGCCCGAGCGCTGAGCGGTCACTCCCACGGGCTGCGCACCCCGTCGTACTCCTCGAAGACCAGCCAGCTGCGGGTGGCGAGCACCCCGGCGATGCGCTGCACCCGGTCCAGCACCACGTCGCGCAGGGTGGCGTTGTCCGGCGCCCGGACCAGGGCGAGCACGTCGTGCTCACCGCTGAGCAGCGCCACATGTTCGACGTAGCGCACCCGGGCCAGCTCCGCCGACACCTCCCGCCAGGTGTTCTGCCTGATCGTCAGCGCGATGTACGCCGAGGTGCCCAGGCCGGCCGCCTCCGGGGCGACCCGCGCCGAGAAACCGGTGATCACCCCGTCCCGCAGCAGCCGCTCCACCCGGGCGTACGCGTTGGTCCGCGAGACGTGCACCCGTTCGGCGAGCGTCCTGATGGAGAGCCGACCATCCCGGGTCAGCTCGTCGAGGATGCGCCGGTCCACCTCGTCGAGGGGGACGGCCGAACGTCCCGTTCCGCCCCGCCGGTCCGCGTCCTCGGCGGCCTCCTGGCTCATCCTTGCCTCCTCCGGATGCCATTCATCCCGCGTTCACCAGTCATCTTGAGTCAATCATCCGACAGCAGGAGCATAGGGCCACCACACGTCCAGGAGGTTCCGCCGTGACCACCACCCCCCAGGCGGCCCGCAGGGCATCCCCGCGCAAGCGGCGGCCGGCCACCCCGACCGCGCCCGATCCCGCCGCCGGCCTGCTGCCCCAGACCGAACCGGTCCGGCTGCTCAACCCGGACGGCACCCTGCTGCCGGCCCGCGCGGACTACCCCGAACCGCCGGTCGAGGCGCTGCGCGAGATGTACCGGCGGATGGTCGTCGGCCGGCGCTTCGACGCGCAGGCCACCGCGCTGACCAAGCAGGGCCGGCTGGCCGTCTACCCGTCCTCCCGGGGCCAGGAGGCCTGCCAGGTCGGCGGCGTCCTGGCGCTCCGCGACGACGACTGGGTCTTCCCGACCTACCGGGAGTCGATGGCGCTGACCGCCCGCGGCATCGACCCGGTCGAGGTGCTGACGCTGCTGCGCGGCGACTGGCACTGCGGGTACGACCCGGCGCAGCGGCGCACCGCACCGCAGTGCACGCCGCTGGCCACCCAGTGCGTGCACGCCGCCGGTCTGGCCTACGGGGAGTCTTACCAGGGGCGCGACACGGTGGCCCTGGTCTACATCGGCGACGGTGCCACCAGCGAGGGCGACTTCCACGAGGGTGTCAACTTCGCCGCCGTGTTCAAGGCCCCGGTCGTGTACTTCGTGCAGAACAACAGGTACGCCATCAGCGTCCCGCTGTCCCGGCAGACCGCCGCCCCGACGCTGGCCCACAAGGGTGTCGGGTACGGCGTCCCCAGCGAGCAGGTCGACGGCAACGACCCGGTGGCCGTGCTCGCCGTGCTCACCCGTGCGGTCGCGCACGCCCGCGCCGGCAAGGGACCGTTCCTGGTCGAGGCGCACACCTACCGGATGGAGCCGCACACCAACGCCGACGACGCCTCGCGCTACCGCGACGCCGACGAGGTCGAGGCGTGGCGTGACCGCGACCCGCTGGTCCGGCTGGAGACCTACCTGCGCGGCCGGGACGTGCTCGACGACGCGGCCGTCGCCGAGATCGCCGAGCAGGCCGAGAGGTACGCGGCCGACCTGCGGGAACGGATGAACACCCAACCCACGGTCGACCCGCTCAGCCTCTTCGACCACGTCTACGCCGAACCCACCGCGCAACTGGTGGAGCAGCGTGAGCAGGTGCGCGCCGAACTGGCCGCGGCAGCGGAGGAGGACCTCTGATGGCCACCATGACCATGGCGAAGGCGCTCAACGCCGCGCTCGCCGACGCGATGCTCGACGACGAGCGGGTGCTCGTCTTCGGTGAGGACGTCGGCCAACTCGGCGGGGTTTTCCGGATCACCGACGGACTCCAGGCCCGGTTCGGCGACAAACGCTGCTTCGACACCCCCCTCGCCGAGGCCGGCATCGTCGGGTTCGCCGTCGGGCTGGCCATGTCCGGGCTGCGGCCGGTGGTCGAGATGCAGTTCGACGCGTTCGCGTACCCGGCGTTCGAACAGATCGCCTCGCACGTGGCGAAGCTGCGCAACCGCACCCGGGGCGCGCTGAGCGTGCCGATGGTGATCCGGGTGCCCTACGCCGGCGGGATCGGCGGTGTGGAACACCATTGCGACTCCTCGGAGGCGTACTACGCACACACCCCGGGCCTGAAGGTGGTCACCCCGGCGACCGTCGACGACGCGTACTCGCTGCTGCGGGAGGCGATCGACGACCCCGACCCGGTGGTGTTCATGGAGCCGAAGAAGCTCTACTTCGCCGGTGCCGAGACCGCGCTGCCGACCCGCACCGAGCCGTTCGGCCGGGCGGTCGTGCGCCGGGCCGGACGCGACGCCACGCTTGTCGCGTACGGGCCGGCGGTTCCGGTCGCGTTGGAGGCCGCTGAGGCCGCCCGGGACGAGGGCTGGGACCTGGAGGTGGTCGACGTACGCACCATCGTGCCGTTCGACGACGCCACCGTCGCCGCCTCGGTGCGTCGTACCGGACGGTGCGTGGTGGTGCAGGAGGCGCAGGGCTTCGCCGGAGTCGGCGCGGAGATCGCCGCCCGGGTGCAGGAGCGCTGCTTCCACGCGCTGCACGCCCCGGTGCTGCGGGTCTCCGGGCTGGACATCCCGTACCCGGCGCCGATGCTGGAGCACACCCACCTGCCGTCGGTCGACCGGGTGCTGGACGCGGTGGCCCGGTTGCAGTGGGACGACCAGCCCGACCGACGCTGGCTGACCGAAAGCAGTGCGGCATGACCGAGAAGGTTTTCCTCCTGCCCGACCTCGGTGAGGGTCTGGCCGAGGCGGAGATCGTGCAGTGGCGGGTCGCGGTCGGCGACACGGTCACCGTGGACCAGACCGTGGTCGAGGTCGAGACCGCCAAGGCGGTCGTCGACGTGCCCTGCCCGTACGCCGGCCGGGTCGTCGCCCTGCACGGCGCCGAGGGTGAGGTGCGCCCGGTGGGCCAACCACTGATCACCGTCGCCGAGCCGGTCGGCGGGCGCGCCGACGGCGGCGAGCCGACCGGGCACGCGGTCTACCGCGAGGAGGAGCGGGCCGGCTCCGGCAACGTCCTGATCGGGTACGGCACCGGGCACGGCAGTTCCCGCCGGCGTAGGCGGCCCCGGCTCGCCGCCGTCACGGACGCGTCGGGCGCGAGCGACGTCCCGACGGCCTCGGGCGCGGCAGTGACTCCGTCCGCCGGCGGCCGGCCGGCGGCGGTGGCCGACCGGGAGCCCGACTCGCCCGAACTGGCCCAGCCGCTGGTCATCTCGCCGATCGTGCGGCGGTTGGCGCGGGAGCGTGGGGTGGACCTGACGACGGTGCGCGGCAGCGGCCCCGGCGGTGTGGTCCGCCGGGCCGACGTGGAGGCGGCGGCCCGCGACGTCACCGGGGCGCCGGCCGACGTGACTGCCCGGCTCACCGCAGTTTCCGACCGGCCGGCGACAACGGGACAACACCCGGCACCGGGAGACCCGGGGCCGGTCGGTGCCCAGGACCTGGTCATCCCGTTGACCGGTATCCGCCGCACCATCGCGGACAAGCTGTCCCGCAGCCGGCGGGAGATCCCCGAGGTGACCATCTGGGTGGACGCCGACGCCACCGGCCTGCTGGAGACCCGGGCTGCGATCAACTCCGCTCGCCCGGACCATCCGGTGAGCATCCTGGCCCTGTTCGCGAGGATCTGTCTGTCCGGGCTGCGCCGCTACCCGCAGCTCAACGCGCGGGTCGACACGGAGGGCCAGCGGATCGTCCAGTCCGCCGGGGTGCACCTGGGCATCGCCGCCCAGACCGACCGAGGCCTGGTGGTGCCGGTGCTGCGGGACGCCGAGCGGCTCACCACCACCGAACTGGCTGCCGAACTCGCGGCCACCACCGCTGCGGCCCGGGCGGGCGAGCTGCCACCGGCCCGGCTGACCGGGGGGACCTTCACGCTGAACAACTACGGGGTGTTCGGCGTCGACGGCTCGACCCCGATCATCAATCACCCGGAGGCCGCGTTGCTCGGCATCGGCCGCATCGTGGACAAGCCGTGGGTCGTCGACGGCCAGCTCGCGGTCCGAAAGGTGACACAGCTGAGCCTCACCTTCGACCACCGGGTCTGCGACGGCGGCGTGGCCGGCGGGTTCCTGCGGCATGTGGCGGACTGTGTCGAGCAGCCCGCGCTGCTGATCGCCACGGTCTGACGGCCCAGGTCGATCAGGCAGGTTCGCCGTTCCGTCCGCGGCCGGGACGGCGAACCTGTGATCGACCGCCCGCCGGGCGCGGACCCGCGGACCGGATCAGTGGTACGCCGCCGGACATAACGCGACAGTCGACCGAGTATCGCCCGTACCGTCTTCGCTGGCATTTTCCGTTCGCCTGGGTGCGATTACGGAAACGGTTCTCCATGCAATGTCCCCGCTCTTGTTCGAAATCGCAAAAACGTCGGTGCCGAGCTAGGGAGAATGTGGCGGAGGACGCGGCTATAACGGGGGGACGCATCATGATGTTGAGGCGGCGACTGACGCTGTTGGCGGTGAGTGTCGCGGCGGCACCGCTGGCGCTGGGCGCGTGCACCGGCGATCGCAGGGCCGGGCAGCCCGCCGAGGCGCGAGCCAACCCGGAACTGTCCGTGACGCCGGCCGAGGGGACTCGGGACGTGCCGGTCACCGGGGAGATCGGCACCACGGTCAAGCACGGGCAGGTCACCGCCGTGCGGATCACCGACGACAAGGGCGCGACGGTCGCGGCCGAGCCGCGTGAGGACGGCTCCGGGTGGGTGCCGAGCCGGACCCTGGAACCGAAGCGGACGTACACCGCGGAGGTCACCGCGACCGGCAACTCCGGGAAGACGGTCACCCGCAGGACGACCTTCACGACGCAGCCGAAATCATCCAAACCGGCCATTGTCAGCACGTTGTATTTCGCCGGTGACCGGACGTACGGAACGGCCATGCCGGTAACCGTCGCCTTCGACCCGCCAATTCCCAAAGAGGCGCGGGCGGAGGTGCAACGCCGTTTGTTCGTGAAAACGGATCCGCCACAGCCGGGCACCTGGTCCTGGGTGTCCGACGGCAGCCAGGTCTATTACCGAGCGCCCGATTTCTGGCGGCCCGGTACATCGATCAAGGTCCGCTCGGCGCTGGAGGGCCTGCCGATCGGCAAGGAGCACGTCGGCGACGCCGACCGGCGGGCCACCTCGAAGATCGGTCGGCAGGTCGAGTTGGAGATCGACAACGCGAGCAAGCAGATGTCGGTGCTCCGGGACGGCAAGTTGCTGCGCAAGCTGCCGGTCAGTCTCGGCAAGCCGAGCACGCCCACCTCCAGCGGCAAGATGGTGATCATGGAGAAGCACGATTTCACCACGTTCGACACGCGGGGCTCGGCCGATCCGTACGTGGTCGACGTCGAGGATGCGCAGCGACTCACCTGGGGTGGTGAGTTCATCCACGGCGCGCCCTGGTCGGAGGGGGATCAGGGCTACACCAACGTGTCCCACGGATGCACCAACCTGTCGGCGGCCAACGCGGACTGGCTGATGGGCATCACCCAGGTCGGTGACCTGGTCACCGTCAAGGGCACCGAGGTCGAACTCAACGAGGGCAACGGCTGGACGGCGTGGAACGTCAGCTGGGAGCAGTTCGCCAAGGGCAGCGCGCTGCCGGTGCCGGCCGGCCTGCGGCCCACGCCGACCCAGGCGCCCGACCCGGGGGCGGTTGCCGGAGGCTCGCCCGAACCGCAGCCGTCGGCGAGCGGCGGCTGACCAGACGTACGCGCCGGGCCACCCGCCCGCGGGTCGGCCCGGCACCTCTGGTGGTCTCCGCAAGGCGGTCACCCAGGGGCCGGGGGTCGTCCCTAGGGTGGACCCGGCCGGCCTGGGGGTCATGCCCTGGGCTTACCCGGAACCGTCTTTCAGCAGGGCGGAAGTGTCGGTGGTGAGGGATAGGTTCGTCGTATGCGAGAGCGCGAGGAACGGTTCCACGTCGAGACCAGGGTGTCCGACGACGCGGTGTGCGTTCGCGTGGTCGGTGTGATCGACATCGCCACGGTCGCGGCGTTCCGCGCCGCTCTCTGGGCGGCCCCCACCCGCACCGAGTTGCGGGTGGATCTCTCCGGGGTCCGGCTGCTCTCCGCGGCCGGGGTCCGCACACTGGTCGCGGCTCGGCTCTGGGTGCGATCGCAGGGCGGCAACCTGGTGCTGGTCGACCCACCGCCTCTGGTCGAGCGGGTGCTGCGGGCCACCGGCCTGGGGCGGGTCATCCCGGTCGTCGGCACGACGCCGGAGCGGGTGCTCGCCGCGGCGTGACCGGCGGCGTGCCACCCGTCAGGTGGCGCACCGGGTGCGGGGTTCCGACGACGCGTCCGGCGCCGGGCACGGGCCGGCGCCGGACGCGTGCGGTCAGCGGACGCCGAGCAGGTCCACCACGAAGACCAGGGTCTCGTTGGGCTTGATGACGCCACCGGCACCGCGGCTGCCGTACCCGAGGTGCGGCGGGATGGTCAGCCGGCGTCGACCGCCGACCCGCATCCCCACCACGCCCTGGTCCCAGCCGGCGATGACCCGTCCACCGCCGAGCGGGAAGTCGAACGGCTCGCCCCGGTTCCAGGAGGCGTCGAACTCCGCGCCGGTGGAGTGCGACACCCCGACGTAGTGCACCCGGGCCACCTGCCCGGCCTCAGCCTCCGGGCCCTCGCCCACGGTGATGTCCTCGATCACGAGGTCGGCCGGCGGGGCGCCCTCGATCGGACCGATCTCGGGCTTGCTCGCTGCCTGGTTCATGCGGATTCTCCTGGTGCGTCGGTTCCGTCTCAGCACAATCCTGCCGGATGCTACGGCCCGGCGCGCCCCGTGGACCGATGTGGGCCACCGGTGGCCGAGCGCGCCGGACGCGGTGCGGCGGGCGTCACCGGTAGGTGACGCCCGCCGTGGGGGAGGTGATCAGGGTCAGCGGAGCCAGCCGAACCGCTTGACGATCGGCAGTCGTGCCCAGGTGCGGCCCAGGCCCCAGGTGTCACCGGCGTTCGTCACCGCGAGCAGGGCCAGCACGCCGGCGTAGACGAGGTGGTCGTCCATGAAGGGGTTGTTCTCCGGAGGCAGGACGGCCGTCCACATCAGCACCAGCAGCAGACCACCGGCCGCGGCGGCGACGCGCACCCCGATACCGAGCAGCAGTGCCGTACCGATGGCGGCCAGACCGATCATGAACAGCCAGTCGGCCCAGGCGGCTCCGGCGATGCTGTTGTAGAAGCCCTGGAACGGGCCGGCGGCACCGAAGCTGAGGAAGCCCTTGGTCGGGCTGCCCCCGTTGATCCAGGCGTTCTTCGCCTCGGTGGCGAACCCCAGGCCGAACACCTTGTCCAGGAAGGCCCAGAGGAAGACCCAACCGAGCGCCAGGCGGAGCCCGGCGAGCAGGTAGCGGGTGGCCCGGGTGCGGAGGTTCTGCTCCTGGTTGGTCTCGGCCACCGGGGTCTTGGCGGCGGTGTTCCGCTCGATCATCGCGGTCATCATGTCCACGTCCCTTCTCTGCTTCGCACCGCGTGTCCCGGTGGCACTTCCATTGGACGCCCGGGGAGCCGGCGGCGATCAGGGCCAGCGGGCCGTTGCCGGCCGGGACCTTCGACCCGTGTTCCCCGGGACCGGTGACCGGTGCCGGTCCTCGACGACCGTCCGGCGCAGTGGTCAGCGGGCGACGTACAGATCGGCGAGCTGGGCGGACAGCAGTGCGGGAGCCTCCGCCAACGACGGGCCGTACCAGGTCAGGTGCCGGCCGGACACCAGGGCGCAGGGAATGCCGGGAAACGCCTCCGGCCCGTCGTCGCGGGTGAAGCGGTACGGCTCGTCCGGCAGCACGACGAGATCCGGTGCCTGGTCCCGCAGCTGTGGCAGGGTCGGTCGTGGATACCGCTCCGGCTGCTCGGCGTACGGGTTGTCGACGCCGAGCCGGCGCAGCAGATCCCCGGCGAAGGTGTCGGCGCCGAGCACCACCCAGGGCCGCCGCCAGACCGGCACCACCGCGCGCCGGGAGACCGGCGTTTCCGGCAGCGCGGCCCAGGCTTGGCGGGCCTTCGTCAGCCAGTGCGGTTCCGCTGCCGATCCCAGCTCCCGAAGCAGGTCGGCCAGCTCGGTCAGCGCACCGTCCACTGTGCGCGGGTAGGTCACCCGGATCGGTACGCCCGCCGCGGCCAGGGCGGTGGCGTCCGCCCGTCGGTTCTCCTCGACGTTGAGCAGGACCAGGTCCGGACGCAGCGCGCGGACCCGGTCCAGGTCCGGATACTTGGTGCCGCCCACCCGTGGCACGTCCAGGTCCGCCGGGTGGGTGCACCAGTCGGTGGCACCGACCAGCACACCGGGCAGGGTCGCCGCCACCGCCTCGGTAAGCGACGGCACCAGGGACACCACCCGCACCCGTCCACCTCCTCGGCCGGCTGTCGGGCGGTCCGGCGTGGACCGTCGTCCGGTCACCGCCAGCCCGCCGGGGGAGCCGCCGGCATGATCGTCATCCTAGACTCGTCGGCCGACGGGAGGAGAGCCTTGTCGAGCTGCCCGCGCACCGTCGTCCGCCCCGCGGCCGCTGTCGGCCGGCAAGGAGAGGTTGAAGAGGACTCATGGGTACGACGATGATCGGTGACCACGATCGCGGGCTGGCGCAGGTGCCGGAGGACGCCGGGCGCGCCCCCGTGCAGGTCCGGGCGGAGCAGCGGGTACACGCCGGACTGCGCCTCGGCGAGATCGTCCGGCGTCGGCCGCCGGGTCTCACCGCGAGCCAGTGGAACATGGCCAGCCGGGCGGTGTTCGACCAGGTGGTCTGTACGGCGGCGACCGGACGGCCCGAGTTCGCCGTCGAGTTCCGGTCGCCGTCGATCGACGCCACCGCCAGGCGGGCCGAGCGGACCACCGAGGCTGTCGCCGCCGCGATCGGGCTGCCGCTGCTACGGGTCGTCTCGGCCACCCTGCGTACCGCCGGGCACGGGGCGCGGATCGTCGCGTACCTCGTCGACGCCCGTCGGTACGCCGCCGGTGCCGCCGGGTCTGACGTGGCGGACGTCGGGTTCCGGGACATCGTCGGCCGGCTACCCGACGGACGGGAGGGAGCGGTCAACGACCTCGGCGCGCTTGCCCGAGCCGAGGCGGTGCAGGCGTACGTGGCGCGTCGGCTGACCGATCCGATCCTGCGCGGGTTGCACGTGCGCTGGACGCGGGGGCCGGCCGAGGGTTGGAGCTGGGCCGAGGTGCGTCCGGGCGAGGTGCTGGTGGAGCGGGTGACCGTGCAGGCGTACGGCCTCTCCTGTGGCATCGAACCCGCCCGGCTGGCCGAGGACCTGGCCGTCCTCGCGGTCGGCGAGCGGCTGCGGACGATCGAGTCCGGCGCGTCGGCGCTGCTGCCACTCGCCGATCTGCTGGCCGACATTCGGCAGCTGCGGGATCGACGCGACGAACTCGTCGGCGATTTCGCCTACGACCATCTCTGCCAGCGGTGACCGCATCCTGAACGTTCGTCCAGCGAGGGCGGACGGTGACCGGCCGGGCGCGGAAAGAAACATCGAAAAAAAGTTGGCGGCCTTTGAACCGCCGTCGGAGCGGGCCCGTACCTCACCGCGAATGGACAGGATCTCCCCAACCCGCACCGGCAGGTGCGGCAGACGGTGCGGAAAGGGCATCGTCGTTCGTCGACGTGCCACCGGTGCGTTCAGGCGGTCCCCGTCGAACGCGCCAACCAAGATTCCGTTCGGTCCGTCGAGTCACGAATCAGGAACCGGATCGAGAAGGAGAGCAATTCGATGCGCAGGTCAACCCGGTCGCGCCGACCAACCGGTAACGCGCGGACCAAGCGACTTCTGGCCGTTGGCGCCACGCTCGCTGTCTTCGGCGGCGTCGTCGCCGTGACCCAGATCTCGTCGGCCGGTGACCGACGGTCAAACCAGCAGCAGCGACCGGTGGCGGCAGAATGTGTCGCACCCAGCCCCGGCGCCACCGCGCCGGCCGCTCGGGGCGCCACCACGACCCGCACCTGGCAGAACGGCCGCTGGGTGGTCAACCACTGGGGCGATGGGCAGCAGACCGTCGAGGAGTGTCAGGAGACTCGCGACGGCACCGACGGCGCGACCGACGGCGCTTTCGCGGTGGCCTGCCCGGACGTGGTCAGCCGGCTCCCGCAGGTGCCCGACCGGGCCCGCGCCGAGGTGGACCGTAACCTGAACGCGTTGCAGACCCAGATCACCGAGGCGGACGAGCGGCTCGCCGCAGAGGGTGACCGCGGCGAGGGGTTCATCCGTAACGCCATCCTCAATCCGCTGGCCAGCAAGCGTCGAGCGACTATCGGCCGGATCACGATCGCCATCGACCGCTTCGGCCCCCGGCCGCGCGGCCTCGGCAACCTCGCCACCTGCCAGGTGCAGCCGGTCGACAACAACAACGGCGGCAACGACGGCGGTAACAACGGCGGTAACGACGGGGACAACGACGGCGGAAACAACAACAACGGTCTCGACGTGCTGGCGAACAACTGCGACAACAGCCAGCTCCAGGCACACGACGGTTTCCAGAACGGCAACCGCTGCATCAGCACCGCCTTCGGCGAGGTCGGTGCCGCGGCCAACAACCCGTCGCTGCTGATCACCGACTTCCCGCAGCAGATCAACCGCAACGAGGGTTTCTCGATCCAGGTCAGCACCCGCAACCTGGTCCGGGACCGGTTCCTCCCGGCCGGCCAGGGCGGCTACTACCTGGAGAGCTCGCTGCTCAACGGGGAGGGCCTGACCCGCGGTCACTTCCACACCGCCTGCCGGATGCTGAACAACACGGACGAGGCGCCTGCGCCGGAGCCGGTGCCGGCCTTCTTCGTCGCGACCGAGGATGGCGGCGGCGGCGCCCAGCCGGACCAGGTGACCATCCAGATCCCGGGCCTGCCGGACTCCGGTACCGCGCAGTGCGCGGTCTGGGCCGGTGACGGTTCGCACCGCATCCCGATGTCGGAGCGGGCCAACCAGACCCCGGCCTTCGACGCGGTGCGCATCCAGGTCAACTGACGCCGACGACTGAGGCCGTGGGCTGAGACCAAACAGCGGGGCCGCCCGGAATTTTCCGGGCGGCCCCGCTGCAGGTAGGAAAGCCGGTGCAATCCTGCCGTGACCCGAGCCCTAACCGCGCCAGCGCGACATTCCCGCTGCTCAGCGGTTCTTGTACGCCTCGACCACCTCGACCGGGATGCGACCCCGTTCGGAAATCTTGTAGCCGTTCCGGACCGCCCATTCGCGGACTGCGCGGTTCTGCTCGCGGTTCATTCCGGGTGTGCCCGAACCGATGCCACGACGTGGGTTACGGCCCGTGTCGGCAGCGCCACGGCCGAGTCGTCGGCCGGCATTGATAAACGGATCCAACGCCTTCCGCAGGACACCCGCGTTCTCGTCGGAAACGTCGATGGTGTACGCCACGCCATCCAGGCTGAACTCGACCGTACGGTCGGCCTTTCCGCCGTCGAGGTCGTCAGTCAGCACCGTGATTACTTGTTTGGCCATCGTCGATTACTCCCTGTGTCTGACGGGGTGTGCTCAAAGTTTGACTGATCGTCCGCCAATTACGCAACAAAAGCGCGCCCTGCGGCGGTTCGCGTTTTGCGTGACATCGAAATCCCCGATTCCGGATCTGCTCCGCGTGGGCGCGGTCGACCATCTGTGCGCCTCGGCCGGCTCGCCGTGTGCTGGGTCACACGGCGGAACAACCGGGGCCCGTCGCGACTTGAGCCAGACACGCTCAACTCATATGCGATAGCAGGTGTTCGATGGCAACTCTTCCGGTACTTCCACTGACCGACGCCGTACTACTGCCCGGCATGGTCATTCCGGTGACCCTCGACCCGACCACCCAGGCCGCGGTCGACGCGGCCCGTGCCACCGGCGACCACACGCTGCTCGCCGTGCCCCGCCTGGACGGCGAGTACGGCTCCGTCGGCGCGGTCGCGACCATCGAGAAGGTCGGTCGGCTGCCCAGCGGCGAGCCGGCCGCCGTGATCCGCGGCATCGCCCGCGCGCGCATCGGCTCCGGGGTGCCCGGTCCCGGCGCGGCGCTGTGGGTCGAGGCGTCCGAGATCGACGAACCCGCCCCGGCCGGCAAAGCCCGGGAACTGGCCCGCGAGTACCGCGCCCTGGTCACCTCCGTGCTCCAGCAACGCGGCGCGTGGCAGGTCATCGACGCGGTGGAGCGGATGACCGACCTCGGCGAGCTGGCCGACTCGGCCGGCTACGCGCCCTGGCTCAGCCTGGCGCAGAAGACCGAACTGCTGGCCGCGCCGGACGTCACCGCGCGGCTGGAACTGCTCGTCGGCTGGGTGAAGGACCACCTGGCCGAGCAGGAGGTCACCGAGCAGATCAACTCCGAGGTACGCGAAGAACTGGAGAAGACGCAGCGGGAGTTCCTGCTGCGCCAGCAGCTCGCCGCGATCCGTAAGGAACTCGGCGAGGACGCCCCGGACGGCTCGGCCGACTACCGGTCCCGCGTCGAGACCGCCGACCTGCCCGAGAAGGTACGCGAGGCAGCCCTGCGGGAGGTCGGCAAACTGGAGCGGGCCAGCGACGCCTCCCCGGAGGCGGGTTGGATCCGCACCTGGCTCGACACGGTGCTGGAGATGCCGTGGAGCACGCGTACCGAGGACAACACGGACCTGGCCGCGGCGCGCGCCGTGCTCGACGCCGACCACGCCGGTCTGGCCGATGTCAAGGACCGCATCCTGGAGTACCTGGCGGTGCGCAACCGGCGGGCCGAGCGTGACCTCGGGGTGGTCGGCGGCCGTGGCTCCGGTGCCGTACTGGCCCTCGCGGGCCCGCCCGGTGTCGGCAAGACCAGCCTCGGCGAGTCCGTCGCCCGGGCACTCGGCCGGACGTTCGTTCGGGTCTCCCTCGGCGGCATCCGGGACGAGGCCGAGATCCGGGGACACCGTCGTACCTACGTGGGGGCGCTACCCGGGCGGATCGTCCGGGCGCTGCGCGAGGCGGGGTCGATGAACCCGGTGGTGCTGCTCGACGAGGTGGACAAGGTCTCCGCGGGGTACGCGGGCGACCCGGCCGCCGCCCTGCTGGAGGTGCTCGACCCGGCGCAGAACCACACCTTCCGGGACCACTACCTGGAGGTCGACCTCGACCTGTCCGACGTGCTGTTCCTGGCCACCGCCAACGTGGTGGAAGCCATCCCCGGGCCGCTGCTGGACCGGATGGAGCTCGTCACCCTGGACGGGTACACCGAGGACGAGAAGGTGGCCATCGCCCGGGACCACCTGCTGCCCCGGCAGCGGGAGCGGGCCGGGCTGACCGCCGACGAGGTCGACGTGGACCCCTCGGCGCTGGGTCGTATCGCGGGGGAGTACACCCGGGAGGCCGGCGTACGGCAGCTGGAGCGTGCCCTGGCGAAGATCATGCGGAAGGTGGCCGTGACCCTGGCCGACGACCCGACGCCCGCCCGCGTCGGCGCCGACGACCTGGTCCGCTACCTCGGCCGGCCGAAGCACACGCCGGAATCGGCGGAACGCACCGCGACACCTGGCGTGGCCACCGGCCTGGCGGTCACCGGTGCCGGGGGAGACGTCTTGTTCATCGAGGCGACCAGCATGGATGGCGAGCCGGGGCTGACCCTCACCGGCCAGCTCGGCGACGTGATGAAGGAGTCGGCGCACATCGCCCTGTCCTACCTGCGCGCCAACGGCCGTCGCCTCGGCCTGGACCCGAACGCCCTCGCCGGGCGGCGGATCCACCTGCACGTCCCGGCAGGCGCGGTGCCCAAGGACGGGCCCAGCGCCGGCATCACGATGGTCACCGCCCTGGCGTCGCTGGCCAGCGGCCGACCGGTACGTCCCGAGTTCGGGATGACCGGCGAGGTGACTCTCTCCGGGCGGGTGCTGCCCATCGGCGGCGTGAAGCAGAAGCTCCTCGCCGCTCACCGGGCCGGACTGACCGAGGTGATCATCCCGGCCCGCAACGAACCGGACCTGGACGACCTGCCGACCGAGGTTCGCGAGGCGCTGACCGTGCACACCCTGGCCGACGTCGCCGACGTACTCGCGTTGGCGCTGCGCCCGGCCGAGATCGACCCGGCGTCGTTGGGCGGGCAGCGCGTCACCGCCGCCTGACCGTGCTCGCGCCCCCGGTCACCCGACCGGGGGCGCGGCACGGCGCAGCAGGCGACGGAAACCCGGGCGCGGGAAGGTGACCGAGCTCAGCGGCGGTCGCGGCGGTCGCCGCCGTCGAATCGGCGCTCGTTGGGACGTCCCTCCCGGTCGCGGCGGACGGTGGCCTTACGGCCCTTGATGGTGCTGCCGCGCAGCCCGGCGATGACCTCGTCGGCGACGTCGAGAGGCACTTCGACCAGGGAGAAGCGATCAGCTATCTCGATCGAGCCGATGTCCCGGCCCCGGACCCCGGTCTCCCCGGTGATCGCGCCCACCAGATCCTGCGGGCGCACCCCGGCCCGCCGGCCCACCCCGATGAAGACCTGGGTGGTGCCGGCGGTGCGGGGCCGCGCCGGTCGGCGCTCGCCCCGGCCCTCGTACCCCGCCGACCGGCCCTCCCGAGGCGGGCGGACCGCGACCTGCGGGATCTCCTCCTCGGCCTCGTCGGAACCGGGCAGCGTCGCCTCGTGGGCCAGCTTCACGGCGGCGAGCGCCACCTCCATCAGGTCGAACTCGTCGCTGAGCGTCTCGACGATCACCCGGAACGGGTCCAGGTCGTCCTCCAGCAGGCTTTCCCGCAGCGCGGCCTGGGTCAGCTCCAGCCGACGGGTCCGTAGATCGGCGACCGTGGGGATCTTGTCGATGGTGATCCGCTGCCCGGTGACCCGCTCGATGGTCTTGAGCATCCGGTGTTCCCGGGGCTCGGCCAGGGTGATCGCCACCCCCTCCCGGCCGGCTCGGCCCACCCGACCGATGCGGTGCACGTACGACTCAGGTGCCGACGGCACGTCGAAGTTGACCACGTGGCTGAGCTGCTCGACGTCGAGCCCACGGGCCGCCACGTCGGTGGCGACCAGCAGATCGGCGGTGCCGGCGCGTAGCCGCCCCATCACCCGGTCCCGCTGCTCCTGGCTCATGCCGCCGTGCAGCGCCTCCGCCCGGTAACCGCGACCGTTCATCGTCTCGGTGAGCCGGTCCACCTCCTCCCGGCTGCGGCAGAACACGATCGCCGCGGTGGGCGACTCGACGTCCAGCACCCGCCCCAGCGCCGCTGGTTTGTGCGCCCGCGCCACCAGGTACGCGCTCTGCCGTACCCGGGGCGCCTCACCGGCCACCGGCTGCTCGCGGGCGATCAGGATGCGCACCGGATCGGTCAGGTGCGCTCGGGCCATCCCGTCGATACGCGCCGGCATGGTGGCCGAGAACAGCACCGTCTGCCGCTGCTCGGGGGTGTGTTCCAGGATCGCCTCGATGTCCTCGGCGAAGCCCATGTCGAGCATCTCGTCGGCCTCGTCCAGCACGACCGTGGCGAGATTGCCCAGCCGCAGCGTGCCCCGGGCGATGTGGTCCAGCGCACGACCGGGAGTGGCCACCACGACGTCGATGCCGGCGTCCAGCGCCCGCAACTGTCGACCGATCGGCTGCCCACCGTAGATCGGTAACACCCGCGCACCGAGGTCCTTGCCGTAGCGGTGGAACGCCTCGGAGACCTGCACCGCGAGTTCCCGGGTCGGCACCAGCACCAGCGCGTGCGGGTCGTCCCCCGCCCGGTCGTCGGGCATCCGCTGCAACAGCGGCAGGGCGAACGCCGCCGTCTTGCCCGTTCCCGTCGCCGCCTGCCCGAGCAGATCCCGGCCGCTCAGCAGCGGTGGGATCGCCTCCCGTTGGATCGGCGTGGGCTCCTCGTACCCGAGCCCGGCGAGCGCGGCGAGCAGTTCGGGTCGTAGGCCGAGTTCCGTGAAGGCGGGCGGCTCGGCGGACGGGTCGGGCAGTACGGGCGTGGAACTCATGGGTCAAGCCTTTCATCACCTCCCCCGAACTGCTGCGGCGACCACCCGAACATGTGCGCGGCGTCGCCGAGGGCGGTACCACCACGGACGTTGCCGTCTCGTCGACGGCTGTCCGGCATCGCGGGAGGCGGATCGCCGTGCGGACCTCGCCGCGACACCGCCACCGTTCCTGGACACCGCACTAGCATCGGGTCGTGACAGTCACCGCGCCGGTCGGCGGTCCGCAGGAGGCCCTCCTGCGACGGGTGATCGCGTACTTCGCCGCCAACGGTGTCGGCGACACCAGCCTGCGTACGCTCGCGGCCGAGATCGGGACCAGCCACCGGATGCTGATCTACCACTTCGGCTCCCGCGATGGGCTGCTCACCGCGATGGTCGAGGCCGTCTGGCGGGACCAGCAGGAACTGCTCGACTCGCTGCTGCGCGAGGCGGTCGATGACCCGTACGACGGCGCCTGGCGTTTCTGGGTCCGGCTCGCCGACGATCGGGCGTTCGCGCCGCTGTTCTTCGAGATGTCGGCGGCGGCGATGCAGGGGCACGCCTGGGCCAGCGCCTTGCGCACCTGGATCACCTTCTGGACCGACCGGCTCGGCTGGTTCTTCGAGGAGGTGGGCCACCCGCCCGCGCAGGCGCGGATCCAGGCGCGGATGGCGATGGCGATGACCCGGGGCGTCCTGTTCGAGTTGGCGCTCACCGGCGACCGGGCGACGGCGGACGCCACCATGGCGGCCTTCCTGCGTTCCACCCGGCCGATCAGCCGGGCCAGGTGACGCTCTGACGGCGGCGACGCGGCGACGCGTACGGTGCGTCCGGGGCAACGAACGGGTTCAGGGGTGCGGCCCGCGCACCTCGGTCGTGACGAACCGAGCGAGTTCCGCCGCGAGCCGGCGGGGCTGGTCCGCCGGCACCAGGGTGTAACTGTCGTCGATCTCGATCAGTCGGCCCCGGGGAAACAGCGCCGCCAGTCGGGGCCCGTGCGACGGGGGCATGAGCTTGTCCTCGCGGGCCCAGGCCACGAGGACCGGGCGGTCGAATGACGCCAACCGGTTCGGCAGGGCCCGCAGTTCCGCCTTCGGCGGGGTGGACAGCGCGAAGGTGCGTAGGTCCCGTCGGATCGCCCGGTCCTGCCGCGCCGGTCGGAACCAGGCGTCCATCACCTCGTCGGGGATCGGGTACTTGCTCATCCACCCCCAGGCGCCGGGGGCGCGCCGGAACCAGCCGAACCGTTGAAGCTGCATCGACAGCCACAGCGCACCGGGAAGTCGTGCGCTCATCGCCACCGCCTTGCCCGGCTTTCCGGGCGGGAAGTTGTCGAACGCCTCGCAGGCGACCAGCGCCAGACCGGCGATCCGGTCGGTCGGACCGTCGGCCACGAGAAACTGGATGCCACCCCAGTCGTTGGCGACCAGGGTCACCTCGCGCAGATCCAGCGCGTCGAGCAGTTCCCCGACGAGGGCGGCGACGCCCCGGTGGGTGACCAGTTCCGGCCGGTCCATCGGTCTTCGGTGGCTGCCGAGCGGCAGGGTAGGGCAGACGCAGCGCACGGTCGGACCGAGTTCGGCGACCACCCGACGCCACAGGCTCGCGTCCATGTTCACACCGTGCAGCAGCACCAGGACCGGCCCGTCGCCGCCGGTGTCGGTGTAGTCGATCGTCCCCGCGGTCAGGGTGATGGTCGGCATCGACCGTCCCTCCCGTCCGTCGACCGCACCCCGCAGCACGGTCGTTGTACCGAATGGTACAGCGACGCCGCCCGGTCCGTGTACCGTCCGGGCGGCACGCGCCGGCCGCGTGGTCTGCCACGCCTTAGGGGGATACAGGAGTATTACTCGTACTCATCCGGATTGGTGTAGTTACTTTCTGTCACAGGCGACCGTCACGGCGGCAGAGAGGACCGATCATGCGAGTGCCCAGCCGAAGCCCGGGACACCGACCCGGTCTCCCCGTCACCCCGGCCCGCCGACGCCCACCGGGCACCGTGCGCCCGGTCACCGCGGCCCCGCCCGACCTGGCGGCCTACCGCGACGCCGTGGCCGAACTGTTGGTCGAGGTGAGCGCGCTCGCCGGGGTGAGCAGCGCGAAGGCTCGTCAGGTGCTGATCGACCAGCGGCTGCGGGAACCGGCCATCATGCAGGTGCTCGACGCCACCTCCCAGGGGCTGATCGGAGCCCGCGAGACCCTCCTGCTCGAGATGGCCCGGTACCAGCCGAACGAGCGCAGTTCCGCCGCCGACCTGGCCGCACTGGTGCGCATCTACCTGCTGTCCCGCATCGACGTGATGTGGTGGCGCGACGCCGCCACGTTCCTCACCGACGCGGAGGTCGACCACAGCGCCGAACTGGTCGACCTGGAGTGGTTGCGGCGGCGAGGGCTGCTGCGGTTCCAGTACACCGAGCAGCCCCGCACGGTCGTCGGCCGGGGCGTACGCGCGCTGCGCCGCCGGGTGCTGCCCGACGCCACGCCGCGCACCGCCGGGTTGCTGTTCCGCCGGTCCCGCCGTGAGGTGATCGCCCTCCTCAACGACATCGGTCGCGAGTTCGCCGCGGCCACCCCGGCGGGCACCCCGCCGCTGTGGGTGACCAGCCTGGTCCGCAGCGCCGAACACCAGTACCGGTTGCGCCGCCTCGGGTACGCCGCCATGGTGCCCAGCGGCCACTGCCTGGGCTGGGCGGTGGACGTGGAGATGGAGTGGTACCGCCGCTTCGGGGTCCGGGACACCCTGGCCGGGCTGCTGCTGCACCGGCAACGGTCGGGCGAGATCAACGTGGTGGACGAGGGCCAGGCGTGGCACATCTGCCTCGCGCCGTCGGCGACGCTGCGGCTGCGCCGGGCGTACGAAGCCGAGATGGGGAGCTGACCGTGTGCGGGATCATGCTCAGCATCGGCCCGGAGGCGGACCCGGCGATCTTCCGGCGGATGCTCGGCACGCTCGCGCCACGGGGCGAGGTGACCGAGACCCGACACGAGAGCGGTCTGCTCGCCGGCACCCGGCGGTTGCGGGTGGTGGATCGTGAGCGCGCCGTGCAGCCCTGGGTCTCCGCCGACGAGCGGTGGCTGCTCTGCTACAACGGCGAGGTCTTCAACCACCATGAACTGCGGGCGGAGCTGACCGCCCTCGGTCACCGGTTCCGCAGCGCCAGCGACACCGAGGTGGTGCTCGCGGGGTTCGAACACTGGGGCGAGCAGGTGGTGACCCGGTTGCGGGGCGAGTACGCCTTCGTCGTGGTGGAACGGGCCACCGGACGCGCGTACCTGGTCCGGGATCCGCTCGGCGTGAAGCCCCTGTACTGGGCACGGACACCGGGGTGCCTGCACCTCGCCAGTGAGGTCAAGGCGCTGGTCCGGCTGGGCGCGCCGGTGCGCGAGGTGCCGCCGGGGCACCACGGTTGGGCCGACGCCGACGGTCACCCGCAGCTGCGACCGTACGTGGACCTGCTCGCCCTCGGCGCGGGCCGGCCGGTGGTGGCGGACCCGGACGAGGCCGCCCTGCTCGTCCGTGCCGCCCTCACCGACAGTCTCCGGGTGCGGCTGGACACCGATCTGACGGTGGGCGTGGTGCTCTCCGGCGGGCTGGACAGCTCGCTGGCGCTGCTGCACGCGGCTCAGCTGCACCCGGACTGCGTCGCCGTCACCGTCGGGGTGCCGGAGAGCCCGGACCTGGTGTACGCCCGGCGGTTGGCCAGGGATCTCGGCGTGGCACACGAGGTGGTGGAGCTGCGCCCGCGCGACATCCGGCTCGCCGACGTACGGGAGGCGATCCGGATCTCCGAGCTGACCGAGTACGGCGACATCATCAACGCTGTCGTCTCCGTGCCGATCTTCCGGCGGCTGCGGGAGTTGGGTGTCAAGGTGGTCCTCACCGGAGACGGCTCGGACGAGCTGTTCGGCGGCTACCCCATGTACCACGAGGTCGGTCCGGAGGCGTCCCGGCGACTCTTCCTGCACAAAATCCGCAACCTGTGTCGGACCGAGCTCCAGCGGGTGGACCGGACCAGCATGGCCTTCGGCGTCGAGGCCCGGGTGCCCTTCCTCGACCTCGCGCTTGTCGAGTTGGCGATGCGCTTGCCGATCGATTTGAAGCTACGTGCCGGCCAGGAGAAGTGGATCGTCCGGCGGGCCTTCGCCGACGTGCTGCCCGACTACATCCGACGTCGGCCGAAGAACCCCATGTCGTACTCCTCCGGGCTGCACGAGCGGGCCCGGTTGTACAAGCCGCTCTTCGCCCGCCTGCACCGCTCGTTCGGCTACCACCTGCTGGAGCCGGTCCGCCGTGACTTCGACAGCGTGCTGATGCGCTGCGGTAACGACCTGGACGCCGCGCTCGCCGCCGGTCGGGCGAGGCCCGACTACACGGTGCTCGAACACGCCCGGGACCTGGTCGGTGCGGCGAAGTGGAACGCCACCCCGATCATGCGCCGGCTGGTGTCCCCACGTCGCAACCGCGGCGACGAGGCCCCGCTTCCCGGCTGAGATGTTGTCGGCCGTGGTGGCCCAGGATTGACTCTGACACGGTGTCAGCGCCGATCGTGGGGGAGCCATGTTCACTATCGGAGACTTCGCCAGCCTGGGCCGGGTGTCGGTCCGGATGCTGCGGCACTACGACAGCATCGGGCTGCTACCGCCGGCCGCCGTCGATCCGCACAGCGGCTACCGCTACTACACCGCCGCCCAGCTGGGTCGGCTCAACCGGGTGATCGCCCTGAAGGAGCTGGGCCTGACCCTGGCCCAGGTGCGGGCGATCCTCGACGAGGCGGTCGACCTGGTCGAGCTGCGAGGCATGCTGCGGCTGCGTCGGGCCCAGTTGGCGGCCCAGGTGGCGGCGGACACCGCCCGACTGTCCAGCGTCGAGGCGAGGCTCCACATGATCGAGACGGAGGGTCGGATGACCAGCCAGGATGTCGTGCTCAAGCAGGTGCCGTCGATCCGGGTCGCGGAGCTGAGTGCCGTCGCCCGCAGCTACGACCCCGCGGACATCGGTCCGGTACTGACGCCGCTCTACCCGGAGCTCTTCCGCCGGCTGGAGGCCGCCGGGGTCAACCCGGCCGGTCCGGCGGTGGCCTGGTACGACCAGGCCGCCGACGGCGACGGCGTCGTCGTGCACGCCGGGGTGGGGATCGAGGGCGGCCGGGAAGCGGTCGGTGGCATCACCGTGGTGGAACTGCCGGCGATCACGGCGGCGACGACGATCCACCACGGCCCGATGGACACGGCCGACCGCAGCCTGCAGGTGCTGGCCCGCTGGATCGAGGAGAACGACTGGCGGACGGACGGCTACGCGCGCGAACTCTACGTGGAGTACTGGCCCGAGGAGGCCGACAAGGGGATCACCGAGTTGCAGCTACCGGTGCGTCGGGCCTGAGCCGAGCGGCGTGGCCGGCTGACCGGCCACGCCGCTCCACCCCGATCAGGGTCAGCCGGTGAGCAGCAGGGCACCGACCGCGGCGAGGGTGCCGAGCACCGCGACCACGGCGCTGGTCACCAGGAACCGGGCCACCGGCACCCGGACCCGGGCGGCCCGGCATCGTTCCAGCCACAGCAGCGTCGCCAGCGACGCCCAGGGCAGCGCCAGCGGTCCCACGTTGGTGCCGATCAGGAGCGCCAGCAGTCGCTGCCGTTCCCCGGCCGGCAGCACCACCTCGCCGGCCAGATAGGCCGGCAGGTTGTTCACCAGATTGGCCAGCAGGGCGCCGGTACCACCCGCGCGCAGCGCGCCGAGCACCCCGCCGTCCGGCCCGATCAGCCCGGCCACCAGGTCGTTCAACCCGTGCCGACCGATGGTCTGGATCACCAGGAACAACCCGGTGACGAAGAGCAGCAACCGCCAGGGGGCCAGCGCGTACCGCAGCGTGCGGGGCGAGCGGAGCGCGAAAGCGAGCACCAGCAGACCGGCGGCGACCGTCGAGCCGAGGCCGACCGGTACGCCGGCCAGGATCGCGCCGACGAAGAGCAGGCAGCCGGCGAGCGCGGTGCGGTACAGCACCCCGTCGGGCGGGCGGTGCGCCGCCGGCGCCGGGAACCGGTTGCCGGGCGGCCGGGCCGGCCGCCACCAGCAGTACCAGAGCAGCACCGTGGTGACCGCGAGCACGGCCAGTTGCGGCAGCCACATCAGGCTCGCGTACGTGAGCGGGTCCAGGCCGATCCGGTCCGCGGCGAGCAGGTTGGTCAGGTTGGACACCGGCAGCAGCAGGCTGGCCGTGTTCGCCAGCCAGACGGTGGTGACCGCCAGCGGCGCCACCGCGGTGCGCAGGGTGGCCGCCAGGGTAAGCAGCACCGGGGTGAGCAGCACGGCGGTGGTGTCCAGGTTGAGCACGACGGTGGTCACCGCGGCGAAGCCGACGCAGAGTGCGAACAGCGCGGGCCAGCTGCCGCCGGCGGCCACGGCCAGCCGGGTGGCGAGCACGTCGAAGACGCCGGCGGCCGCGGTCAGTTCGGCGAGGACCACCACGGTGCCGAGGAAGAGCAGCAGCGGCAGGATCCGGCCGAGGGTAGCGGCGGCCTCGGGGCGGGGCAACAGCCCGGTCGCGACGCAACCGGCCCCGACGACGGCGAGCAGGACGGCGATCGCGTCGAGCGGGTGGGGTCGGCGGCCGGGCGGTCGGATCGGGGCGGGCGGGGCAGCCCCGGCAGTCGTCACGGTCGGCCATCCTGACACGCCCGGCGTACCCCGCCGGTCTCAGTGTCGTCGCAGGTGACGGCCGGCACGGACGGCGGCGGCAGCGGTGCCGCGGCGGCGGTGGGGGACGCTGGCGACGGCGACCCGCGACGGCGGCCTGTCGACAGCACCCGGGGTGGATGGTGTCGACAGGCCGCCGCTGGGTGTCGCCCGGTCAGCCGGCGGGCGGGTACGGGTCGTCCTGGTAGGTGTACTCGGTCTCGATCTTGCCGTCGGCCGTGTGCACCACGAGCTGGCTGGGCTCGTTGCCGTGTGCCGTCACGCGCCCGGCCTCTACCGCCCGCTGCTTCGTGTCGTACGTCCCGACGACGGTGCTGCCCTGCTCGACCTTCCAGCCGGCGCCGTCGGGCACCACGTGGTACTCGTTGCGCGTCATCTCACACCCCTTCCCTGCGTGACGGACGTGGTACCCGGGACAGGCGGGAGGAAACGCGACAATCGATGCGGCTGTTACGCGGTCGGGCCCGGCCACCCGTACGGGGGTGACCGGGCCCGGTCGGTGCGCTGGTCCTACCAGCTCAGGTAGCTGGGCTGAGTCTGGACGTTCAGCTCGCGGAAGTGGGCCAGCTTGGCCGTCCACGTCCGCCAGTCGTTGAGCGCCAGCACGTCGAGCCCCTTCTGGATGTCGGAGGAGTAGATGTGCCCGTTGTAGTAGTAGGCCGACCAGGAGCCGCCCACGATCAGCTGGCTGTCCGACAGCGGGCCGCGCTCCCAGTAGCCGATCTCCTTCGGCTTGCGGGAGTTGGTGAAGTCCCACACCGAGACGCCGCCCTGGTACCAGGCCTGGACCATGATGTCCTTGCCGAGGACGGGGATGAGCGAGCCGTTGTGGGCCACGCAGTTCTCGGTGTCGCCGTTGGTGCGGGGGATCTTGTAGTAGCTGCGGAACTCCAGCTTCCGCTGGTCACCCCGACCGGTGATGTCGTAGATGGCGTTGGCGCCACGCTCCGGGCCGACGGTCTCGTTGCAGGTGGCGCCGCCGCCACCGCCCAGCTCGTCGGTGAAGACGACCTTGGTGCCACGGTTGTTGAAGGTGGCCGAGTGCCAGAACGCGAAGTTGGTGGTGTCCCGCACGGTGTGCAGCACCCGCGGCGCCTCCCGCTTGCTGATGTCCAGCAGCACCCCGTCACCCATGCAGGCGCCGGCGGCGAGGTCCTTCGTCGGGTACGCGGTGATGTCGTGGCAGCCCGTGGTCGCCGAGCCGCCGGTACGACCCTGGTAACCACCGTCGGGGAAGAGGTTCGGCGTGGCGACCACGGCCGCGTCGGTCGGCTTCTTCAGCGGCACCTTGACGATGCTTATCGAGTCGTGCGGCGGCTGGCAGTCCGGGAAGGCGGCGTTCGGGCTGTACGAGGAGACGTACAGGTAGACCGACTTCTTGTCCTTCGCCGGTACCAGCGTGTGGGTGTGTGAGCCGCAGGCCGTCTCGACCGCCTTGACGTACCGCGGGCTGGCCTTGTGCTTGATGTCGAAGATCTTGATGCCCTCCCACGATTCCTTGTTCGTGGCGGACTGGGAGGTGCTGCTGCACGAGTCGTCGTTGCGGGACGAGTCCGTCGACAGGAAGAGCAGGTCACCGTAGACGGAGACGTCGTTCTGCGCGCCCGGGCAGAGCACCTGGGAGACGATCTTCGGCTTGCTCGGCTTGGCGACGTCGTAGATGACGAAGCCGTCGTAGTTGCCGACGAAGGCGTACCTGCCCTGGAAGGCGATGTCGGTGCCGAGCGCCGCGGTGGTGTCGAAGGGCGCCTGCTTCGGCAGGTTGGCGATCAGTTTGAGGTTGGGGCTGCTGGCAATTTCGTCGACACCGAGCGGTGCCTGGACGGCTGCGGCGGACTCGCTGGCCGCCGACGAGACCGTCTGTGCGTTGCCGGGCGAGGCAACGGCGATGCTGGCGAGGAGGAGCCCGGTGGCGGCCACACTGACGATACGCAGTTGCCGCCCCCGTGGCAGGGTCAATCCGACCATCGGCGACGCCCTTCGAGAGGGTAGTGACGTTGGCCGTACCCTACTCGTAGATGAGATTCGTCGATGTGATCCAGCTCACATTCTACGTCCAATGTGAATGGTTACGATCGCAGCGACCTCGACCCGGAGGAGGTGTGGCATGACCGCCCGACGCGGAAGGCTACTCGCCGCCGTCACATCGGTTGCCGTGGCGCTGGCCGCCGGAGCCTTCGCGTTGCGGGGAGTGTCCGCATCGGACGATCCGGCCCCGGCAGCCGCCACCGCGTCCGCCACCGCCAGCCCCGCGCCGGCCCCGGTGGACGCCTCCGCGCCACCGGTCATCGTGCCGGGTCGTCCCGGTGAGGAAGCCGTCGAACGCCCCGCCGACGAGGTCCGCGACGACGCGCCGCCGCGCTACAACGGGCTGGACACCTGGTTCGTCCGGATGATGATCCCGCACCACGAGCAGGCGCTGGAGATGGCCGAGCTGGCCACCGACCGGTCCGCCGCGCCGCAGGTGCGTGCCCTCGCCGACCGGATCCGAGCCAGCCAGGGTCCGGAGATCGGCGTGCTGCGGGCCTGGCTGACCGCGCGGGGCCTCTCCGCCGGTGTCGACGGGCACGACCACGCCACGATGCGAGGCATGCAGTCGGCAGAGGCGATGCGCCGGCTCGCCGCCGCCCGGGGTGCCGAGTTCGACCGCCTCTTCGTGCGGATGATGACCGATCACCACGAGGGTGCCGTGGTGATGGCGACCGACGTGCTGAAGGTGGGGGTCGACCTGACCGTGGAGCAGTTCGCCACCTCCGTGGCCAGCGAGCAGTCCGTCGAGATCGCCCGGATGCGCGACCTGCTGCCGTCCTGACCGCTTCCCTGTACGGCTGATCAGAGGCGTTCCACGGTGGGGCCGACGCAGCGGTTGCGGGTGTCGAAGACGTATCGGGCGTGCCGGACCACGAGGTCGTAGTCGAACACGTCGTGGTCGGTGACCACCACGACACCGTCGGCCTCGCGCAGCTCGCGTTCGGTCAGGCTCACCGTCAGCACCCCGTCGGGCAGGTGGTGCGCCTCGGCGTACGGCTCGACCGCCCGGACCTCGGCGCCGAGTTCCCGCAGCCGCCGGGCGACCTCCACAGCCGGCGAGTCGCGCATGTCACCGGTGTTGCGCTTGTACGCCAGCCCGAGCAGCAGCAGCCGGGCATCCTTGACCGCCCGGCCGGAGCGGTTCAGCCCGGCCATCACCCGCTGCGCCACGTGTTCGGGCATCTCGTGGTTGACGTCGTTGGCCAGCTCGATGAACCGGAACTGCCGGCCGAGGCGGCGCTTGACCTGCCAGGAGAGGTAGCAGGGGTCGATCGGCAGGCAGTGCCCGCCGACGCCGGGCCCGGGCCGGAACGGCATGAATCCGAACGGCTTCGTCTCGGCCGCCTCGATGGCCTGCCACACGTCGATGTCCAACTGGTGCGAGAGCATCGTCAGCTCGTTGACCAGGGCTATGTTGACCTGCCGGAAGGTGTTCTCGATGAGTTTGGTCAGCTCGGCGACCCGGGTCGAGTCCACCGGCACCGTCCGCTCCACGAGTCGCCGGTAGAACGAGTCGATCCGGGTCAGCGCGGCCGTGTCCACCCCGGAAACCACCTTGGGGGTGTTGGCCAGCCGCCAGGTCGGGTTGCCCGGGTCGATCCGCTCGGGGCTGTACCCGAGGTGGAAGTCCCCGGGGCTGCGCAGCCCGCTGGCCGCCTCCAACAGCGGTCGGAGCAGCTCCTCGGTGGTGCCGGGGTAGGTGGTGGATTCCAGGACCACCGTGCAGCCGGGCCGCAGGTACGGTCCGATCCCCGTACCTGCCTGCTCCACGAAGCTCAGGTCGGGGGTGCCGTCACGAAGCGGAGTGGGCACGGTGATGACGCAGATGTCGAAGTCCTTGGCATCGGCGTACTCGGTGCTCGGGCGGTACCGACCGGTGGCCAGCGCACGGCCGAGCCGGTCGGCGGGAATGTCCGACACGAACGACTCGCCCGAGGCGAGGCGCTTGATCCGGTCGGCGTCGACGTCGAGGCCGACCACGTCCAGACCGGCCTCGACGGCCTGCATCGCCAACGGCAGACCGACGTAACCCTGGCCGACGACGACCAACTTCTCCACGCTCACCCGAACTCCCGAACAGTAGGAGATAACTGCTGGTGAGGAGCCTAGAGCGCAGTGTGGTGCCGTACGTCCGTTTCGGGGATTTAGAAAGGTCGAGGCCGGTGAGACTCAGCTCTCGCCCTCGCCGCTGCCCGGCGGCTCACCGTCCGGCGGCGTGGTGGGCGTGGACGGCGTGGTGGGAGTCGACGACGCCGGGCTGCTGGGCGTATCCGTCGGCTCCGGATCGGGGCTGGACGCGGTCGGCTCCGGCGACGCGGGTTCGCTCGACTCGCTGGGCTGCGGCGAGGACGGCTCAGGCGACGGAGACTCGCTCGGCCGGGTCGTCGAACCGGCCGGACGCAGCGACGGCGCCTGCGCCGGTGCGCTCTCCTGCGGGCTCGGTGGCGCCGCTTCCTCGTCGGTGGACTCCACGGTCGGTGCGGTGGTCGGCAGCTTGACCGCCGGGGTGTTCGCCTCCTGGGTGGCGCCGAGCGCCGCGCCGAGCGCCGTCATCCCGACCAGCACGGCGGTCAGCGCGCCCACCAGCTTGCCGCGACGCCGACGGCCCGGCGGCGGTGCGTCGACCACCGGCAGTCCGGTGCGCGTGTCCGGCCCGGCGTCGCGCAGCGCCGTGGCCGCCGGGACCACCGTGGTGGGCAGAGAGCCCTCGGAGACGGCTGCCCGTGCCGCCTCCGCCATCGCCGCCGCGCTGCTGAACCGGTCGACCGGGTCCTTGGCCAGAGCCCGGTCGACCAGCACCCGCACCGCTTCCGGGATGTCGTGGGGCAGTTCCGGTGGCGGGTCGTCGAGATGCCGGACGGCGACCTGGAGCGGGTTGTCGCCGGTGAACGGCGGACTGCCGGTCAGGCAGCAGTAGGCGACGGCACCGAGCGCGTACAGGTCCGTCGCACCGGAGACCGGCCGCCCGGCGGCCTGCTCGGGAGCCATGTACAGAGCGGTGCCCGGCACGGCGTTCGTGCTGGTGATGCTGGTGACGTTCGTCGAACGGGCCACGCCGAAGTCGACCAGGACGACCGTGCCGTCCTCCTGGATCAGCAGGTTGCTCGGTTTGACGTCGCGGTGCACGATCCCGCCGACGTGCGCGGCGTGTAACGCCTGGGCCGCCTGTGCCACCACCGACATGGTCAGGCCGACGTCCAGGCGGCCCTCGGCCTCGATCCGCTTGGACAGCGGCTGACCGGTGACGAACTCCATGACCAGGTAGTCGGCCCGGCCGCCGTCGGGCAGATCGTCCTCACCACAGTCGTAGACCTGCACGATTCCCGGGTGCCGCAGCGCCGCCATGATCCGCGCCTCGGCGCGGAACCGGGCGATGAAATCGGGGTCGGAGACGAGCGAGGGCAGCAGTACCTTGACCGCGACCTGCCGTCCGAGGATCAGGTCGGTCGCCCGCCAGACGTCGCCCATGCCGCCCGTGGCGACACGCTCGTCCAAGCGGTACCGACCGCTGAGTACGACCTCCGAAGACAACACGGCATTACCGTACCCACAGCGAGCGCGAACGGCGCGTCGGCGGGTCGGGCCGAACCGATGGCCGACCCGTAGTCCGAATCGACGGAGCCGTCGACCGGGGACCACGGTTGTCCCAGGGTGACCATGACGGCACAGGGCGCCACATTGTCGCCGGCGTCGGTCCGGTCCGCCTGTCCGCAGCGTCCTGGGCCCTCGCCGCGTTACGGCGAACCGCGGTTGCGCAGGTAGACAATTCTCACTGCGGGTGTACCCGGCACATCCTGTCCGGCGGCGACGGCGCTTCGAAACGTCAACCCCACCCCGGCCGGCTGGGACTGACGCGCGGTCAGGTTGTGGTCCTCGGCGTTGTCGGCAAGAATCCGCTACCGGGCCGCACGAGCCCGGTTCGTTCAGGTTGACGGGGGTGGGGTGCGGAGCGAGGTCCGGGACGCGGAGTGGGCCGAGTCGACGCGCGCCGCCGCTCGGTGGGCCTCCCAACATCGGCCGCTGGGTCGGCGGTGCGACCGTGACCGGTGAACTGGACCCGTTGGTGACGGCCGCCCGCGCTGGTGACGAGGACGCCTTCCGTCACCTCTACCGCAACCTTCAGCCCGGGCTGCTGCGCTACCTGACCGCCCTGGTCGGTGCGGACGCGGAGGACGTCGCGTCGGAGACCTGGCTGCAGGTGGCCCGCGACCTGCCCACCTTCACCGGCGGCGAGTTTCGTGCCTGGGCCGTCACCATCGCCAGGAACCGGGCCATGGACCACCTGCGCCGGCAGCGCCGTCGCCCCGCCGTGTCAGTGCCCGTGCAGGAACTCAGCGAGTTGGCCGGGGATGCGGACACCGCCGAACGGGCGGGCGAGAGTCTCGGCACCGAGGCCGCGCTCGCGATGATCGCCAGCCTGCCGCCCCGGGAGGCCGAGGCGGTCCTGCTGCGCGCCGTGATCGGGCTCGATGCCGAGACCGCCGGGCGGGTGCTCGGCCGTCGGGCCGGCGCGGTGCGTACCGCCGCCCACCGTGGCCTGCGCCGGCTGGCCGTGCTGCTGGACCAGCGAGCTGCGAGCACCGCACTCGACGACGTCCCGACCGGGGCCGACATCCGGGCCCAGCGACGAGCCGGCCTGCCGCCGCAGGCCGAACCGGTGGACGGCTGACATGCGCGGACTGCGAGTGATGCTGAGCCGGTCGCGACGCGGCGACCACGAGCGGCTACTGGACGCCGCACCGCACGCCCGACCCACGCGGACGGCGCCGGCTCCGACCGGCCCGCTCGCCGACCTGTTGCGGGCCGCTGCCGGTCCGGCGCGGGAGCGGGAACTGGCCGGCGAGGAGGCTGCCGTCGCGGCGTTCCGCGCCGCCCGCCAACCTGGGACGGCGGGGTCGACGCCCCGGCGACGACGGCGCCGGTTCACTGTCGGCGTGGTGGCCTGGGTCGCCGGGCTGGCGGTCACCGCCACTGCGGGCGTCGCCCTGGCAGCGGCCGGCCTGGACGGCTCCGGTCCGGCCCTGCCGCCGGTTGTCACCAGCCCCGCCGCGCCGGCACCCACCATCGACGCGACCCCTCCCGGGGAGGCCGTGCCCACCGGTGCGGCCACCGCAGCCCCGACCTCCCCACCTGCGCTGTCGCCGAGCACGTCGGTGCGGCCACCGGGCGCCTCGGCGACGCCGAGCCCGGGGGCCAGCGGGAACGTCGGCCCCGGAAACTCGGACAACACCACGGACCGTGCGGGCCTCTGTCGGGCCTATCTGGCCAAGTCGGAACGGCAGCGGGAGAAGGCGCTGCGTACGCCGGCCTTCGAGGAGCTGGTGGTCGCGGCCGGCGGCGCGGAACACGTCGAGGAGTACTGCCACGGCCTGCGGGACGACCCGGCGCCGACCGGAAGCGCCGCCGACTGAGTCCCACCGGACACCTCGGTCGGGCGGTCCGGCGGTGGGGCGGTCCGGCGGTCCGCGCGAAGACGAAACCTCTTCCGCGCGAGCCGAATTTGACCGAATCGTGAAATCCGTTCGACGGACGGTTGGCCCCTGCTACACAGATGGTGGCGGAGCTGCCGAGACCGGACCCGGGTGAATCGCCTCGTCAACCTGCCACCGAAGGCGACATGCCAGGCGTCCGGAGCTGATGCGCCGGCACCGTGCCGTTCAGGTTCACCCGGATTTGATGTCACCGGGGTGGGCTACCGTGGCGGCGGATCGATCGGGAAGGAGCCACGCATGGTGATGTCACCGGAGGTGGACCGGATCCCGGTGCTGCGGGACCGTGCCGCCGCGGCCCGGCACCTCGCCCGGATCTGCTTCAAGACCGGTCCACCCACCCTCACCGGCGTCGAGCTGGAATGGACGGTCCACGACGCCGTCGATCCGGTTCGCCCCGTCGACGCCGCGCGGCTGCGCGCGGCACTGGGGCCGTACGGCCCCACCACGCTGGACCCGACCAGCCCCGCCCTGCACCTGCTCCGGGGCGGCGTGATGACCGTCGAGCCGGGCGGGCAACTGGAGATCTCCACCCCACCGCGAGCCTGCGTCGCCGAGCTGATCGAGGCCACCCAGTCCGACGTGGAGCAGGCCACCAGACTGTTGGACGCCGCCGGCTTGACTCTCGGCCGGGCCGGCATCGACCCGTACCGACGCCCCCGGCCGGTGATCGACACCCCCCGCTACCGCGCGATGCGCCAGGTCTTCGACCGTCGCGGGCCCGACGGGCGGACGATGATGTACAGCACCGCCGGCCTGCAGATCTGTCTCGACGCCGGGCAGCCTGAGCAACTCCCGGTCCGTTGGCAACTGGTACACGCGGTCGGGCCGTCCCTGCTCGCCGCCTTCGCCACCGCCAACCGACACGCCGGCCGTGACACCGGCTGGGCGTCGGCCCGGATGGGCGCGTGGTGGCGCATTGATCCCGCCCGCACCGCCCCGGTCTGGACGCCCGCCGAAGCCGACCGGGATCCGGTCGCCACCTGGACGGCCTACGTCCTGGCCGCGCCGCTGCTCTGCGTGCGCGGCGACGGTCCGGACTGGACAGCTCCGCCGGACGTGACCTTCGCCGACTGGGTCGACGGGGCGCTGCACCGACCGCCCCGCCTCGACGACCTGGAATACCACGTCAGCACCCTCTTCCCGCCGGTGCGTCCGCGTGGCTACCTGGAGATCCGCTACTTCGACGCCCAACCGGGGCGGGACTGGATCCTGCCGTTGGCGGTGCTCAGCGCACTGCTCAGCGGGCCCGACACGATCGACGCGGCGATGGCGGTGGCCGCGCCCACCGCCGACAGCTGGCGCCGCGCCGCGCGGCACGGCCTGCGGGACGCCACCCTGGCCCGGGCCGCCGCGGGTCTGCTCGACCTGGCCCGGACCGCGCTCCCGCGGCTGGAACTGCCGCCGGCCCTGCACCGGGAGATCGACCACGGATTACGACGGCGGTGTGCCGCCGCGGAGAGGAGTCAGCCGTGACCGAGATCGGCACCGACCGAGACGCCGAGGGGTTGCGTGGCCGGATCGCGGCGGAGCTGGCGCGTACCCGCGCCCGTACCGCCATGCTGACCGAGGCGGTGGACGACGACGACCTGATGCGTCAGCACTCACCGTTGATGTCCCCGCTGGTGTGGGACCTGGCGCACGTGGGCAACCAGGAGGAGCTCTGGCTGGTGCGTGACGTCGGCGGGCGCGAACCGGTCCGGTGTGACATCGACGACCTGTACGACGCGTTCAAGCAGCCGCGTCGGGATCGCCCGTCGTTGCCGCTGCTGCCGCCGCCGGAGGCCCGGGCGTACGTGGCCACGGTCCGGGAGAAGGTGTACGACCTGCTGGACCGCGTCACCTTCGACAGCGGTCGGCTGGTCACCGACGGCTTCGCCTTCGGCATGATCGTGCAGCACGAGCAGCAGCACGACGAGACGATGCTCGCCACCCACCAGTTGCGTTCCGGCCCGGTGGCGTTGCACGCGCCGCCGCCACCCGAGCCGACCGTACGGGTGCCCGCCGAGGTGCTGGTGCCCGCCGGCCCGTTCGTCATGGGCACCGACACCGACCCGTGGGCCCTGGACAACGAGCGCCCCGCCCACCGGGTGGACCTGCCCGCGTACGTCATCGACGCCGCGCCGGTGACCAACGGTGCGTACCGCGCGTTCATCGCGGACGGGGGATACGACGACCCGCGCTGGTGGACCGAGGCGGGCTGGCGGCACCGCCGCGAGGCCGGGCTCAGCGCGCCGATGCACTGGCGGCGGGACGGAGACGGCTGGGCCTACCTGCGGTTCGGCAGGTGGGACGGGGTCCGCGACGATGAGCCGGTGGTGCACGTCTGCTTCCACGAGGCGCGGGCGTACGCCACCTGGGCGGGCAAGCGGCTGCCCACCGAGGCGGAGTGGGAGAAGGCCGCCCGGTGGGATCCGGCGACCGGCCGGTCCCGGCGCTATCCGTGGGGCGACGAGGATCCGACCTCCGCGCACGCCAACCTGGGCCAGCGGCACCTGTCGCCGGCACCGGTAGGCGCCTACCCGGCGGGCGTCTCGCCGCTCGGCGTGCATCAACTCATCGGCGACGTGTGGGAATGGACCGCCACCCCGTTCCGGGGCTACCCGGGCTTCGCCGCCTTTCCCTACCGGGAGTACTCCGAGGTCTTCTTCGGCGACGACTACCAGGTGCTGCGGGGCGGTTCGTTCGGTACCGACCAGGCGGCGTGCCGCGGCACGTTCCGAAACTGGGACTATCCCATCCGGCGGCAGATCTTCAGCGGCTTCCGCTGCGCCCGTGACGTTCGGCCCGACGAGGCGCATCGGTGACGGCCGGGAAGCCGGTCGCCTGATGTGCCGACACCTGGCCTATCTGGGGCCACCGGTGACCCTGCGGGAGCTGCTGTTCGACCCGCCGCACTCGCTGCTACGCCAGTCCTGGGCCCCCCGCGACATGCGCGGCGGCGGGACCATCAACGCCGACGGCTTCGGCGTCGGGTGGTACCCGGACGGCGAGACGCCGGTGCGGTACCGCCGGGCGCAGCCCATCTGGAGCGACCCGACCATCGCCGAGCTGGCCGCGGTCACCTCCACCGGCGCGGTGCTGGCCGCCGTCCGCTCAGCCACCGTCGGGATGGCGATCGTCGACACCGCCGCCGCTCCCTTCGCCGAGGGGCGGTGGCTGTTCAGCCACAACGGTGTGGTCCGGGGCTGGCCCGACTCGATGGTCCCGCTCGCCGCCGAGCTACCCGTACGGGACCTGCTCACCCTCGACGCGACGACCGACTCGGCACTGCTGTGGGCGCTGGTCCGTGACCGGTTGCGGGCCGGTGTCGCGCCGGCCCGGGCGGTCGCCGAGACGGTGACCTCGGTGGCTGCGGCGGCCCCCGGCTCCCGGCTCAACCTGCTGCTCACCGACGGGCACACGGTGGTCGCCAGCGCGGCCGGGCACGCCCTGTCACTGCGTGCCACACCCGCGTCGGTGCTGCTGGCCTCCGAACCGCACGACGACGGACCGGGCTGGCGTGAGGTGCCCGACGGGCAGCTCGTGCAGGCCACGGCGACCGATCTGCGCCAGCAGGCGTTGGCGGCGTGGTGAGGCGTCCGGGCGGGGGACCGCCGAGCAGGCCCGGGTCCGCACGCATGTGTCAGACACGACGGAAGGGGACAGCAGATGGGCGCTGAGCCGCTCGAGATCCACCTCGACGACCGGGACATCAGTCGCAGCCTGCGTCGGGATGTCCGCGTGGGGCTGACCGCCGCGGCGAAGTGGCTGCCGCCGAAGTGGTTCTACGACTCCCGGGGCAGCGAACTCTTCGACGAGATCACCCGACTGCCCGAGTACTACCCGACCCGGGCCGAGCGGGCCGTCCTGGCCGCGCAGGCGACAGAGATCGCCGAGCTGACCGGCGCGAAGACGCTCATCGAGCTGGGTTCCGGTTCCTCGGAGAAGACCCGCCTGCTGCTGGACGCCTTCACCCAGCGTGGGGGGCTCGGTACGTTCGTGCCGCTGGACGTGTCGGTCAGCGCGCTGGCCGGGTCCACCGCCGCCCTCGCCGCCGACTATCCGGGGCTGCGGGTCCGTGGCATCGTCGGGGACTTCACGCGCCACCTGGCGCACCTGCCGACCGGCGGGCGGCGGCTGGTGATCTTCCTCGGTGGCACGATCGGCAACCTGCTGCCGGAGGAGCGGGCGGAGTTCGTCGCCGGGATGCGGGCCGCGCTGGAGGCGGGTGACTGGCTGCTGGTCGGTACCGACCTGGTCAAGGATCCGGCGGTGATCGTGCCCGCGTACGACGACGCGGCAGGGGTGACCGCGGAGTTCAACCGCAATGTGTTGCGGGTGCTCAACCGGGAACTCGGCGCCGACTTCGATCCGGCGGGGTTCGCCCATGTCGCCCTCTGGAATCCGGACCAGGAGTGGATCGAGATGCGGCTGCGGGCGGAGCGATCCATGCGGGTCACGGTGCTCGACCTGAACGTCGACTTCGCCGTCGGTGAGGACCTGCGTACCGAGGTGTCGGCGAAGTTCCGCCCGGAAGGGATCTCGCGCGAGCTGGCCGCCGCCGGTTTCCGCACCGAGCGGTTCTGGACCGATCCGGACGGCCTGTTCGGGGTGACCCTCGCGCGCGCCGAATGAGCGCCGCCGAGCGGCGGAGCTGATCAGCTCGGCACCGGGGTTCGGCGGCGGTCACGCCGGGCCCCGGTGATCCGGGCGCGGACGATCGGCTAGGCTGGGCGCAGCGAAGGGGAGTAGCCCATAACGTCGTGGTCGACATACTGGTGCGTCACGCATCCGGCCACCCGGCCTCGTTTCGGCGAGGCGGGCGAGACCTTCGACCCAGGCTGTTACGGCCGGGTCGAGGGCGTCCCCACACCCTTCTCCCGGTCTGATCCGGGAAGGACATCATGGACGGGTTCCTCGCCGCGCTGGTGATCAGCTTCGGCGTCATCTTCGTCGCCGAACTGGGAGACAAGTCCCAGCTCATGGCGCTGGCCTTCGCCACCAGGTACCGCACGGTGCCGGTGCTGATCGGCATCACCGTCGCCACCACAGTGGTGCACCTCGCCTCGGTGGCGATCGGCCACGGCCTCGGCGCGACCCTGCCGACCGGCTGGATCTCGCTGCTGGCAGGTCTGGCCTTCCTCGGCTTCGGCGCGTGGACGCTGCGGGGCGACCGGCTCACCGAGGACGACGAGCGCCGTGCCGCCCGCGGCGGCAGATCAGCCGTGATCACCGTCGGCGTCGCCTTCTTCCTCGCCGAGTTGGGCGACAAGACGATGCTTGCGACCATCACGCTGGCCACCCAGTACGGTTGGTTCGGCACCTGGATCGGCTCGACGATCGGCATGGTCCTGGCGGACGCGTTGGCGATCATCGCCGGTCGGCTGCTCGGTCGGAAACTGCCGGAACGAACCATCAGGTACGGCGCTGCCACGCTCTTCGCCATCAGCGGCGGGTGGCTGATCATCGACGCGGTGGCCCAGTTGCGCTGACCGCCGTCGGCCTGCCCGGCGGTTGCGGTGACCGGCCCGTCGTCGTACGACCCGGTGCCGACTACCCGCAGGCAGGCCGGGTAAGGCGTCGGGGTGGACGTCGAGGTGATCCTCCAACGGGGCCACCAGTTGCTGGTGACCGCGGTGGAACTCGTCGGCGCGTTCGTCATCGTCGTCGGTGCGACGCTGGCCGCGCTGCGGTTCGTGGTCGACGGGCTGCGCCACCGCGACGCCGCCGTGTTCACCCGGATCCGGCTGTCCCTGGGGCGCTTCCTCACCCTCGGCCTGGAATTCCAGCTGGCGGCGGACATCCTGCGGACCGCGCTGTCGCCGACCTTCGCGCAGATCGGCCAGCTGGCCGCCATCGCGGCCATCCGGACGGTGCTGAACTACGTGCTGGGACGCGAGATCGAACACGAACAGCGGCAGGTCGACAACCGATGAGGATGCTGCTGTCCGCCCTCATCACCGCGCTCGGTGTACTCGCGGCGACGGTGGCGTTGCTGACCACCGGCTCCCGTACGACGGCCCTGGGGGTGCTGCTCGACATGCTGCTCGCCGCCGGCCTGCTGCGGCTGACCGGGGAGCAGTCCTGGACGGAGATCGCCGTACTGGTGGCGATCGTGGCACTGCGCCTGCTGGTGCGTACCGCGCTGACCGCGGATTTCCGGCGACGGGCGAGAGAGGCGAAACGCCCGGCCGAGCGGGTCGGCCGGGCGTTTCCGCGATGAGTGCGGCGTGGAACGCGGTCAGCCGCGGGGCTTCTGGTAGACGTCCGGCACACCGTCCTGGTCCTGGTCGACCTGCTCCTTGAGGGCGATCGCGCGGTACACCTTGTTGCGCCGCCGCAGCACGACGGTGGCCAGCAGCGCCGAGATCAACGAGCCGGCCAGCACCGCCGCCTTGACGTTGTCGCCCTCGCCGCCGTCGGAGCCGAAGGCCAGCTCGCCGATGAGCAGCGACACGGTGAACCCGATACCGGCCAGGAACGACACGCCGAGCAGGTCCGACCAGCTGATGTCCTCGTCCAGGCTGGCCCGGGTGAACCGGGCCAGCAGGAAGGTGGAGCCGAGGATGCCGACGCACTTGCCGACGACGAGGCCGAGCACGATGCCGAGGACGATCGGGTCGGTGATCACCGCGCCGAGGTCCGCGCCCCGCAGGGACACCCCAGCGGCGAAGAACGCGAAGACCGGTACCGCGAAGCCGGCCGATATCGGCCGCCACACGTGCTCCAGGTGCTCGGCGAGGCCCGGCATCGGGCGACCGCCGGGGCTGCCCTTGCCGGCGAGCACCGGCACGGTGAAGCCCAGCAGCACGCCCGCCACTGTGGCGTGCACTCCGGAGGAGTGCACCAGGGTCCAGGCGATCACGGCGAGCGGGATGAGCGCCCACCACCAGGTGCGGCGACGCTGCACCAGCAGGCCGAACAGGGCGATCGGCACCAGCGCGGCGAGCAGCGGGACGATGCTGAAGTCGTCGGTGTAGAAGATCGCGATGATGGTGATGGCCAGCAGGTCGTCGACGACGGCCAGGGTGAGCAGGAAGGCGCGCAGTCCCTGCGGGAGGTAGGCCCCGATCACGGCCAGCACCGCCAGTGCGAACGCGATGTCGGTGGCGGTCGGGATCGCCCAGCCGCGCAGTCCGTCGCCACCACCGGCGACGTTGACGGCCACGAAGATCAGTGCCGGCACGACCATTCCGCCGACCGCCGCCACCACCGGCAGCGCCGCCCGTCGCGGGTCACGCAATTCGCCGGCGACGAACTCGCGCTTGAGCTCCAACCCGACCACGAAGAAGAAGATGGCCAGCAGGCCGTCGGCGGCCCAGGTGGCCAGGTCGAGGTCGAGATGCAACGCCGTGCCGCCCGACCAGGGCACCCACCGCCCCAGCTCCGCGTAGGCGTCACCCCACGGCGAGTTCGCCCAGACCAGCGCGATCACGGCACCGAGGAGCAGCAGGGCGCCGCCGACGGTCTCCGTGCGCAGCACGTCGGCCAGGAAACGCGCCTCGGGCCAGGAGGTACGGGCGAAGAGGCCGCGCACGCCGCGGCGCTCGGGGGGCGGAGTCTGATCGGTCATACGTGAGGTCCACCTCGTCGGTCAGAGGGCAGCACGGCACCATCGCCGACCAGGCTTCCCGGCACACCCGTGCAAGACCCTATCCAGTGCCGACGACCGTCGCGAGCGGGGCGAACGCGACTCTTCCCACAGCAGGGCCGAGAGTCACCCGAAGTGCTCGGCGAAGACACCGCATTTTTTCCGGGTCGGAGCGATTCCGACAGACCCCCGGTCCGGTTGGTCACTGCGGGCACGATCCGCCATTGAGAAAATACCTAACTCCGGACATAAGCCGCATGAACCGCTTTAATGGTTTCACGAGATTGAGTCGACCTTGGGGGTTTTCGTGAAGTTCTTTGGCGTTACCGGCCCGGTACGGAGGCCCGCCTGATGGACCTGTACCGCCAACTACGCCTGGTGCGCCGGCACTGGTGGATCGTCCTGGTCACCCTCATGGTGGCCCTGGGCGTGACCGCGCTGGTCACCGTGCGGGCCCAGCCTCGCTACGTCGCCTCGGTCACCTTCTTCGTCACCACGCCGAGCCAGGGTGTCACCGATGCCTACCAGGGCGGGCTCTTCCTCCAGCAGCGGGTGAAGTCCTACGCGGAGCTGCTGACCAGCGACCGGCTGGCGCAGGCCGCGGTGGCCGACAACCAGCTCGGGCTGACCGCGGAGGAGATTCAGCGTCGGGTCAGCACCTCCACCGAGACCGGCACGGTGCTGCTGCGGGCGTCGGTGACCGACACCGACCAGACCCGGGCGCTGCGGGTGACCGAGGCGCTCTCGGCGAAGTTCGTCGAACTCGTACAGAAGGTCGAGGCGCGGCCGGACGGCAGCCCGGGGCCGATCAAGATCGAGGTGGTAAGTGGGCCACGGGTGACCCCGACGCCGGTGTCGCCGCAGCCGGTACGCAACACCGCGATCGGCGCCCTGCTCGGCCTGCTGGCCGGCGTCGGGCTGGCGATTCTGCGTGGCATGGCCGATGTCCGGCTGCGCGACGCGGCCGGCCTGCAGCGGGTGACCGGCAGCCCGCTGCTCGGTGAGATCCCGATCGACGCCAGCGCACGGTCGGCCCCACTGATCGTCGGCGACGCCGCCACCTCGGCGCGGGCCGAGGCCGTCCGCAAGCTGAGGACGAACCTGCGCTTCGTCGACGTGCACGAGCCGGCCCGGGTCATCGCGGTGACCAGCGCCCTGCAGGGAGAAGGCAAGACCACCCTGTCGTGCAACCTGGCGATCGCCCTGGCCGAGGCGGGCTGGCGGGTCCTGCTGGTCGACGCCGACCTGCGTCGTCCGAAGGTCGGCGACTACCTGGGCATCGACCCGGGGGTCGGGCTGACCGACGTGCTCGTCGGCGACGTGCAGGTGGGCGACGTGGTCCAGCGCTGGGGCGACAAGTCGCTGCTGGTGCTGCCCAGCGGCTCGGCGCCACCCAACCCGAGCGAGCTGCTCGGCTCCAAGGCCATGTCGGATCTGCTGCTCGCCCTGCGTGAATCCGCCGACATCGTCATCATCGACACAGCGCCGCTGCTCGCGGTCACCGACGGTGTGGTGGTCGCCGTGCAGGCCGACGGCGCGCTGCTGGTCACCCAGCAGGGACGTACCTCGCGGGCCCAGGTCGCCGCAGCCGCCCGGGCCCTGCACTCGGTCTCGGTGCGGCTGCTGGGCTGCGTACTCAACATGGCCCGGGTGCCCAAGGCCGAGGCGTACCAGTACGAGGCCTACCGGGTGGTCGCCGCCGCGGCCGGTGGCCAGTCGGTGCCGACGGACCGCAGCCGGGGCGGCCGGCATGCCGAGCGGGCCCACACCGGCGAGGTGAGCGACCACACGCAGGAACTCACCCGGCTGTCCCGATGAGCGTGGCCAGGGGGCGCAGCGCCCGGTCGATCTCCTCCGCGCAGCGTCGGAAGTCCTCCGGGGTGCCCCCCACGGGGTCGCGCAGGTCGTCCGCATCGCCGGGGGCGGGCTGCAATCGGCCCCGGGCCAGTGCGGCCGCGGCCACCGCGGCCCGTACCGGATCGTCCTGCTCGTCCGGCGGTGGTTCGGCCGCCGCGGCGAGCCGGCCGAACTGGCGCAGCGTGAAGGTCCGGTGCAGCGCCGCCGGCGCCAGCGCGGTGCAGATGGAGCGCTGGCGCCGGGTGGCGGTCAGCACCAGCACCGCCCCGGTGAGATGTTCCGGCAGCAGCCGCCGGCTGCGGAACGACGCCGGGTCCTCGCCGGTCTCGGCGGCGATAGCCGCCGCGTACGGATGCATGGCCAGGCCCTCGACGGCGTCGGTGCCGGCGCTGGCCACCGTCACCGGTTGCCCGGTGAGCAGGCGACGGGCGGCGTACTCGGCCATCGGTGACCGGCACAGGTTGGCGTGGCAGACGAAGAGCACCCCGCTGAGCATGTGGAACCCCCTGGACGACGCGGTCGCGGGCGGTGGCACCGCGACGTTGGACGGTCGCCGGCGGCGTCCGCCCGGTGAGGGGATGTCGAGATCGTACGCATTCGTCGCGTCCCCGGTCCCGGGCGGCGCGCCGAACCGATGCGAGGGGACGGGGGTGTCCGGGTGCGAATCGGGATGGTGACGTACCACTTTCCACCGGAGCCGGCGTTCATCCCCGGCAGCCTCGCCGAGGAACTCGCGGCGCGGGGCCACGAGGTACGGGTTCTCACCGGCTTCCCCGACTATCCCGGCGGGCACGTGTACCCGGGGTGGCGGCAGCGTTGGCACCATGAGACCCGCAGCCGGGGGCTGACCGTGCGGCGGGTGCCCCGGTACAGCACCGGCGACGTCACCGTACGCGGCCGGATGGCCTCCTGGCTGACCTTCGCCGGCAGCGCCGCGCTGGTGGGTCGCCGCTTCCTGGCCGGTGTGGACGTGCTGTACGTGCATCAGCCGCCGGCTGCCGTGTTCGCCTCGGCGGCCCTGCTACGCCTGCTCGGTCCGGTGCCGCTGGTACTGCACGTGCCGGACGTCTGGGCCGAACAGGTTCCCGAGGCCGTCGACGACGGCCGGTGGGCGGCGCGGGTGCGGGCGGCCACCCTCCGGACCTACCGCGCTGCCAGCCGGGTCGCGGTGACCACGCCGTCCCTGCGGGACGCGGTGCTGGCGGACGGGATCGACCAGGCGCGGGTCCGGGTGGTGCTCAACTGGACCGACGAGCGGATCTTCCGTCCGGTGTCGGCCAGTCCGGCCGCCCGGCGGTTGGTCCGCCGGGACGAGCGGTGCGTGGTGATGCACGCCGGCACCATCGGGGCGCGGCAGGGACTGGACACGGCGGTACGCGCGGCGGCAGCCCTGGGCGAGACCGTGGATCTGGTCCTGGTCGGCTCGGGCTCCGACGAGCGGCGGGTGCGGGGTCTCGCCACCGAGCTGCGAGCCGACAACGTCCGGTTCGTGGACCGGCGTTCCCCGTTGGACATGCCCGAGCTGTACGCCGCCGCCGACTACCAGCTGGTCATGGTGCGCGATCTACCCGAGCTGCGCAGCAGCGTCCCGGACAAGCTCCAAGCGGCGCTGTCCTGCGGCGCACCGGTGGTCGCCTCGGCCGGCGGCGACACCGCGACGCTCGTCGAACGGGCCCGGGCGGGGCTGTCCTGCCCGCCGGAGGACTGGGCCAGCCTGGCGGACCGGCTCTGGCTAGCGGCGCAGATCCCCGCACCGGCGCGGGCCGAGATGGGGCGGCGCGGTCGAGAAGCGTACCTCCGGGAGATGTCGCTGCCGTCGGGCGTGGACCGGATCGAGGAGCTGCTGCGCGAGGCGGCGGCCACCGGCACCAGGCATGCCACGGAAGCCGAACGAACCTCTCGTAACGCCTGATCCCGTCATTAACACACCGAACCCACCGTTAGGTGTTAAGAACAATGTGGTCTTCTGTCCGTTTTTGGAAAGAGGTGTGATGTGTCGGAGAGCGAGAGCCCTCGACGGCGGCGTAGCCGATCCCGCCGCCGTCGGCGCGCCCGACTGCGTCGCATCCTGCTGACCACGTTGGTGGTCGCCTCGTTGGTGCTGGGTCTCACCGGGTGGGTCGGTTTCCGTGGCTGGCAGGCGCGTGCTCACCTGGTCAACGCCGCCGGCCTGGCCGGTGAACTCAGCGCCCATCTGGTCGGTGGCGACACCGCACGCGCGCAGCGGACCCTCGCCGCCCTGCAGGAGCAGTCCGGCGCGGCGCGGCGGGCCACCGGGGACCCCGGATGGTGGCTCGGCCGACAGGCCCCGGTGGCCGGGGCGAACCTCACCGCGGTCCGGCAGATCGCCATCGCCATCGACGACCTGGCCCGCCAGGCGTTCCCGGCGCTGCTCCGAGTCGACCTCGGTGGGCTGATCCCGCAGGAGGGTCGGCTGGACCTGACCGGCCTGCGTGCCGTCACCGATGACCTGGTCGCGGTGCACGCCGCGGTGCAGCGGACCCGCACGGAGTTGGCCGAGGTCTCCGGTGACCGGCTGGTCGAGCAGGTTCGGCGTGCTCTGACGGAGCTGCGTGGCGAGATCGACCAGTTGGCCGCGATGACCTCGGCGGCGGACCGGGCGAGCCGGCTGTTGCCGCCGCTGCTGGGCGTGGACGGGCCGCGACGCTATCTGCTGGTGTCGCAGAACTCCGCGGAGCTGCGCGCGACCGGCGGCATGTTCGGCGCGTACGCGGTCATCGAGGCGAACAAGGGCCGGGTCACCTTGGGCGCCCAGGGCAGCAGTTCAAGCCTCGGCCGGTTCACCCAGCCGCTGAAGATCCCGGCGGAGGTGCGCGCCCTCTGGGGAGAGCTGCCCGGCATCTATCCGGCGGATGTGAACCTCAGCCCGCACTTCCCGACCGCGGCGGCGTTGTACCGGGAGATGTACCGGCGGCACAGCGGGGAGACGGTGGACGGCGTCCTGGCCGTCGACCCGGTGGTGCTGTCGTACCTGCTGAAGGCCACCGGGCCGGTGCGGGTGCCGGGTGGCGTGGCGTTGAGTGCCGAGAACGTGGTTCGGACCCTGCTCAGTGACACCTACCAGCGGATGAGTCCGAGAGAACAGGACAGCTTCTTCGCGGGCGCGGCCGCCACCGTCTTCGACACGCTATTCGCCCGGAACGTCCACCCGAATGGGTTGTTGTCCGCATTCAACCGCTCTATACAAGAACGTCGGATACTGTTCTGGAGTGCCCGACCGGAGGAACAGCGGACATTCGGCGACAGCCGGATGGCCGGGACGCTTCCGGAACAGGACACCGTGCCGACGGTCGGCGTGTTCCTCAACGACGGCAGCGGCGCGAAGCTCGGCTACTACCTCCGGCAGACCGCCGACCTGACGGTCGGCGACTGCCACGCCGACGGCCGCCGTGAGCTGAACCTGCGGGTGACGCTCCGGTCCACCGCACCGGCTTCGGGGCTCAGCGAGTCGGTCCTCGGCCTCGGCCGCGCCGGGGATCCGTACACCGTCCGGACGCTCGTGTCGGTGTACGGGCCGGCCGGCGGGGCGGTGCTCGACACCCGAGTCGACGGTGCCGAGACCTCGGTGGGCAACGGCACCGAGCGGCGGCGGCAGGTCGCCACCGTGAACGTCGAGATCGGACCGGGCGGGACCCGCACGTTGGAGGTCTCGCTGTTGACCGGCAAGACGGACAGCGGAGCGGCCGAACTGTGGCTGACCCCGACCGCCACCCCATGGACCACCCATGTTGTTACCGCACCAAGCTGTTCTCAGTAGGAGGGAACGAACCATGCGGCTATCCCGCATCATCATGGCGCTCACGGTCGGTCTGGCCGTGGTGGCCGTGCCGGCTGCGGCGGGGGCGGCGCAACCGCAACCGCAGCCGTCGCCAACAGTCACCGATCCGCCCCAGCCACCGCCGTATCCGCCGGTGCTGGCGTCGCTGACGGTGAACCGACCCACCATCTTCCTCGGTGAGACGGTCATCCTGACCGGCCGCAACTTTGGGCCGAACGAGACGGTCGACATCGTCGTCTCGGTGTCGCCGCTGGCCGCACCGGCCGCTGGTACGGCACGGCGCAGCGACGGCAGCACGGTCGCCATGGCGCCGGTGGCGTTCCAGGCCAGCGCGCCGCTGAGCTTCACCGCCCGGACCAACTCCGAAGGGGTCTTCACCCGGCGGTACACGCCGTCGGTGACCGGCCTGCTCACCTTCACCGCGACCGGGCGGGAGTCCGGCCGTACCGCCTCGACCCAGCTGCGGGTGCTGCCCAAGAAGAAGCCGCACCTGCCGGTCACCGGCAGCAGCCTGGACACGCCGATGAAGGTCGGCGGTGGTCTCGTCGCCGCCGGTGCCGTTCTGCTGCTCGGCACGCTGGCGTGGCGGCGGCGCAACCGCTTCGGTGCGGGTGGCGCGAACTGATTCACGATTCCGGGCAGGGCCCGGAGAACGAAGGTACCGGTGCCCGCCGCTCCCTCCGACGGGCACCGGTACCTGTCTGCCCAGCCCACGCCGCGCGCCAGCATCGCCTCGGCGATCCGGGCCTGCGCGTACTCCGGGTGCCGGGCCAGCGCCGGCCCGATGCTCTCCAACACCTCCCGTACGGCCTGGTGGAACTCGGGCTCACCCGGGTTGCGGGCGACCACACTGGCGCACACCGACTCGACCGTCTCCGGCATCACCGACACGTCCCTTCCGGTTCAGGTTCGGCGCCGTTGCCGGGCCTTGGCGGCGTCGCGCCGACCGTCCTCGGATACGGTTCGTCACCGCCGTCCGGTTCGCCGACGGTCCTGGACCAGCTCAGGCACCGGTTCGACGCGTGGTCGACTGATCCGTCCCGCCTCCTGGCGCGTACCCCTCGGTAGGGGACCGTGAAAGGGGCGACCGATGGCCGGATCGGTGCAGGACGGACAGGATCAAACAGCACCGGGGCCAGCCCGGGCGCCATCGATCGAGATCGAGGTGGTGCCGGCGACGCCCACCGATGCCGGAGGCACACCACCGGATCGGCCGGTCTGGTCGCCGGCTGCCCGGCTGCTGGTCGCCGCCGCCGTGCTGGTGCTGGGCCTGGGAGCGGTTGCCGTCGTGGTGATCCTCTCCGACCCGCACCGGCTCGGCCGGGTCTTCTCCGGCGGTACGGACTCGGTGGCCAGCGCGACCGCCGCGCCGGACGACGCCAGCGGACTGGGCGGTGCCGCCCGGGCCGCGCGGGAGAGCCCCGAGGAGGTACGGACCGCGCCGCTGCACGATCGACGGCGGGCCAGCTTCGAGCTGGTCGACGGGCTGGACCGGGTGGATCTGCGGGTCACCGAGTTGGGGGAGGAGCTGTACCGCGTGGTCAGCCCCACCGCGTCCGGCTCGCGGGCACGTCCGGAACTGGTGGGCGATCGGGTGTCGCTGCGGATGGAGCGGACCGGCGAGCAGCCGGGCACGGTCGAGGTGCTGCTGAACGCCCGGGTGTCCTGGAATCTGCGGCTCACCGGTGGGGCCGCCGAGCGACGGATGGATCTGAGCGCCGCCCGGCTGTCCGGACTGGAACTGGTGGGTGGCGCGACCCGGACCGACCTTCGGCTGCCCCGCGTCGACGGGTTGCTCGTGGTGCGGGTCACCGGTGGGGTCAACCAGTTCGACGTCACGGTCACCGACGACGTGCCGGTGCGCGTCCGGGCTGGCTCCGGTGCCGGTTCCGTCGAGCTGTACGGCGAGCGTCGCGACGGCCTCGCCCCGGGTACGGTGCTCGGCTCGCCGGGCTGGGACCGGGCCCCCGAACGGATTTTCCTGGACCTGGTGGCCGGTGCCAACGTGGTGACCGTACGCGGCGGCTGAGCCCCCGTGCGGGGGTACCCGCTCGCCGACCGCCGGGCGGGCGGCCGGGGCGGGCGTAGAGTCGAACCGTGGAGCGTGCCGAAGCGATGCCTGCCGAGACCCGTCCGCCCGGCGTGGCGACGGTCGATCCGGGCAGCGTGCTGCTGCCCGGCCACGACGTGCCGCTGGGTCGCTACACCACGGTGCGTCGGCTGCTGCCGCAGCGCACCCGCCGACTGGTCGGGGCGTGGTGCTTCGTCGATCACTTCGGCCCCGACGATGTGGCCCAACGACCCGGCATGGAGGTGCCGCCGCACCCGCACACCGGTTTGCAGACGGTGACCTGGCTGCTCGACGGCGAGATCCTGCACCGCGACAGCCTCGGGAACCAGCAGCCGATCCGTCCCGGCCAACTCAACGTGATGACCTCGGGTCACGGCATCGCCCACTCCGAACGCTCACCGGCGGAGCACCCGCCCCTGATGCACGGGGTGCAGTTGTGGGTGGCGTTGCCGGACGAGGCCCGAGCCGGCGGGGCCGACTTCACCCACCACGCCGAGCTGCCCCGGTGGCGCGACGGGGATCTCGACGTCACCCTGCTGGTCGGAGAACTCGCCGGAGAACGCTCGCCGGCCCGGGTGCACACCCCGCTGCTCGGCGCGCAACTGGAACTGGCCGGCTCGGCGGTGCCCGGGCTGCCGCTGCGGCGTGACTTCGAGTACGCGCTGCTGGCCCTCGACGGTGCCGGCGAGGTCGACGGACTGCCGCTGGCGCCTGGGGCGCTGCTCTGGCTCGGCTCCGGGCGGGACGTGCTGCGCCTCGGCGGTGCGCCGGGTAGCCGGTTCATGCTGCTCGGTGGCACACCGTTCGAGGAGCCGCTGGTGATGTGGTGGAACTTCGTCGGCCGTGACCACGACGAGATCGTCGCCGCCCGGGAGGACTGGATGGCCGGGCGGCGTTTCGGGGTCGTGGCCGACGACCCGGACCCGCCGCTGCCGGCACCGGCGCTGCCCACCGTCCGGCTCAAGGCCCGCGACCGTTCCGGCGGCTTTCTCGGCTAGTGCGGTGTCCAGTCAGGCGGGGTGCTCCAGGTCGCGTGCCAAGGGGTCGAGCAGCCGGTCGACGGACACGCGGGCGACGAGCCCGTTGCGGAGGCGGGCGAGCGTGCGCGACGAGGTGAAGAGCGCCCGGGCGAACTGGCGTGACTGCCGTTGCGCCCGCTCGACGCGCCCCTTTCGCCGCCGCTCATAGAGGCGGAGCGCGATGGGTACGTGACCGGCGTCGCAGCGGCTGAGCTCGTCCGCCAGCGCCGCTGCCGACTCCAGTGCCATCGAGGCGCCCATTCCGGCGGTCGGCAGAAAGGCGGCTGCGGCGTCCCCCAGCAGCGCCACCCGGTCGCGTACCCACTTGGTGGAGCGCACGTCGGTCATGGGCCACAGCCAACGCTCGTCGTCCGAGCCGGGCAGCAGACGGTCGGCGGGCAGGCCCGCTCCGGTGAGGGTCCGGCGCAGCCATGCCCTGGCCTGCGGACCACGGACGGTATCCGAGGGGCCGCCGACGATCAGACACACCCGGCCCTGGCACGGGTAGCACCCGACGAAGCTGCCGGCTCCCCAGAACTCCAGCGTCTCACCGGCGGCGCCCGGGTGGTCCGCCGCCTCGATCCACCACGTGGCGCAGGTCCATCCCGTGTCATGCCGGGGCTGGGGTCCGAGGAGCGCGGTGCGCACCGCGGAACCGATGCCGTCGGCACCCACCAACAGGTCGGCCTCGATGGTGGTTCCGTCGTCGAGTTGAGCATCGACGCCAGTGTGGTGCTGCTCCAGGGCCACGACGCGACCTGTCCGGTGCTCGACGTGGTCGCAGGCCGTGGCCAGCAGCTCGACGAGGTCGCCGCGCGGCACGGTGCCCAGATATCCGTGGTGGGCGATGCCGGCAGGTGGCCCGGAGGTGGTGAGCAGGGCTCCAGACCCCGACCGCGCCGTGTAACGCCGCATCGGAAGGCCGCGCTCGACCAGCCGGTCATGGACGCCGACCGCGTGCAGCACCCGGGTCCCGTGTGGCCACAGGGCGAGCGCGAAGCCGTCGTCGCTGCCGTGGCCGGGGTCGACCACGGTGATCTGGTGGCCACGGGGACGCAGCAGCGCCGCGAGTGTCAGACCGGCGACACCCCCGCCGGCGATCAGCACCTTCACGACGCCTCCAGGCGACGTCCCGCTCCCACGCCGATGTCAGCCAGAAGAGCGTCCAGGGTGTCGATGACCGCGCTCAGCCGCCAGGAGGTGACGAAGTCGAACGCGTGCTGGCCGCCGGGCAGCTCGACGTGGACCACCGGCTGCGACGACTCGGCTCGCAGCTTGTCCGCCAGCGCGCGCGCCGTGGTGGCGGAGGTGTTGTTGTCGAGGCTTCCGTGCGCGATCAGGAAGGCCGGTGCGTCGGTTGCCGGCACGGCGAACGGGGTCGAGGTGACCACCTCGTCGCTGCTGCGGCCGTAGTAACGGCCGTAGTAGCCGTAGAGGCAGACCGCTGCGGCAGGGCGCTCGTCGGGCGTCGCGCGCAGCGCGTAGAGAGAGGTCAGATGAGCGCCTGCGGAGCTACCCGCCATCACCACAGTCGTCGCGTCCGCACCGTACTCTCCTGCGTGCGCGCGCGCCCAGGCCATCGCGGCCTCCGCGTCGGCAAGGTGCTCCTCGAAGCCCGCCCCGGGGCGGAGTCGGTACGTCGCGCTCACGCACACCCAGCCGCGCGCGGCGAGGTGATGCAGCAGGCCACGACCTTCCCAGTTCTTGCTGCCCGAGAAGTAGCCACCGCCGTGGAAGTAGACCAGCACCGGGCCACCCGTGGGCCGGTCGCGGCGTCGCAGCACGTCGAGGCGCTGGCGACGGTGGTCCCCGTAGCGCAGGTTGCGTAGTCGCTGCACGGAACGCGGTCGGATCGGTAGCGGGGTGAGGGCGGTACGCCACCGGCTCTTTCGCGGCGGTGCGCGGTCTATGCCGGCCGCTCGGAGTGCGGCATCAGCGACGGAGCTCGAACGGGCGGCCCGGCGGGTCAACGCGACAAGCATCACCGCGGTCGCGGTCGCGGCCGCCAGCAGGACGCCCGACAACACGTCGCGGCGCAGGTCTCCGCTCCAGATGGCCGCGGCGGTCGAGACCGCGAGCAGCGTCAACACCAGGTGGGGCACCTCGTTGACGACCATCCCGGCCAGGAAGGCGGCCCGCGCCAGTGGCCGTGGTCGCGTGGGTGGGCTGAACGCTGCGGTGGTGGCCAGGCCGAGTACGAGGACGTGCACTACGTAGTCGTTCGGCATGGACTCCTCCTCTACAGGTGTCGAGGAATGCTACTCTACACCTGTAGAGCTGGGAGGGAAGCCCCATGGCGACCGAACGTCGGACGGTGATCGCGGACGCGGCGATCACCACGCTGGCCAGGGCCGGTGGACGTGGACTCACGCACCGAGCCGTCGACAGGGAGGCGGGGCTTCCGCTCGGCTCGACCTCCTACTACTTCCGCACCCGGGCGGACCTGCTCCGGGCGGCCGTCGACCGGCTCGCCGAACTGGACGAGGCGGCCCTCGCTCCCGTAACGGACGGGACACTCGCCGCAGACCTCGCCCGAGTGACCGAACAGCTGCTCAGCGCCGACCGGGAACGGCTCCTCGCCCGCTACGAGCTCGCGCTCGAATCCGTACGGCGCCCCGAGCTGCGCGAGTTCCTGGCGGCCGGCACGCACCGGGTGCGTGGTGCCATCGAGCAGCGGCTGACCGAGCAGGGCGTCGCGGCACCACGCGATGTGGCCACGGCCGCGCTCGCGCTCGTCGACGGCCTGCTCTTCGCCGAACTCACCGCGACCGAGGGACAGCAACGCAGTCGCGCCGAGCTGGAAGCTACCCTGGCGAGGCTCGTGGGCGCCGAGTGGCCCCAGGCCCGGCCGGAGCCCCCCGACGACCACCGATCCGACAGTTGAGCATCCCGTGACGGAGGGCCTCGTGCGCCGACTCACCTACTACGTGGCGACCACCCTCGACGGTTTCATCGCCGGCCCGGACGGCGGTGACCCGAGCGGCCAGAGCTACTTCCCGGTCCCCGCCGACCTGATCGACTACATGGTGACCAACTTCCCGGAGACGTTGCCCGCGCCCGCCCGTGCCGCGCTGGGCGTCGAGGGGCCGGGAAAGGTCTTCGACACCGTGCTCGAGGGCCGGGCGTCCTATCAGCTCGGCCTCGCCGCCGGGCTCGACGACGCCTATCCGCACCTGCGTCACCTGGTGTTCTCCACCACCCTGCCGGCAACGCCGGGCACCGCCGTCGAGCTGGTCCGCACCGACGCCCTCGACCGAGTCCGCAGCCTCAAGCAGGACGGCAGCGAGCTGGACATCTGGCTGGTCGGCGGCGGTACGTTGGCCCACAGCCTGCTGCCCGAGATCGACCGGCTCATCATCAAGCAGCACCCGTCCGTGATCGGCTCGGGCATCCCGATGTTCGCCGGTCCCTTCCAGCCCACCTTGTTCACCCACGTGGACGCCGCCGTGCTGGACTCAGGGGTGCGCGTACTGACGTTGGATCGCAGCTGAGGTTCGTGCCCAGGCGGCCGGGAAACGGGCCTACTCGTGCGGGGCGCGGGTAACAGCCGCTCATGCCCACCACGATCGAGGACAAGAAGCGGCTGGCGCGCCGACTCGCCGGCAGCGGCCGGGGCTTCGCCGAGCAGTACGGATTCCGGGTCACCAACAACCCGTCCAGCCTGTTCCAGGTGCTCTGCCTCGCGGTGCTGCTCGCCCGTCGGGGAGATTTCCGGCGGGCCCTCGACGGCGCGCACGCGCTCTCCGGCGCGGGCTGGGACAGCGCCGCCCGGCTGTCCGGTTCGGCCCACTCCGACCGGGTCAGGGTGCTGCGCGACAGCGGCCAGCGCGGTGACGTTGACGCGCTGGCCGACCTGCTGGGCGAGCTGGCCGGCACGCTCGTCGAACGGTACCGGGGCGACCTGCGACGGCTGCGGTCGGCGGCGCACCGCGACCCGGCCCGTGAACGGGCACTGCTCACCGCGCTGCCGGGGGTCGACGAGCAGGTCGCGGACCTGTTCCTGCGCGAGGCGCAGGCGTTGTGGGGCGAGGTCGCGCCGGTGGCCGACCGGCGGGCGCTGACGGCGGCGCGGCGACTCGGCCTGGGTCGCTCAGCCGAGGATCTCGCCGGGCTGGCCGGTGGTCGCGAGTCGGAGCGGCTCGCCTGGCTGGTCGGTGCGCTCGCCCGGGTCGACCTGGAGGAGCGCTACGCCGAGCTGACAGAGTGAGGCCCTTCGTCGGCACCCACTGTCCGTTCGGCTGATGGCGTGCGCTAAGCTGACCGCAGTAAACCACAGCCACCCGGTGCGGGTGGCTGTCGGCCGCCTGGTGGCCGCGACCCGGTTCGGGCGCGCCGTCCCCAGGCAGGCGGTTACGCAGGGGCGCCCCCGGCAGCGGTTCGCTGCCGGGGCGCCTCCCTGTCCACGGGCCTGGTGTGAGCCGCCCGGTTGCTGGCGGGTTGGGCCTAGATGCCGCGCAGGTGCTGGGATACCCGCTGGTGCCGCTTGTCGCGTCCCTGCGCGCCACGCTGCGCGTCGGTGATCTCGGGGGCCGCGTCGATGCCGGCCGACCGGGCCACCTGGTTGCCGTTGGCGTAATCCACCGGAGGCAGGGCGCGCAGGGCCTGCAGCACGTCCGGCGGTGCCCCTTCCCGCTCGGCCTCGCGCACCACCTCGTCCTTCCCGGCGGGGTAGTCCAGGCTCGACAGGTACTGCAGGACGTCGGCGTAACTCGCCATGATGTCGGCTCCTCCCGGGCGTTCGGTCCGGCCACAACCGGGCGCGGATACCCGACCCGGGGCCGCTCACGCGTCGAGGCCGACGGAAATGCGATCGCCGTTTCCGCACCGGGCGGCTGGGTAAGCGCCGGCCCGAGGGGGTACGCGATGAACTACGACACGTTCGTCGACCAGGTCGCCCAGCGCACCGCCACGTCATCGTCGCGGGCGGTGGAGCTGATTCGGGCGACGCTGGAGACGCTGGCCGAGCGGCTGACCGGCGGCGAGGTGCTGGACCTGGCCGTGCAGCTGCCCGCTCCGCTGCGGCTGCCGATGCGCCCGACACCGGACATCGAGGCGGCGGAGCGCTTCGGCGCCGCCGAGTTCGTCGCCCGGGTCGCGGTCCGCGCCGGGGTGGGGGAGCCGGCCGCCCGGGACGCGGTCCGCGCGGTCTTCACCACCCTCCGGGAGGCGGTGACCGGTGGCGAGTTCGACGAACTGGTGGTCCAGTTGCCCCGCGACTACCGCGACATGGTCGAGCCCGCCCTGGCGCCCGGCGCGACGCTGCGGCGCGGCTGACTGGCTGTCGGTGCGGACACCGCACTAGCCGACGGCCCCGCTGGCGCGCAGCCGGCTGACCCGGTCCCGGTCGAAACCTGCCTCGCCGAGAATCTCGTCGGTGTGTTCGCCCGGCCACGGCGGCGGCCGGCGGATCGCGGCCGGGGTGGCGGAGAACCGGGGTGCCGGTGCCGGCTGGACGACCCCGTCGCGGAGCACGAACGTCTTCCGGGCGGCCAGGTGCGGGTGCTCCGGGGCTTCCCGCCAGTCCAGCACCGGCGCGGCGCAGGCGTCGGAGGCGGCGAGCAGCGCGGCCCACTCGTCGCGGGTACGGGTGCGGAACAGGCGCGCCCAGGCGGCCCGCAACGCCGGCCAGTTCGCCGGGTCGGTTCGGTCGATCGGCTCGTCCGGCGGCAGCGGGAAGCCGGTGAGCCGCACCAACTCGTCGTAGAAGCGCGGCTCCAGCGCGCCGACGGCGAGATACCGCCCGTCGGCGCACTCGTACGTGTCGTAGAAGGGCGCGCCGCCGTCGAGCAGGTTGACCCCGCGCGGGTTTCGCCACATGCCGAGCTGGTGCAGGGCGTGGATCTGGGTGCTGAGCACCGCGACCCCGTCCACGATGGCCGCGTCGACCACCTGGCCGGTGGCGCCCCCGCGCACCGCGTACAGCGCGGATACGACACCCAGGGCGAGCATCATTCCGCCGCCACCGAAGTCGCCGAGCAGGTTCATCGGCGGCACCGGAGGCTCGCCGGCCCGTCCGATGCCGTGTAACGCACCGGTCAGCGCCAGGTAGTCGATGTCGTGCCCGGCGTACGGGGCGTTCGGGCCGTCCTGTCCCCAGCCGGTCATCCGGCCGTAGACCAGCCCCGGGTTGACCGCGTGGCAGTCGGCCGGGCCGATGCCGAGCCGCTCGGTGACACCGGGCCGGAACCCCTCGACGAGGGCGTCCGCCTCGCGAACCAGTGCCAGCACCACCTCGCGTCCGTCGGTGGACTTCACGTCGACAGCGATCGAGCGCCGCCCCCGGTTGAGCAGATCGGGGTGCGGGGTGCCGAAGGCCGTGCTGTCCACCTCGGTGACCCGGTCGATCCGGATCACGTCGGCCCCCAGGTCGGCCAGCATCATGGCGGCGAACGGCCCGGGGCCGATCCCGGCCAGCTCCACCACGCGTACGCCGGCCAGCGGGCCGGTCGCCAGGTCTGCGGTCACCGGGTCACGATAGGCGCTCACCTCGGCCGCGGTCGGCTGCCCGCCGTGAGCGAAGCCACCGGGCCCGACAACGCCCCGCCTGGCGGGCGGAATTCGGCTGTCCTAACCTTGTCAGCACGAGGGGAGTACTTCCCAAAAACCATGCCGGTCAGTACGGCGCGCCCGGAGCGCGCCTCGGGTGGTTGCCCACGAAACGTGGGTGAAGGAGACCTCGAACATGACACGGTGTTCGAGGAGGCCCCATGTCCGATTTGTCTGTCGCGGCTGGTCTGCAGTCCGTAGGCACGCCCTCGCTGTGGGCGATCACCATCCTTGGCGTGCTCGCCCTGCTGACACTGGACTTCCTGGTGACCCGACGCCCGCACGAGGTGTCGCTCAAGGAGGCGCTCGGCTGGACCGCCTTCTACATAGCCCTGCCCCTGGCCTTCGGCGCCTGGGTCTGGCACCGCTACGGCTCCGAACGCGGTTTCGAGTACCTCACCGGATACCTGGTCGAGAAGTCGCTCTCGGTCGACAACCTCTTCGTCTTCATGCTGCTGCTGGCCGCCTTCGCGGTGCCGACCGAGCTCGCCCAGCGGGTGCTGCTGTTCGGCATCACCGGAGCGCTGGTCCTGCGCGGCATCTTCATCGCCCTCGGCGCCGCGGCCCTGCAGACCCTGGACTTCGCCTTTCTGATCTTCGCGTTGATCCTGCTGTTCACCGCCGCCAAGCTGCTCCGCGACGCGTTCACCGGGCACGAGCAGACGGTGGACATCGGCAACATGCGCTCGGTGCGACTGCTGCGCCGGTTCATGCCGGTGGTGCACGAGTACCACGGCACGAAGATGACCGTCCGGGTCGACGGGCGTCGGGCGCTCACCCCGCTCGCGCTGGTGGTGGTGGCGGTGTTCGCCACCGACGTGGTCTTCGCCGTCGACTCGGTGCCGGCGGTGTACGGAATCACCGAGGATCCGTACCTCGTCTTCGCCACCAACGCCTTCGCCCTGCTGGGCCTGCGGGCGCTGTACTTCGTGCTGCACGCGGCGCTGAGCCGGCTGGTCCACCTCACCTACGGCCTGGCGATCATCCTGGCCTTCATCGGCATCAAGCTCGGCCTGCACTGGGCGCACGGTGTCTGGGAGGGCGTCCCGGAGATCCCCACCGTGGCCTCGCTGCTGGTCATCGTCGGCGTGCTGACCGTGGTCACCTTCACCAGCCTGCGGGCGACCCGCAACGTGGTGCCGGGATCCAAGGAAGTCGTCACCGAGCGGAAGTGAGCGTCTCCCGGCCTGAGCGGCGGACCACGGGCCGGTCGAACCCGCCCGCAGCGGTCCTCACCGTGGTAGGACTGAACGGTGGGTATCGTCACACCGGGCTTTCAGGGTCGGCCGCGCGCCGAGGCCCCGGATCTGCCTCCCGGCCAGTACCTGACGCCTGACTTCCCCGTGCTCTCCGCGGGGCCGACCCCACGGGTGCCACGTGACCAGTGGGAGTTCGTGATCAGCACCGAGACCGGCATGGAGTACCGGTGGAGCTGGGACGAGATGATGGCGTTGCCCCAGGAGACGCCGACCGTCGACATCCACTGCGTCACCAGGTGGTCCAAGCTCGGCACCACCTGGCGGGGTGTCTCGCTGGACACCCTGCTTGACGGCGTGGATTCGGCCGCCGACTACGCCCTCGCGCACTCCTACGGCGGCTACACCACCAACCTCCCGCTGGAGGACCTGCGCGACGGGCAGGCCTGGCTGGTGCACACCTACGACGGCGACGACCTGCCGGCCGAGCACGGCGGGCCGGCGCGGCTGCTCGTTCCGCACCTCTACTTCTGGAAGTCCGCCAAGTGGGTGCGGGGCATCCACCTCACCGTCGAGGACACCCCCGGCTTCTGGGAGACCGCCGGCTACCACGACTACGGCGACCCGTGGCGTGAGCAGCGGTACCAGGGCGATTGAGCGGCCGGATGAGCTGGCGGGCGGCCCGGTTGGTGGAGCACCGGGTCGAGACACCCACGGCGCGGACCCTGGTGCTGGAGGTGCCGGGCTGGCCGGCCCACCTGCCCGGCCAGCACGTCGACATCCGGCTGACCGCGCCGGACGGGTACCAGGCCGCCCGGTCGTACTCGCTCGCCGCCCCCGCCGACGGTGACCGGATCGAGGTGTCCGTCCAGCGGGTGTCCGACGGCGAGGTGTCGCCGTTCCTGGTGGACGCCTACCGCGAGGGTGACCCGGTCGAGGTGCGCGGCCCGATCGGCGGCTGGTTCGTCTGGCGGCCGCAGCAGACCGAACCGGTGCTGCTGGTCGCCGGGGGGTCAGGGGTGGTGCCGCTGATGGCCATGATCCGCGGCCGGCGGGCGGCCGGAAACCGGGCACCGTTTCGCCTGATCTACTCCGTCCGCACCCCCGAGGACGCCTTCTACACCGACGAGCTGCGGCGACGGGTACGCGACGACGCCGGCCTGGACGTGGCGTACGTGTACACCCGGCAGGCGCCCGAGGGCTGGCGCGGCGAGCCGCACCGGCTCGGCCTCGCCGATGTCAACACCCATGGCTGGCCGCCGGAGCTGGAGCCGTTGGTGTACGTGTGCGGGCCCACCGCTTTCGTGGAGACCGTCTCCGACCTGCTCGTCGGGCTGGGCCACCCGGCACAGCGGGTACGCACCGAACGTTTCGGCCCGACCGGTTGAGAGGAGACCGCGGATGACCGCGTTGCCCTACGTGGACGGCAACATGCTCGACGGTCCGTTGGGGGAGGTGTTCGCGGTCGACCTGAGCAGCGCCACCGCCCGGTGCGCGAACTGTGGCACCCCCGGTCCGGTGGCCGGGCTGCGGGTCTACTCGCACGCGCCCGGCCTGGTGGGTCGCTGCCCCACCTGCGTCGAGGTGATGCTGCGACTGGTCCGCGCGCCCGACCGCGCCTGGCTAGACCTGCGCGGCGCCACCTTCCTGCAGTTCCCGATGCCACCCGACCAACCACGCTGAGGTCCTCGCAACCGTCGTGGGGACGTTTGCCGGCGCGCACGACGGGAACCGGGCCGAAATGACGAAGCCTCGTGTGGTGATCGTGGGGGCCGGGTTCGCCGGGTACCACGCGGCGAAGACGTTGAGCCGGTTGGCCCGCGACCGAGCCGAGATCGTCCTGCTGAATTCGACAGATTACTTCCTGTACCTGCCGCTGCTGCCGGAGGTGGCGGCGGGGGTGGTGGAGCCGGGCCGGATCGCGGTGCCGCTGGCCGGCACCCTGGACGGCGTACGGGTGGTGATCGGCGAGGCCGACAGCGTCGACCTGCAGAACCGGTGGGTCGGCTTCACCCAGCCGGAGGGCGACCGCAATCGGCTGGCGTACGACCGGTTGGTCCTCTCCGTCGGCAGCGTGAACAAGCTGCTACCCATCCCCGGCGTGACCGAGTACGCCCACGGCTTCCGCGGTCTGCCTGAGGCGCTCTACCTGCACGATCACGTGGTCCGGCAGATCGAGCTGGCCGAGCAGGCGGAAGACCCGGCGGAGCAGCAGGCACGCGCCACGTTCGTGGTGGTGGGTGCCGGATACACAGGTACCGAGGTGGCCGCGCACGGCATCCTGTTCACCGACGAACTGGCCGCCCAGCACCCCCGGCTCAAGATCCGGCCGAGGTGGATGCTGCTGGACGTCGCCCCACGCGTGCTGCCGGAGTTGGACCGGCGGATGTCGGTCACCGCCGACAAGGTGCTGCGCCGGCGCGGGGTCGACGTACGGATGGGTACCTCGGTGGCGGTCGCCACCTCCGACGGGGTCAAGCTCACCGACGGCGAGTACGTGCCCACCTGCTCGCTGGTCTGGTGCGTCGGCGTGCGCCCCGACCCGTTCGTGGCGGAACTGGGCCTGCGGACCGAGAAGGGGCGGTTGGTCGTCGACGAGTATCTCAACGTCCCCGGGTTCCCCGAGGTGTACGCCTGCGGCGACGCCGCCGCGGTGCCCGATCTGACCCGCCCCGGTGAGATCTGCACGATGACCGCCCAGCACGCGCAGCGGCAGGGCAAACTGGCCGCGCACAACATCGCCGCCTCGTACGGGCAGGGACGCCGCCGGCCGTACAAGCACCACGATCTCGGTTGGGTGGTCGACCTGGGCGGCAAGCAGGCCGCGGCGAATCCGTTGAAGGTGCCGCTGTCCGGTCTGCCCGCCAAGGCGGTCACCCGGGGCTACCACCTGCTCGCGATGCCCGGCAACCGGGCCAGGGTGAGCGCGGACTGGTTCCTCGACGCCGCACTCCAGCGGTCGGCGGCACAGCTCGGACTGATCTCCGCCACCGCCGTACCGCTGGAGAGTGCGTCGCCCGAGATGCCGGCGCGGGCCCGCTGACCACGGGCCCGTCGGCACGGAGGGGCGTGCGGTCGTGGGCGTGGATCCCGCGACCGCACAGCTGATCTCCGGCTCAGCCGGCGGCCATTCCGGCCCCCGCCTCGTCGATGGCGTCATCGACCGTGTGTGCCAGGTCGATGTCCATCGCGGTCACCGTTCCGGCGTTACTTGAGGTCACGGTCAGTACGGCGGTCGTCGGGTCGGCACGGCCGATCCGTGGCCCGCGGCCGGTCTGCTGGCGCAGCAGATCGAGCCGGTCCAACACCCGGTCCAGGTTGCCCGGCGGCAATTCCAGGGTCCGGGACAGCGCGGTGCCGTCACCGGACCAGTAGGGCAGGTCGGCCAGGGCCGTACGCAGCTCGGCCGCCGACAACGGCGGCAGCGCGCTGACCGGACCGACCACGCCGCCGCCGGCCGACGGCTGGTCCAGCAACTGCCGCAGCTCATCCGGTACGTGCAGCGACTCGATCAGGTCACCGTCGTGCTCGGCGAGTGCGGCGAGGGTCGCCTCAGCCTGATAGCGCGCCTGCTCCGGGCTTCGACCGCTGATCCGACCCACCTCGGTGAGGAAGCCGCTCAGGTCCTGGTGCCGCTCGATGCCGTCCACCGGGACCACGTCGTGCAGTGAGGCGGGCACCGCCTCCAGCAACCGGCGGCGTTCGCCGGCCTCCAGGGCCCAGGCCAGCACGAGCACCGTCGACTCGACCCCGACCTTGGCGGTGCGGAAGTCGACCCCGGCGCGACGGACGACGTCCTCGACCAGGTCGCGGTAGCCCATGGTGGTGATCCCCGGTGCCTGGACACCTGGCTCCGGCCGGGGCCGAGGGGTCTCCGGGAAACCGGCTGGCGGGGGAGCGGGGCCGCCCCGCGTGGTGTCCGGTTTGCGGCCGCCCGCCGGTGCCGGGCCGGCCCGCTTGTTCTGGTCCAGGTGGGTGAGTTGCTTGGACGCGCTCAGGCTGGCGCCGGTGTCGGCGGCTCGCATGCCGCGTTCCCGGGCCTGGCGGGCCAGTGCCCGACGGCGCTGGTTGTCGCCCTCCATCTGCTTACGCATGGTGCACACCTCGCTTCGGCTGGTGTTCCTGGCTTCGTCGATGGCCTTCCCGGCCGCCGCCGGTGCGAAACGATCGGGCCGGCGTGGGCCGGGTGCCGGTCGCCGACATCGGTGAGGCTTCATCCGGCCGGGGTGAGGGCCGGTCACCCGGGCGGGGCTGACGATCGCGGTGGACCGGAGATCTTCCGAGGCACGGCGGAAGGGAAGGTCGTGATGAAGCGGATAGTCGAGATCGTCCCCGCTCGACCCGGTTGGTACGCCCGGTGGCGGCTGGCACCTGAGCGCACCTGCTGTTACCCGGTGAGCCTGTGGGCGCTGTTGGAAGAGGCCGACGGCGGCGGCCGCGAGGTGATCGGCGTCGACTGCGCCGGCCAGTGGCCCGGGGCGCAGGACGACGGGACAGGTGCGGAGTTCGTCCGCTATCTGTTCAAGACTCCGGATTCGGGTCCGCCGGAGGACGCGGAGCCGACCACCCACCGTACGGGCCGGTATCCGGTCCCGGCCTCCTGAGCCATCCTCCGGCCCCCGACCCCTGGTCCCAGGGTCGGGGGCCACCCCTCCTGTGTGAACCCCGGACAAGCCGGTCGGATCGGGTGTCGTGCGAGGTCATCCGGCCGGGTGGCGCCCGTTCCGGCCTGGTTCGGCCGGCACGTTTGTTGTACTTCGTTGCTGTACTTCCGCCGGCTGCCGGGTCCAGCCGATGAAACGGCGGTGTAGCGCGCCGGCCGGTGCCCAGGGCAGGTCCTCGGCGGCCTGGACGAGATAGCCACCGAGGTAGAGGGCCAGCGATACCGGCGCATCCGCGTACTCCGCGCGTAGCTCCCGCCTGCGCGTGGGGCAGGGCCACGGCAGGTCACAGCCACCGCAGCTCCAGATCGGCAACACCGGCCCATGGGTGCTCACCGCACACCGCCCAGGAACCGGGCGACGCTCGCGTGGGCCTGCCGGCTGGTCGCCCAGTCCACCTGCCAGCAGGGGTACGGGGCCAGCCGCGACCACCACGCGCGGCAGCCGACGCACATACCGTCGAGCCCTCGGACATGCACGGCGAGGATCGTCTGCTCCGGGCCGCCGGTCACTGCTCGCCCTCCTGCGGCCAGTGGCCCCGGTTGATCGGGATACGGTGCCGAGCCCGACACGGCAGGTCGGCTCCGCACCGGCAGACACGCCGCCACAGTTGCCACGACCACGCGGGCCGATGCCGTCGGGCGAACGTCAACGCGGTGGCCGACAGGTACTCGTCGTACGAGACGCGCCGGCCGTCCAGGGCAGAACGACCGGACAAGCCCGCCAAGCGTCGGGTCACCGGAGGCCCTCCGGTCGCCGTGCGCTGCACCGGTCTGCCGATTCGTGGTTGCCCTGGGACCGCCGCAATTGCCTCGCATGGTCGAGTAGACGCTGCTGCGCGGCCGCCTGGTCAACGTCCTGGTAGCGCTGCCCGGTCCCTGGCGGTGGCGGAGGCTGAGGTCGCCGAGACAGCCACCGCGTCAGTGCGCACAGCTCTGGCCAGATCGCCACAGATTCGCCCCCTTCATCAAGCAACAGGAGGCGGCGACGAAGATCTGTCCAGCTCTATCGGGTGTGCAGCAGGCACAGACCCGCCGCCGCCAGTGACGGGAACGCTACGAATGGTCAGCGGCTGTGGCAGGGAGAGTCTGTACCTGAGGGACGGTTACCCGGTTATGCCGATGGCGAGGGCAAGCTCTCGGGCGTCCTCACCAACCGTGCCCGGCCGGTTCGACAGTTCCAGCGCGACGGTGCGGGCGTACGGGTTGTGTCGGACCGTGTCGACGCTCTCCCGCAGTGCCCGGCCGAGCAGATGAACCGCCGCAACCTCCCCTCGGGACAGCAGATGCGCACGAGCGGCCTCGATCAGCGCGGCCGCCCGGCGGGTATGCGAGGGCAACGCCCGATAATCGGTGGTATCGGCCCGCCGCACCGCCTCACCCGGTCGGCACAGGTCCGTCTCGATGGTCACCGCATACGCCGCACACGCCGCCGGCCCGAACATCAGCCACGGATGGGCGTACCCACCACCGAGCCGGCTCGCAGCCGAGTCGGCGGCATCCCACGCCCGCCACGCCCGACCCGCCCGGCCGGCCTTGCTGTGCCCTAGCGCGATACCGAGCTGCACCTGACCCCATTGCGCCAACTGCTCACCACCCGCCGCCGGGTCAACCAGCCCCGCAGCCTCGACCAGCACCTGCTCGGCGGCATCCACCTGGTTCGCGCCCCGATAGACGTGCGCGTAGTACCAGGCCGCCACCGCCATCGCCGCCGGGTCGTCAGCATCCTGCGCAGCCGACATCGCCCGGTCGGCAGCCAGCCACACCAACTCCGGCAACGGCTGATGCGCCAAATACAACTGCACCAGGTGATACACCCGCGCCAACTCCACCAACGCCAGCCGACGGTCCCCGCCATCGAGCATCCGGACGCTCCGCTGCACCTCCGTCAGCAACCCCGGAAGCACCGCCGCCACCGCCGTACGCTCAGCCGTCGACCGATGCCACAACGCCCACACCTGATCAACCAGATCACGCACCACCGCAACCGGCGTCACCACACCCGCCGGCACGGCAGCCCGCTGCATCACCGCAGCCACCTTCCCGACCTCGGCATGCCCAGCCCTGGTCACCGACGCCACCGGCAACGACTGATCACCAGTCAGATCCGCAAGATCGGAAATGTCGAGCACCTCAGCCAGCCGCAGCAACATGGGCAGCCGAGGCGGCAGCAGCCGGCCACTCTCCAGAGCCTTGACCCACTCCGCGCTACGTCCGACCAACCCACCAAGAACGGGCCGGGTCTTCCCCGCACGCTCCCGATACATCCGAAGGCGCGCACCAAAGGTTGTGGGATCGCTCATCATCGTCTCCCAGGTAGCGGTCTGGGCAGCGAACCACCGGCCACTACGCCGGCACATCACCACAGTCGACGGTACCCGCGTCCACCGCCTCAACGCGCTCCACCACGGCGGCAAATGCCGTATCCGTCAGGTGGGAGATTTCAAGCCTTGCCAACCCTGACCGAGAGTCTCCCGACCCTCCGCTTGTAAGTTCTAAGCACTTCATCCGGCAAAGCCCATTCGCGTCCACGACATCCTCTGGCAGGCACCCCGACCTCTCGTGAGTGAAATCCGGGCGCTGGTCCGGAGGCGTCTTCGGCGGCCTGGACGGGTCAGCCGGCCGCCTGCACGTCGTCCTCGGCGGCCAGGGGAAGCTCCAGCAGCTCGGCGAGGCCGGTGCGGTCCAGCAGTTGGCGCAGCGTGGGGTTGACGCCGGTGAGTCGCAGTGGCGCGGAGCCACCCCGATAGGCCACCACGAGTGCGCTCAACCCGGACGAGTCGCACAGCCCGACCCCGCTGAGGTCGATGACGAACTGCTGGTAGCCGTCGCGCCGCAGGGCGGCCACGACGTCGATGAGTTCCGGCGAACTGTCGAAGTCGAGGTCGCCGGTCAGCCGCAACTCGGCCCGCCCCGCGTCGTGCCGGTCGACCTCGATGACCAACAGCTGTGCCGACATGACTCCATGCTCCCAGTACGCCGGCCAGGCGCAAGTCGCGGGGGTGTAGAAGTTTGCCTGACAGCCGCTACGCGGTGACCGGGGATTGATCGTCCGGCTCGGTGCCGGCCGGTTCTCGGGCCAGCAGGCTGGTCACCCCCGTCATGCCGAGGATGGTCTCGAGGAACCGGGGGACCGCCCGCAGCCGCAGTCGGATGGCCCGCTGCTGCCCCTCGCGCCAGGCGTGCACGATGACGCTGAGCCCGGTGCTGTCGATGAATTGCAGGCCGCCGAAGTCGAGCACCAGCGTTCTGGGGTCGGTGCTCATCCACCTGTCGATCTCGGCCCGGAGCGGCGCGGCGGTGGTGTAGGCGAGATCACCGACGACCTTGATCACGGGCGCGTCAGGATCGGACCGGTCGACGGACATGCTGAGCGGCGGCGTCTCGGGTCTGCGACCGTGGGACAGCAACGATCACGCCTTCCGCGGATGGCGGGCGGGTAGGGGCGGTTGGGATCGTAACAACCACTGAGCTGGCCCGCCTGTCGGGCGGCCGTCGGCGAGCGGCGGACCGTCGCACGGGTGGCGGCACCGCCAGACCCGCGTAGGCTGGGTGTCGGGACGTGACCATGCATGCCGCTCGAAGCGGCTGCGGATTCGACAAGGAGCGAGGCTCAAGCTGGTGACAGGTGCCGACGTCAGGGACCTCGACCCCGGCGACGGACGGTCTTCCACGCCGAGCGCCGCCCGGGTCCCCGCCTGGCGTCAGACCACCTCTCGGTCGGTCGCCGGGCTGCCCGCCCTGGAGCCGTCGAGGCAGCTCGCCCTCGACTGGCCGGAGGTCGCCGAGCATCTGCGTGAAGGCGTGGTGGTGTGCGGTCCGGACGGGACCGTACGGCACGTCAGCCCGGTCGCACAGCGTCTGCTGCCCGAGGTGGTCGTCGGCGGGACGCTCGCGGCCGTCGAGCAGTTGGCCTCGCTCGATCCACACCTGCGTCATCACGGCAGGTGGCTGCGGGTACGCCGAGTCCCGCTCTCCGCCGGGCGTAGCTGCTGGTACGTCGAGGATGTCAGCGACCGCGAGAGGCGCTCCGAGGAACTGGCCGCCGAGCGGTCCAGGTCGGCGTTCCTGACGACGGTCGGCGACAAGCTGGGCAACCCGCTACACCCGGACCGGGCCGCCGCGGCGGTGGTCCGCCTGGCCGTGCCCACCCTCGCCGAGGTGGCGGTGCTGGTGCTGGCGCCACGGTCCGGACGGGCCCGCTGGTGGCGGGCCAGCCAGGCCGGAGACGACACACCCACCGTCGATCGCGGGGTGATCGCCGCGACGGAGCTGCCCCCGGCGATCGCCGAGAGCCTGCGGGGCAACCAGCCGCACGCCGTCGACTGGCTGGTCGAGCAGGCCGTCGAGGCGGGCTGGCTGCCCGGTGTCTCCGCCACCGAGGTGGCTGCCCGGCTGGTGTCGTTGCCGGGCCGGGACGCGCCCGCGGGCGTGCTGCTCGTCGCGCGTGGGACGGGCGGCTGGTACGGGGAGGACGACATCGACCTGGTCCGGGCCTTCGCCGCCCGGGCCGGCGCGGCGTTGACCACCGCGCTGCTCTACCGCGAACAGGCGGAGGTGGCCGACATGTTGCAGGCCAGCCTGCTGCCGGTCGAGCCTGCTGCGGCACCGGGAGTGGAGTGGGGTACGGCGTACCGTCCCGCCCAGGCCGGCCTGCGCATCGGCGGCGACTTCTACGGTTCGCACCGGCTGCCCGACGGCGGCTCGGTGTTCTTCCTCGGCGACGTCTCCGGCAAGGGGGTCGAGGCGGCGGTCTTCACCGGGCAGCTGCGACAGTGCCTGCACGCGTTGCACCGGGTCGAGCAGCAACCGGCCAGGCTGCTGCATTTGCTCAACGACGCACTGCTGGAGACGACCCTGGCGCACGGTCAGGGCCGGTTCGCCACCATGGTGCTGGGTGTGGTCCGTCCGCACCGCGACGGTGGCCTGGGGTTGACGCTGGCCGGCGGTGGGCACCTGCCGCCATTGGTGCTGCGTTCCTCCGGCGAGGTGGAGCAGTTGCCGTTGAACGGCATGCTCATCGGCGTGGTGCCGGATCCGCGGATCGGTCAGGTCTCCACGCGGCTCGCCCCCGGCGAAACCTGCCTGCTCTACAGCGACGGAGTCACCGAGGCGCGCGGCGGCCGGCGGGGCGAGGAGCTGCTCGGCACCGATCGTCTGGTGCAGGCGCTCACCGGGTGCCACCGGATGCCGGCACCGGCGCTGGCGGAGCGGATCGAACAGGTGACCTGCGACTGGTTGGCGCAGCGTGACCACGACGACATCGCGGTTCTCGCGCTGCGCGCCACCGGCGTCGCTAACCGCCCCCAACGGCATCTGCACGCGGTGCCGACCGTGACCGGGCCGGACCAGGAGGGGGCGACGACCCGGTGACCGCCGCGACGAGAGACACCTCGCTCGAAGCCGTCTACCCGGACTACCTGCACTGTCTCGCCGAAGCCGACGAGCACGCCGCCGTCGAGGTGGCGCGCGGGGTGCTCGACGTCGGCGTGGCGGCCGAACGCGTGCTGCTGGATCTGGTCGCTCCGGCGCAGGCCGAGGTGGGGGAGCGTTGGGCGCGCAACGAGTGGAGTGTGGCTCAGGAGCACGCGGCGACGCACATCAGCGAGCGGGTGGTGGCGGCCGTCGCCGCGTACGCCGACGTGCGTCCGACCCGCGCCCGGATCGTGGTGGCCTGCATGGACGGCGAGTGGCACGCCCTGCCGGCGCGACTGGTCGCCGAGGTGCTGCGGCTGCGCGGCTGGCAGGTCACCTTCCTGGGCGCCAGCGTCCCCGCCGCGCACCTGGTGTCGTACCTGCACCGGCACGACGCGTACGCGGTGGCGTTGGCCTCCGCGTTGCCGATGCGGCTACCGCACGCGCACCGGATGATCGAGGCGTGCCGGCGCTCGGACGTGCCGGTGTTGGTCGGTGGTCGGGGCTTCGGTGTGGACGGCCGGTGGGCTCGGCGGCTCGGCGTGCCCTGGGCGGCCAACGCGCCCGCCGCCGCCGACCTGCTCGGCGACGAACGGGCCCTGCGTGCGGCGGCGTCGGCCGACCTGGCGCACCTGGCCGACGACGAGTACGCCAGCCTGGTGAACCGGCGCGGTGAGCTGATCGACAGCGCGCTGGCCGACCTGGCACAGCGGTTCCCGGCCATTCGCGACCACAGCCCGGCCCAGCTGGATTCGACGGTCAGCGACCTCGGATACATCCTGGATTTCCTGGCCGCCGCCCTCTATGTCGACGACGGCTCGCTGTTCACCGAATTCGTCGAGTGGCTGGTGACCATCCTGGACAGTCGGAGCGTGCCGGCCGCGACGGTGGACGCGTCGCTGGCCCACTACGGCGGGTTGCTGCACGATTTTCCCCGGGCGGTGGACTGTCTCCGGCGGGGACGCGCGGCACTGCCGGTTGTCGACCGGCAAGCCGCCTGACCGCGAGCTGGTATGCCGCCCGCCAGGGCCCCCTATACTTGTCTCGCAGCAAACATCTGTGCTGACCGTAGCCGGCCAGGCCGGGGGTGCTGGAGGTACGGCCGCGACTTCGCGGACCCGGCGGTCGCCGACCGTCCGGCGATGGGCTAGATTTCCGCCAGCGCGGGGCCGGCAGGTCCCGTCCTGGCCGACCTGAGGCAGGTAGAGATGGGCGCACGCACCCTCGCTCCGGTTCGCATCCTCGTGGTGGACGACGACCCGGGCGACGTGCTCATGATCGAGGAGGCCCTGGCCACCTCGGACGTCGAGAAGGTGATCGACGTGGTCGCCGACGGTCAGGAGGCGATGGAGTTCCTCCGCCGCGAGGGCCGGCACGGCGACGCCCAACGCCCGGACGTGATCCTGCTCGACCTCAACATGCCCCGGATGGACGGGCGTCAGGTGCTGGGCGAGGTGAAGGGCGACGAGGACCTGCGGACGATCCCGATCGTCGTGCTGACCACCTCGAACGCGGACACCGACATCATCAGCAGTTACACGCTCCAAGCCAACGCCTACGTCACCAAGCCGATCGACCTGGACGACTTCAACGACGTGGTGCACCGGATCGACGAGTTCTTCGGTCGGGTGGTCGTGCTGCCCAAGCGGGCCTGACCCGCCGTTACCGGCGGGCCTGGCCCGACGACCTGCGTCCGGCTCAGGTCAGTGCCGCCACCACGGTGGCGGCCCGGTCCTCGTGTTGGGCGTAGGCGTAGGGGAAAGCGGAGATCTGCACGGCCTGGGCGGCCAGGGTCAGGCTCATCTGCTGCCAGCCGGGCACCTGGAGCAGCGCCTCGTAGAACGCGCGGGCCGCGTACGCCGGCCGCATCAGGTCTCGTACGCTGCCCCAACCGCTGCTGGGGCGTTGCTGGAACAGCCCGACGGAGTCGTGGTCCCAGCCGATGGCCTGGTGCGGGTAGTTCTGCGACTCGGGCAGCACGCCGCTGGCGTAGTTGAGCAGAGTGCTCTCCTGCATCGCGGTGGCCACCGCGATCACCAGCCCCTGGCGGGGGATCTTCATGTCGACGCCGACGTCCACGATCGCCTTGGCGTTGTCCATCTGTGCCTGGGTGAGCCCGGCGACGGGTCGGGGGCGCGGTGGCTTGGTGGGGGCCTTCTTCTTCGGCTTCGGCTTGGGGGTGGGCGACGGCTTGGCGCTGGGCGATGCGGTGGGGCTGGCCGGGGTGGGCGTCGGGCTGCGGTCGAAGGACCGGGAGGCGGCCTTCTCCTGAGCGGCGAGCGCGCGGTCGGTGAGCGCGCGGTCGGTGAGCGCCTCGGTCACCGGGGGCGGGGGTACCTCGTCATCGTGCCGGGTGGCCACGACGGCGGTGGCGCCGAGGCAGCAGGTCACGCCGGTGGCCAGGGCCACCCGGACCGGGGTGGAGGCGAGCACCGCACGAACACCGCGGCGCGGTGTCGGCACGGCACGATGCCGCCCCATCATCCTTTCAGATGATGTGTCGTCGGCCGAAAGGCTCGGCGGCTGCCCGGGGGTCAGCTTCTGGTCGAAGTCGTCGTCGGGATGCACCCGCCGAGGCTAGAAAGCCAATCGCCGCCTGCCATCGGCCCGGTTGGTGGCATGCGTCACAATTCGCGGCTATCCGCCGGGTCATTCTCCGTTTACACGTACATAGCTGTCGAGCCGGGCCTATCCGCCGTGGGGTAAATGTCAGACATGAACCTATAAAACAGGGCGCAAACGGGATCTTGTAGACGTCTATCGAGCCCGTCGGTTGCCTCCCCCGAATGGATGAGGCTGGGCTCGACCCAATCGAGCCGTCGCGTGGGGCGGTCGGACCAGGCGGTGCCCTCCGGCGTCGGTACGCGCCGGCAGGAGCCCGGTCCGCTCATCTCACCAGCGGGGTCAGTGTCGGCCGTTCTCCGCCGGACTGACGGTGAGCCGGTGCCGGCCGCCGTCCTCGCTGGAGAACGGCCACAGCCGATCGGCGTGCTCGACCAGTTCGGCGAGCTGCTGTCGACTCAGCCCGACCGACGAGATGGAGGCGTGCACGTCGGCCCGGTACCGGCCGTCGTCGTCCCGTCCCAGCTTCGCCTCCGCGCGTACCTGCACGGTGTGCGCCTCGTCGGTGATACCGCCGGCCGCCTCCACCGCCGCGTGGTGCAGGCAGGACGCGAACGCGGCGGCCAGCAGCTGCGACGGGGTCAGCCCGGTGCAGTGCGGCGCCAGCGGCGAGGCGAGGGCGGTCGACAGCGCCTCGTCGTCAGTGTGGATGTGACCGCCCTCGGCGGTCGCGGCGGCAACCTCGTTCAGCCAGGAACTCGGCATCGCGTTCCTCCCGTCACTCCCCGCCCGGCTACCCGGGGTCGGACGCGTGAAACCGGGGATCAACCGCCGTGCCGACTCCACTGGGCGCCGGCGGCGGCCTCGGTGACCTCGGCCGCCGCCCGCTCCGTCCACGGACTCACCGCCGGTGGCCGTTGCCGGGGCATCAGTGGCTCATGCATCGGCACGTACACCCGGGCGTCGACCGCCTCGGCCAGCAGCAGCGCGGCCACCAGGCTGCTCGGCCGCCGGGTCGGGTCGTCGGCGAGGCAGCGCCGGCACAGATCAGCCACCTCGGCGGGCAGCCCGGGCAACTCGGGCAGCGGTCGTGGTGCCCGGCGTGGCTCCCGCCCGAGCAACTGACTGACGCTGTCCGCCGGGTACGGCAGGCGTCCCGTGAGGCTGTAGTAGAGAAGGACGCCGAGGGCGTAGATGTCGGCCGCCGGCGTCGCCGGGGCCCGGTGCAGCTGCTCCGGCGCCAGGTACGCGGGCGTACCGACCACGACGCCGTCGGGCGCGGTGTCGGCGGCCCCGGCCGGGGTGGCGATGCCGAAGTCCAGCACCTTCACCCCCGAGGGGGTGAGCATCACGTTGGCCGGCTTGATGTCGCGGTGCACGATGCCGTGGGCGTGCGCGGCGGCCAGCGCGGCGCTGACCTCCGCGCAGACCCGCACCGCGATCCGCCAGTCCAGCGGACCGGTGCGCAGGTGGGCGGCGAGGGTCTGGCCCTCGGCCAGCTCCATCACGATGTACGGCAGCTCGTGCCCCAGCCCGGTGTCGCAGGTGCCGAAGTCGTGCACGCTGGCCACGTTCGGGTGGACCAGGCGGGCCGCGGAGCGTGCCTCGGAGCGGATCCGCTCCACCGAAGCCGTCCCGTCGGGCTGACCGGGCGAGACCAGTTTCACCGCGACCGACCGATCCAGCACGGTGTCGTACGCCCGCCACACCTCCGACATCCCGCCGATGCCGATGCGCTGTTCGAGCCGGTAGCGCCCGTCCAGCGTACGCATCGACCGCCCCCTACCCTCGTGGTACTCCGCCGCGCCGTGTGAGGCGGTGGCCCCGGCACGGTACCCCGGCCCCGATCAGGGCAAACCCGCATCCCGCGGCGGCTGGTGCGTTAGCGTGCGAGCCGGGACGCCCGACGCGCCGGGCGGGCTGGAGGCGGAACGTGATGAGTGAGGTGACCGTACGTTTCGTCGGCGGTCCGGCCCACGACCTGGTCCGGTCGCTGCCGGCCGGGCCGGACGGCACCCCGCCGCGGCTGTGGGTGCTGCGCCGGCCGCAGGAGGCGCCCACACCGGCTGCGGACCATCTCTACGTGCGGCAACGCCCCGACGGGTCGGGCACCTGGTCCATGCGCTTCGTCCGGACCGACCCGGTCGGTGTGACCGAGTGACCCCGTGCCGACCCCCTCCGGTGGTGGCCGCACAGCTGGCACACAGCAACCGCACAAGCGGCCCCAAGTGCGCGGCCCCACCATGGCAGCCATGAGGATCGAGGGCGAGGCCACGCCGGGCCGGGTGGAACTGCGTCGACCGGACGGCGAACCGGTCCGGGTGCTGGTCGTCGACGACGAGCCGACGCTGACGGACCTGCTGTCGATGGCGCTGCGGTACGAGGGCTGGCAGGTGCGCACGGCAGCCGACGGCATGGCGGCGGTACGCGCCGCCCGGCAGTTCCAACCCGACGCGGTGGTGCTCGACGTGATGCTGCCCGACCTGGACGGTTTCCAGGTGCTGCGCAAGTTGCGGGCGGACAACGACAGCGTGCCGGTGCTGTTCCTGACCGCCCGGGACGCGGTCGAGGAGCGGGTTGCCGGGCTGACCGTCGGCGGCGACGACTACGTGACCAAGCCGTTCAGCCTGGAAGAGGTCATCGCCCGGCTGCGCGCGCTGCTGCGCCGCTCCGGCTTCGCGGTGGCCGCCCGCCCGGACGCGGTGCTCACCGTGGGCGACCTCACCCTCGACGAGGACAGCCACGAGGTACGCCGGGACGGTCGGCTGATCACCCTCACCGCGACCGAGTTCGAACTGCTGCGGTACCTGATGCGTAACCCCCGCCGGGTGCTGAGCAAGGCGCAGATCCTCGACCGGGTGTGGAACTACGACTTCGGCGGCCAGGCCAACGTGGTCGAGCTGTACATCTCGTACCTGCGGAAGAAGATCGACGCCGGCCGCCAGCCGATGATCCACACGCTGCGCGGGGCCGGGTACCTGCTCAAGCCGGCGGAGTGAGCGGGGTGCGCCGGTGGCTGGCGGGCTGGTCGCTGCGGACCCGCCTGGTGATCACCCTGGTCGCACTGCTCGCCGTGGTCAGCCTGGCCATCGGCGGCCTCACCACCGTGGCACTGCGGCAGTTCCTGATCTCTCGGGTGGACGAGCAGCTGCGCTTCGCCCCCGGCGGGCGGCCCAGCGTCCCGTGGGAACCCGGCCCGGGCGCGGGCCCGTGGGGCGACGTGCGGGTGCCGCGCGGCTTCCCGCCCGGCACGATCAGCGCCCAGCTCGTAGACGGCCGGGTCACCGAGGCGTGGACCCTGGCCGGCCGGCAGGAACAGCCGGTACCGGTCGGCGAGGTGGGCGAGCTGGCCGACGTGCCCACGGACGGCCGGGCGCACAGCCTGAGCCTGGGGGAGCGGGGCGGCTACCGGGTGGTGGCCCGGCAGTCGGCCACCGGGACCGTGCGGGTGCTGGGGGTGCCGCTGGCCGGCGTGCAGGAGACCGTCTGGGCGATGGTGGCGGCGCAGGCCGGGGTCACCGCCATCGGCCTGCTCATCGCCGGCACCGCCGGTGCGCTGATCGTCCGGGCCACGCTGCGCCCGCTGCGCCGGGTCGCCGCCACCGCCGCCCGGGTCAGTGAACTACCGCTGGACCGGGGCGAGGTGGCGCTCTCCGAACGGGTCCCGGCCGCCGACACCGACCCGCGTACCGAGGTCGGGCAGGTCGGCTCCGCGCTCAACCGGATGCTCGGCCACGTCGCCGCCGCGCTCGCCGCCCGGCAGGCCAGCGAGACCCGGGTACGCCAGTTCGTCGCCGACGCCAGCCACGAACTTCGTACGCCCCTCGCGGCGATCCGTGGTTACGCCGAGGTGGCGCGCCGGGGCCGCGACGAGGTGCCGCCCGACGTGGCCCACGCGTTGCGCCGGGTCGAATCGGCGAGCACCCGGATGACCAGCCTCGTCGACGACCTGCTGCTGCTGGCCCGGCTGGACTCCGGCCGACCCCTGGCGGTCGAACCGGTCGACCTCACCGCGCTGGTGGTGGACGCCGTCAGCGACGCGCACGTGGCCGGCCCCGAGCATCGCTGGCAGCTCGACCTGCCCGAGGCGGTCATCCGGGTGCCCGGCGACCCGGCGCGACTGCACCAGGTGCTGGCGAACCTGCTGGCCAACGCCCGGGTGCACACACCGCCAGGCAGCACTGTCACCACCAGCCTGCGCCAGGCCGGCGACGCCGCCGAACTCAGCGTCACCGACGACGGCCCCGGCGTACCTCCCGAGCTGCGGCCCGAGGTGTTCGAACGCTTCGCCCGCGGCGACAGCTCCCGGTCCCGCGCCCACGGCAGCACCGGCCTCGGCCTGGCCATCGTCGCCGCGGTGGTGGAGGCGCACCACGGCACCGTCGCCCTGGACTCCCGGCCGGGCCGCACCGTCTTCACCGTCCGGCTACCCAACTCCACGGCCGACGCATAGGCCACTCCACCCGCCCCTCACCCCACCCCGTTCACCCCGTTGATCATGAGGTTGACGGCAATGTTGAAGATCAAACTCGCCGCTAACCTCATGATCAACAGTCTGGATGGGGGTGGGTGAGGGGGTGGGTGAGGGGGGGGGGTGGGACATGGGGTGGGGAAGTGGGCGGTTGTGCCCGGACGGGGGCGATAAGCGGCGTACGGTGGCATAGGTCCGGCCAGGCCGTCTGAATCCTCAATGTGAGCTTACGGCTGTGGTGTCGGTTGTGACGGCAGAGGGAAGGAGCGCTCGGTGAACCACCTGGCCTACCTGGACGCGGGATCCGGCAGCCTGATCGTGCAGGCGGTGGTCGGCGGGATCGCCGGGGTCGCGGTGGCGGCCAAGCTCTACTGGCGCCGGCTCGTCAGCCGGTTCCGCCGCCAGCCCACCGACCAGAGCTGACCCGACCCGATGGTGATTCCGGACCTTGGCCGGTCGCCGCGACCGGCCCCGCTACACGTCGACCCTCGGCCAGAGCCCGGCTCGTTCCGCGATCCGGCCAACCGGGTGTTCCACGCCGGCGACGACGTGCTGCGCGCGCTCGACCGGACCGCCGCCGCCGACTGGCGTGCCCTCGCCGCCAGCAGCTTCTTTCCGCCGTTGCTCGCCGCCGGCAAGGTCTGCGGCACCGAGGAACTGCCGGCGGAGTCGCCGTTGCGGGAACTGCCGTCGGGTCCGGCGTCGTCGGGCTGGGCGACGGTGCTTCGACACGAGCGCGTTCCGTTCGTCTCGCACCCGTACGAGTGGTCCTTCGCGATGCTGCGCGACGCCGCGCTGCTGCACCTGGAGATCCTCCGGGCCGCCCTGCCGGCGGGCTTCACCACCAAGGACGGCTCGGCGTACAACCTTCAGTGGCGCGGCACCGAGCCGGTCTTCATCGACATCGGGTCCTTCGCTCCGCTGCGCGACGGTGAACCCTGGGCCGGCTACCGACAGTTCTGCCAGACGCTGCTCTACCCGCTGATGCTCAACGCTCACCTGGGGCTGGCCTTCCAGCCGTGGCTGCGGGCCCAGGTCGACGGCATCGAGCCGGAGCAGATGGGACCACTGTTCCGGGGCACCCGTCGGCTGTTGCCCGGGGTGCTCACCCACGTCCACCTGCACGGCTCCGTGCAGCGCCGCAACGCCGCCACCAGCACCGCCGACGTACGCGCCCAGTTGCGGGACGCCGGCTACACCCGTGAGCTGGCCGTGGCCACCGTGCGGGGGCTGGAGAAGCTCGTCCGCCGCCTTGATCATCAGCCGGCTGTCACCCACTGGGTCGATTACCAGCAGACCTGCGGCTACTCCGGCGACGACCGGGCGGGCAAGGAGCGCTTCGTGGTCGCCGCGTTGAGCGCCGCCGGTCGGCGCCGGCTCGTGCTCGACCTGGGCGCCAACGACGGACGGTACGCCCGCCTCGCCGCCCGGCACGCCGACTACGTGGTCGCCGTGGAGCAGGACCCGGCGGTGGTCGACCGGCTGTACCGCACCCTGCGCGGAGAGGGCGAACGGCACGTCCTGCCGCTGGTGATGGACCTGGCCGACCCGTCGCCCGGCGGTGGCTGGCGCGGCACCGAGCGGGCCTCGTTCGCCGCCCGGGCCAAGGCCGACACCGTGCTCGCCCTGGCCCTGGTGCACCACCTGGCGATCGGCCGCAACGTGCCGCTGCCGGAGGTGCTGGCCTGCCTCGCCGATTTCGCCGCGCCCGGCGGCCGGCTGGTGGTCGAGTTCGTCCACCCGGACGACCCGATGGCCGCCCGGCTGCTGGCCAACAAGCCCGACGGCATCTTTCCCGACTACCGGCGGGATGCCTTCGAGGCCCTGCTCGCCGGCCACGGCACCGTCGAGGACCGGCTGGAGCTGCCCTCGGGTACCCGCACGTTGTACCGGGTGGCGCTTCCGTGACCGACCGCCCCACCACCGATGCCGGCGTGAGCGGTCCCGGCAGCGATCCGGTGCCGGGCCCGTCCGCACCGACCGATTCGACCGAGACGGTACGCCGTAGGTGGTGGCGCCCAGCCGCACCGACGGCGAGCACGGCCACGGGTTGGGGCGGCTGGCGGGCCGAGGGCCGGCGGCTGCTGGAGGTCATTGCGCTGGTCGGGCTGGTGATCACCCAGCCGTTGCTGGACATCCTCGGCCGCAGCCCGGACTTCTTCCTGTTCCACCGGGCCGACCGGGGCGAGATCCTGCTGCTGGTGGCCCTGGTCGCGGTGGTGCCGACGGTGGCGCTCGGGCTGCTGGGCCTGCTCGCCGGCCTGGCCGGAGCCGCGGTGCGGACGGTCACCCACAGCCTGCTGCTCGGGCTGCTGGTCGCCGCGCTGGCGGTGCAGGTGGGCCGGCACACCACACCGCTGCGGGGCGTACCGCTGCTGCTGGTGGCGCTGGCGGTCGGCACCGCTGGAGCCGTAGCCCACCGGCGCTGGACGGCCCTCGGTCGGGTGCTGCGCCTGGCGGCCGTCGGACCGCTGATCTTCGTCGGGCTGTTCCTGTTCGCCTCGCCCACCGGGCCGGTGGTGCTGCCGCTCGGCGACGGCGGCGTGGCGGGCACGGCCACCGGCAACCGGCACCCCCCGGTGGTCATGCTGATCCTCGACGAGCTTCCGCTGGTCTCCCTGCTCGACGCCGCCGGTGGCGTCGACGCGGCCCGGTTCCCGCACTTCGCCGAGTTGGCCGCCGCCTCGACCTGGTACCGCAACGCGACCGGGGTCAGCGGCTGGACCCCGTACGCGCTGCCGGCGATGCTTACCGGCCGCTACCCGGCGGAGCCGCACGCCCCGCACTACTCGCACTATCCGGACAACCTCTTCACCGCCTTCGGCGGGTTGTACGACATCCGCGCCGAGGAGAGCATCACCCGGCTCTGCCCGCCGAGCCGCTGCGAGCAGCCGGTCACCCCGGAACAGGGGATCGGCGTGCTGGTGCGCGAGACGGCGGAACTGCTGCATCAGGTGACCGGGCCGCACGACACTCGGATCGATCCGGAGGACTCCTACCGCGAACGCACCGCCGAGGAGGCCGGCATCGACGCCGCCGAGCCGGTGCCGACCGACCCGAAGTTCCGCTGGGACAGCCTCAACGTCAACCAGCCGGCCCGCTTCACCAGTTTCCTCAACGGCCTGACCCCGTCGGCGCGACCGACACTGCACTTCCTGCACCTGCTGATGCCCCACTCGCCGTGGGCGTTCCTGCCCTCCGGGGCGCGGTACGAGGCCCCGGAGGACTTCCCCAACGAGGGTGACGGCTGGGTGGACCTGGCCCGCGCCCGGCACCTCGCCCAACTCGGCTACACCGACCGGCTGATCGGCGAGACGATGCGTACGCTGCGCGCCACCGGCCTGTGGGACGAGGCGCTCGTGGTGGTCACCGCCGACCACGGAGTCAGCTTCACCAAGGGTGTGCAGGGGCGCGGCGAGGACGCGATCCGGGCCGCTGCCGACGAGGTGGCCTGGGTGCCGCTGTTCGTCAAGACCCCCGGCCAGCGCAGCGGGCGGGTCGACGACCGCAACTGGCAACACGTCGACCTGCTGCCGACGGTCGCCGACGAGGCCGCCATCCGCTTGCCCTGGCGGGTCGACGGTCGTTCCGCCCGGCAGGCGCCCCGCGCTGACGCGGGCAAGGTCTTCTACGACCGGCCGTCCCAGCCGATGCCGATCAGTGGCGGGGTGCCGGTCGCGCCGCCACCGGTGGTGCCGCACCGGCTGGTCGGCACCGCCGTGGGGGCGGTGCCGACCGCCGGCAGCGCCCGGGTCGGCGGGCTGGACGCCTTCCGTGCCGTCGATCCCGACGAGGGTGTGCTGCCCGGCATGATCTGGGGCACCGTCGACGACGACGTCACCGACGGCGCCGAGCTGGCGGTGGCCGTCAACGGCACCGTCGCGGCGGTGGTCCCGGTGGTCGCCTCGGACCCCGGCGGCCGACGCTTCGCGGCGCTGCTCGCCGACGACCGGCTGTTCCGGGCCGGCGCCAATCGCCTCGACCTCTACCTGGTCGGCCAGGACGGCCAACTTCGTCAGCTGTCGATCTCCTGACCGGTCCGTCGGGCTCGCCGGGTCGGCCCGCGCGCGCCGGTCTTCGATCCTTTCTCACCTCGCCTGTTTGCACGCTACGTGCGCCTTTCCTGCCTGTCCGTCCCGGTCGTCGGGGTTTCCCGGCGCTTCGGTCGGGAATCGGGTGACGCATGCCTCACCGCCGAACCACGAGCGGCGGTGTTGCCGCAACCGCAATTACGGTAGAAGCGAAGGCAATTCAACGTAGATCTGCCGGCGAAGCGAGGAACCACATGACGGAAGTCAAGCTCGATCACCCCGGCGGGCAGCTGTCGATGCCGGTACATTCCGCGGTCGAGGGCCCCGCCGGGATCGGTGTGGGCAAGCTGCTGAAGGAAACCGGGCTGACGACGTACGACCCGGGGTTCGTCAACACCGCCGCCTGTTCGTCCGCGATCACCTACATCGACGGTGACGCGGGCATCCTGCGTTACCGTGGCTACCCGATCGATCAGCTGGCCGAGAAGAGCTCCTTCCTGGAGGTCTCCTACCTGCTGATCTACGGTGAGCTGCCGACCACCCAGGAGCTGACCGAGTTCACCGAGCGGATCCGCCGGCACTCGTTGCTGCACGAGGAGATGCGGCGTTTCTTCGACGGCTTCCCCCGGGAGGCCCACCCGATGGCGGTGCTCTCCTCGGCCGTCAGCGCCATCTCCACCTTCTACCAGGACAGCCTCGACCCGTTCGACGCCGAGCACGTGGAGATGTCCACGGTCCGGCTGATGGCGAAGGTGCCGACCATCGCCTCGTACGCGTACAAGAAGGCGATCGGGCAGCCGCTGCTGTATCCGGAGAACTCCCTGGGTTACGTGGAGAACTTCCTGCGGATGACGTTCGGTGTGCCGGCGGAGCCGTACGAGGTCGACCCGGTGATCGCCCGGGTGCTGGACATGCTCTTCGTGTTGCACGCAGACCACGAGCAGAACTGCTCCACCTCGACGGTGCGCCTGGTGGGCTCCAGCAACGCCAACCTGTTCGCCTCGGTCTCGGCCGGCGTCAACGCGCTGTTCGGCCCGCTGCACGGCGGCGCGAACCAGGCGGTGCTGGAGATGCTGGAGCGCATCCAGGCCGACGGCGGTGACGTGCAGTCGTTCGTCCGCAAGGTGAAGGACCGCGAGGACGGCGTCAAGCTGATGGGGTTCGGCCACCGGGTCTACAAGAACTACGACCCGCGTGCCGCGATCGTGAAGCAGGCGGCGCAGGACGTGCTCGGCCGGATGGCCAAGCCGGATCCGCTGCTGGACATCGCGATGCAGCTGGAGGAGATCGCCCTCGCCGACGACTTCTTCGTCTCCCGCAAGCTCTACCCGAACGTCGACTTCTACACCGGCCTGATCTACAAGGCCATGGGCTTCCCGACGAAGATGTTCACCGTGCTGTTCGCCCTGGGGCGGCTGCCGGGCTGGATCGCCCAGTGGCGCGAGATGATCAACGACCCGGAGACCAAGATCGGCCGTCCGCGGCAGGTCTACACCGGTGCCGCCGAGCGGAACTACCTCCCCGTCGAGCAGCGCTGACCGCGAGCAACCTGACGCAGCCCGCCCGACGACGGCCGTCGCACCCGGATCACGGGTACGGCGGCCGTCGTCGTGCGGGCTGCGTTCAGTGCGCCGGATGGCCGTCGTCGTCCTGGCCCGCCGTGGTGGGCAGGTCGCCGAGCACCTCGTTGATGACGTGGATGCGGGCGGCGCCGGCCCGGTAGTCGGCGCACACCGTCTCGGCCTGGTCGTCGAGACGGGCGCCCTGCCCGACACCGGTGACGGTGAGGCTGGTGCCGGCGACGGTGGTAACCGTGCCGGTGGCGACCAGCTCGGCCACCGGCAGTGCCCCGGTGACCAGATGATCGCGCAGCAACCCACGAAGCTCGTCGGTGTCGCGCAGCAGCAGGTCGTCGAGGTTGGTCCGGGAGAACTTGCCGGCGAACGCCTCGTCGGTGGGCGCCAGGATCGTCACCTCCCGGGTCAGCTCCTCGGCGAGGCCGGTGGCGCGTACCGCCGCCTCGAAGGTGGTCAGCACGGGAATCCACTGGAGAGCCTGGTCGGCGGGCTGGTCGGCGAGCGAAGCGGGATTGCCCGGCTCGCTGCCGGCCGGCAGCAGGTCGCACAGCGGCCCGGTCACGGTGGTCCCGGCCGGCCCGGCGTCGGCCGCGCCGTCGCCGCCCCTGGCCGTGCTGCCGACCACGACGAGCAGCACAGCGGCCAGGGCCGCACCGGCGATCGGCAAAATCCGGCGCGGTGTGGGCCTCACGGTCGCAGAGTCGGTGTCGGTCACGGTTTCTCCACTCCGGCGTCGGGGTGTACCGGCGGGCCGGGCGCGGGTCCGGCCCGCCGGTACGAAGGGGTCAGACTCGGTGGATCACAGGCGCGAGCACTGGTTGAACCGTGGGCCGCTGACCGCGTTGGCGACCTCGATGTTGACCGGGGCGGCGGCGTTGCCGGTGCAGCCCAGCGGGCCGTTGACGGTGTTGCCGGCCACCAGCGGGGCCACGCCCGCGCTGTTGACCACGTTGACCGGGCCGCTGATCCGGTTGCCGACCAGCAGGACTGGGCCGGTCGTGCCGGTGACGTTCACCGGGCCGTTGACGGTGCTGTCGGTCAGCACGAATCCGGCCGCGCCACTGGCGTCCACCGGGCCGTTGATCGAGCCACCGTTGACGATCAGCGTGGCGCCGGGCCGGACCCGGACCGGGCCCCGGACGGTGGCGTCGGCGAGGCACGCCACGCCGGTGACCGTCAGCGGGCCGTTGCGGGTGCCGGTGAGCGTGGGCGCGATCCGCTCCCCGGCCACCAGGCCCTCGGCGGCCTGCTCGTCGAGGAGCAGCGGCACCAGGCCACGCTCGGGCTGGGACAGCGGTACGAGGTAACCGCCGGTCACCTTGACCACCTTCCAGCCGTGGGCGGCGAGCCGCTGGGCCACGGTGGTCTGCCGCCCGGTCGGACCGTCGGTGCGCGCACCGTGGTACTGCTCCTCGGTGAGCCGGTACGCGCACGGCGGCTGCTCCAGGATCTGGTCCGCATCGGGAGCGTCCAGCGGAGGCGGCGTGTCGCCCGGATGCGGTGCCGGGTACGCCTCGATCGGGCGGGAGCCCCGGAAGACGATCCGGCCGGTGTTGGCCGACTGGAACCTGATCGCCTCGGCGCGGGCGGCGGTGATGTCACCGACGCTCGCCCCGTGGTACGCGAGGAACTGGTGGAACGTCCACAGCGCCGAGTACGTCTTGCGGCGGCGGTTGTTGGCGGTGTTGCCCTCGTCCGGCCGGGTCGGCCCACCCGAGCTGCGCAGCTCCAGCAGGGAGTTGACCACGTTCTTCAGCCCGAGGGTGTTGCGCAGGATGGTCTCCTCGCCCAGGCCGACGTTGGCCCCGGTGCATCCGTACGGGCAGGCCCACCAGCCGTCCCGGGCGCCCTGGGTGTACATGTGGCCCTCGATCATGTGCTGCGACTGGTCGAAGATCCCCGGTGCCACGTTCTGGTGCCGTGGCGGCAGCATCGGCAGGTCACCGGTGTTGGAGTTGCCGTACTCGTGGCCGTCGTAGCTGGCGATCGGCCGGTAGTCGCGGACCATCTCCACGAACGCCTGGGTCTCCGGCTGGCGGATCAGCGAGTAGTCCCGGTTGAGATCCTGGCCTGTGGAGTTTCCCCGGGTGTTGGCGGCCCTACCGTCACCGTTGATCGTCGGCACGATCAGCATGGTGGTCCTCGACAGCAGGCCGAGCGTGGTCGGGTCGTCGGTGAACGCCAACTGCCGGGCCATGATCAGGCATGCCTCCCGGTCGCCGGGCTCGTTGCCGTGCACGTTGCAGTTGACCACCAGGGGGTTCGTCGCGGCCACCGCCTCCGGGGTGGCCAGTGGCGTGGGGTGACCGATGACGAACATGTTGATCGGCCGGTCCTGCACCGTACGGCCGATCTCGACCACCCGTACCCGGTCGCTCAGCTCGTCGATCGCCGTGGTGTAGGCGTACTCGTTGACGTCGCTCGTGTACTGCGCGCCCAGCGTGGTCTCCCACTGCGTACGCAGGCTCTGACCGGGCGTCTCCGGGTCGCCCCAGTGGCCCCGGGTGACATCGCTGACCGGCGCGGAGTAGGGCTGCGCGGTGCCGCCGAGGCGGGCGCGCACCCGCCACTGGAACCGGTTGCCGGGGGCGAAGCCGGCGTCGGCGAAGGTCGGCGCCGAGTTGTTGATCTGACGGTTGGGCCGCCAGACGCCGACGATCGTCGCGGCGCCGGTGACGCTGCCGTCCTCGGCGACCGGGGTGCGCTCGATCTGGTAGTCGGTGGCCCCGTCGACCGGGGTCCAGGCCAGGGTCGCGTACCCGTCGCCCTGCACGACCGTGAGGCTCTGTACCTGGTTCGGCTCAGCCGCCGTGGTCGCCTGGGCGGGTTGTGCGGTCGCCGCGAGGGTGACGGCGAGCAGAGCGGAGAAGACACCGGCCGTTGTCCGTCTGTATCTCAAGGGGATCTCCAAACAGGAGGGATGGCTGGGTACGCACAGCACACCCGCACCCACTCGGCCACGGGGGTACGAGCTGGGATTCTTGAGGATGCTCTGAGGTTTCGGGGACTGATCGGCCAGTCAGATGACGCGCAGCCGGTAGCCGACTCCGCGTACCGTCTCCACCAGACCCGGGTCGTCGAGCTTGCCGCGCAGCGCGGCGACGTGGACGTCGAGGTTGTGCCGGGTGGCCCAGGTGGTCTGCCAGACCTCGAGCTGCAACCGGTCCCGGGGCACCACCGTGCCCGCCTGCCGCGCCAACGCCACCAGCAGGTCGAACTCCTTGCGGGACAGGCCGACCTCGCGGTCGCCCATCCGCACCCGGCGGGCGTCGACATCGATGCGCAGCGCACCGGCCTGCAACGTGGTCGCCGGCCGGACGGTACGGGCGGTGCGCCGCATCACCGCCTCGATCCGGGCCTGCAACTCCACCATCGAGAACGGCTTGACCACGTAGTCGTCGGCGCCGGCCCGCAGCCCGGCCACCCGGTCGTGCTCCTCGGCCCGGGCGGTCACCGCGATGATCGCGACCCCCTCGTCGTGCTGCCGGATCCGGCGACACACCTCCAGGCCGTCACGGTCGGGCAGGTTCATGTCGAGCAGCACCAGATCGACCGGATCGGCCTCGACCGCCTCGGCGGCCGTCACCGCCTGGACCACGTCGTGCCCCCGCCGCCGTAGCGCCGAGGCGAGGCCCGCCGAGACGCGCAGGTCGTCTTCCACCAGGAGCACCCGCACCCGCGCCCTCCTCGGACCGCACCGTCGCCGGATGCCTGCGAGTGTGTCGGATGTGCAGCAGCGCTGACCAGTGTGGATACAAGATCGTAACGGCAGATTGAACTGCCCGAACGGTTCTGGTGGCACCCGGGCGGGCGCGGTCCTGGGAGGCATCGCCCCCTGGACGGCTAGGGGCTGGGGCCGGCGCTCATCAGCGAATGCTGTCGGTCGGGATTGCTATCGTCCGACATTCGCTGGAGCCGATCTCGGCGACGCGTCCCGACCGGGACCACCGGCTGACAGGGGAGGGGATGCACGGCATGGGCGACGAGGAGAAGAGTGCACTGTCGATGTTCCTGGCGGCGCAGCGGGTCAGCGTCCTCGCGATCATCGACGGGCTCGACGTGCCAGCCCTCACCACCGCCGTGCTGCCCTCCGGGTGGACGCCGCTGGGCCTGGTGGAGCACCTCGGCTACGCCGAGCGGCACTGGTTCCAGGAGATCATGTCCGGCTCGGCCGTCCCGCTGGCCTGGCCCGACGACGACCACGCGCCGCTGACCACGCCCCGACCGCCGTCGGTGGTGCTGGACTTCTACCGTGCGCAGTGCGAGCGGTCCGACGCCGTCCTCGCCGCCACGCCGCTGTCCGCGCCGGTACGCGAGCGGCACCCCGGTCCGCTCGGAGAAGAGGTCACCGACCTGCGGCGGGTCGTCCTGCACATGATCGAGGAGACCGCACGTCACGCGGGCCACCTCGACGCGGCTCGCGAGCTGCTCGACGGAAAGACGGGCCTCGGGCCCCGATAGCCGCCACCCCGGTCAGCGCCGCTCGACCTTCGGCCGGATCAGTGCCCCGACCCGGCCGGGGACCGGGTCGGGGCGACTGCGGGCGCGACGGAAGCCCGTCACCGCAGGCAGCGGTCAGCGCAGGCCGGCGGCGGCGAGCAGGTTGCCCTCCGGGATCGCCGGGAGCGCCCGCCCGTGCGCCATCTGCTGCGCCGCGCGCTCGGCGGTGAACGTCGGCGCCTGGGCGATCGCCGAGGCGTACGTCGAGGCGGTGCGGCTGGCGATGGCGGCCCAGCCGTACTGCTCGTGCACCATCACGCGGGCCCGACGGGCCAGCGTCCGGGCGCGTTCGGTGTCAGCGAGCAGGGTGTGCACCGCGTCGGTAAGCGCGTCCGGATCGTGCGGCCGGAAGGTCACGCCGGTGACGCCCGGCTCGACGATCTCGGCCAGCCCACCGGTCTGGGCGACCGCGAGCGGCGCACCGGCGGCGGCGCCCTCCAGGGCGACCATGCCGAACGGCTCGTAGATGCTGGGCACGGCGAAGCAGTCCGAGGCGGCCATCACCGCGGGCAGGTCGGTGCCGCCGAGGAAACCGGGCAGGCTGACCGTGTCGGCGAGGCCGAGCCGGTGCACGTCGGCCTCCAGCTCACCCCGGTACGGCCCGTCGCCGACGATCACCGCGCGCAGCCCCGGGTGCCGCTCACGCAGTCGGGGCAACCCGGCGATCAGGTGCTGCACACCCTTCTCGTAGACCAGTCGGCCGGCGAAGGTGACCAGCGGGCCGTTGCCGGCGAACCGGGCCCGCGCCTTCGCGACGGCGGCGGCGGAGACCCGCCAGCGGTGCGGCTCGACCCCGTTGGGCACCACGTCGACCCGGCCGTTCGGCACGCCGAACAGGCCGGTCACCTCGTCGCGCATGTAGCCGGAGCAGACGATCACCCGGTTCGACTCGCCGCCCAGCCAGTGCTCCACACCGTGGATGGTGCGGTTCATCTCCTCGGGTAGCCAACCCTGGTGCCGGCCGGCTTCGGTGGCGTGGATGGTGGTGACGAGGGGGAGGTCGAGGTGGTCGCGCAGGGTCATCGCGGTGTGCGCGACGAGCCAGTCGTGGGCGTGGATGACGTCGTAGCCGTCGGTGGCGGCGGCGCGTAGGGCGGCGCGGGTGAGGGTGTGGTTGAACGCCATGGTCCAGGCCAGCAGTGATCCGGTGGCCAGCGGGAAGGTGACCGGGTCCTCGGCGGCGCGGACGACGCGTACGCCGTCGACGTATTCCTCCAGGGGAGCGCCGTCGGTGTGGCGGGTGACGACGGTGACCTGGTGACCGGCGGCGGCCAGCGCCACCGACAGCGCGTGCACGTGCCGACCCAGGCCGCCCACGAGTACCGGCGGGTACTCCCACGACAGCATCAGGATGCGGCGGGTCTGTGCTCCGGCGGTAGGGCCGGACGGCGGCGGAACCTGGGGTCGCGAGGTGAGCGTGGGGCGGTGGACGCGGTCCGGAGCGGTGGCGGTACGTCCGCCGACCCGCAGGGTGGTCACATCAGTCTCCGTCCGTGCAGGGAGGAACGCGCCGACGTCGGTGGCGGCGAACGGGCAGGGTTGGGTTTCGGACACGCGTGGACGCGCCCGCGGTGCAAGGATCTGATAGGCGCGCGCACTACGCGCCCGCGAACAAGGAAACGTCATGGCGGCCGATCCCGCATCTCGAAGAGGGCCTCAGTGACCGACGACACCGCAGGGTTCATCTCGGCTCAGTCGGGCGGATACCGGGCATTCATCCGATCGGATGGATTGGCGGTGGACCGTGCGGGGCATTACCGCCGCGCGCATCACCGGGTTGCCCCGGCGGGTGCGCTCATGGTGCGGGCGCGCTCATGACGTGTGGGCCGAAGGAGCGAAATGCAGGTCTGGCCGGGCGAGCGGTACCCCCTCGGGGCCACCTACGACGGGATGGGCACCAACTTCGCGATCTTCTCCGAGGTGGCGGAGAAGATCGAACTCTGCCTCTTCGACGAGTGGGACGTGGGCCACGAGCGCCGGGTCGAGCTGCGGGAGGTCGACGCGTACGTCTGGCACGCGTACATCCCGGGGATCGGGCCGGGGCAGCGGTACGGCTACCGCGTGCACGGCCCGTACGACCCGGCGAACGGGCTGCGCTGCAACCCGGCCAAGCTGCTCATCGACCCGTACGCCAAGGCCATCGACGGTGACGTGCGGTGGGATCCGGCGGTCTACGACTACACCCACGGCGACCCCGATCGGATCAACACCGACGACTCGGCGCCGTACATGCCGAAGTCGGTGGTGGTGAACCCCTACTTCGACTGGGGCAACGACGCGCCGCCGCGCATCCCGTACCACCACTCGGTCATCTACGAGGCCCACGTACGCGGGCTGACCATGCGGCTGCCCGGCATCCCCGAGGAGCTTCGCGGCACGTACGCCGGCATCGCCTCACCGCCGATGATCGAGCACCTGACCCGGCTCGGGATCACCGCCATCGAACTGATGCCGGTGCACCAGTTCGTCAACGACCACCGCCTGACCGACCTGGGGCTGCGCAACTACTGGGGTTACAACACCATCGGCTTCTTCGCCCCGCACCACGCGTACTCGGCGCTGGGCCACCTGGGCCAGCAGGTGCAGGAGTTCCGGGGCATGGTCAAGGCGCTGCACGCCGCCGGTATCGAGGTGATCCTCGACGTGGTCTACAACCACACCGCCGAGGGCAACCACCTGGGCCCCACGCTGAGCTTCAAGGGGGTCGACAACCCCAGCTACTACCGGCTCTCCGAGGAGGATCGGCGTTACTACGTCGACTACACCGGTACCGGCAACAGCCTGAACGTCCGCAGCCCCCACTCGCTGCAACTGATCATGGATTCGTTGCGGTACTGGGTGACCGAGATGCACGTCGACGGCTTCCGCTTCGACCTGGCCGCCACCCTGGCCCGCGAGTTCTACGAGGTGGACCGGCTCTCCACCTTCTTCGAGGTGGTGCAGCAGGACCCGGTGGTCAGCCGGGTGAAGCTGATCGCCGAGCCGTGGGATGTCGGCCCCGGCGGCTACCAGGTCGGCAACTTCCCGCCACAGTGGACCGAGTGGAACGGCAAGTACCGTGACACGGTCCGCGACTTCTGGCGCGGCGAACCGGCCGCCCTCGCCGAGTTCGCCTCCCGCATCTCCGGCTCCGCCGACCTCTACCAGGACGACGGCCGCCGGCCCTTCCACAGCATCAACTTCGTCACCTGCCACGACGGGTTCACCCTGAACGACCTGGTGTCGTACAACGACAAGCACAACGAGGCCAACGGCGAGGACAACCGCGACGGGGAGAGCCACAACCGCTCCTGGAACTGCGGCGTCGAGGGTGACACCGACGACCCGGGCGTGCTCGGCCTGCGCGCCCGCCAGCGCCGCAACTTCATCGCCACCCTGCTGCTGTCGCAGGGCGTACCGATGATCGGCCACGGCGACGAGCTGGGTCGCACCCAGCGGGGCAACAACAACGCCTACTGCCAGGACAGTGAGCTGGCCTGGATCGACTGGGACAACGCCGACACCGAACTGCTCGACTTCACCCGCCGGCTGGTGGAGTTCCGCCGCCAGCACCAGGTGTTCCAGCGTCGCCGGTTCTTCAGCGGCCTGCCGGTGCACGGCCGCGAGGTCGACGAGCCGCTGCCCGACCTGGCCTGGTACACCCCCGACGGTCGGGAGATGACCGGCGAGGACTGGGGTAACGACTTCGGCCGCTCGGTGGCGCTGTTCGTCAACGGTGAGGGCATCCGCGAACGCGGCCAGTACGGCCAACGCCACCACGACGACTCGTTCTGGCTCTGCTTCAACGCCCACGACGCACCGCTGGACTTCGCCCTCCCACCGGCCGAGTTCGGCCACCGCTGGGAGCTGGTGATCAGCACCGCCGAACCGGACCAGGACAAGGGCACCACCGTGGAGGCCGGCGACACGCTCTGCGTACCGGACCGAGCCCTGGTGGTGCTGGAGAGGGTGGCCTGACATGCCTGCGAAGCCCGTCGCCGCCACCTACCGGGTGCAGGTGCGCCCCGGCTTCGACCTGGACACCACCGCCGGCCTCGCCGGCTACCTCGCCGACCTCGGCGTCACCCACCTCTACAGCGCGCCGCTGCTGGCCGCCGCGCCGGGCAGCGCGCACGGCTACGACGTCGTCGACCACCGGCAGGTCAACCCGGAAATCGGCGGCGAGGCCGGCCGGCAGCGGCTGCTGCGGGCGCTGCGGGACGCCGGCCTCGGACTGGTAGTGGACATCGTCCCCAACCACGCCGGTGTGGCCGTGCCCGCGGCCAACCCGGCCTGGTGGGACGTGCTGCGCCGGGGCCGCGAGTCGGCGTACGCCGCCTGGTTCGACATCGACTGGCAGCGGGGCCGGCTGCTGCTGCCGGTGCTCGCCGACACCGCCGACGCCCTCGACGACCTCAAGCTCGCCGACGGGGAGCTGCGCTACCACGAACACCGCTTCCCGATCGCCGACGGCACCGGCGACGGCACCGCCCGCGAGGTGCACGACCGGCAGCACTACGAGCTGGTCTCCTGGCGACGCGGCGACGCCGAGCTGACGTACCGCCGGTTCTTCGCCGTCTCCAGCCTGGCCGGGCTGCGGGTGGAGGATCCGGACGTGTTCGCCGCCACCCACGAGCTGATCCTGGCCTGGGCGGCGGCCGGTGAGGTCGACGGCATCCGGGTCGACCACCCCGACGGGTTGCGCGACCCCGCCGGCTACCTGGCCCGGCTGCGGGAAGCCGCCCCCGACGCCTGGCTGATCGTGGAGAAGATCCTGGAGTACGGCGAGGAACTGCCGGCATGGCCGGTCGACGGCACCACCGGCTACGACGCGCTGGGCGCCGTCGGCGGGCTCTTCGTCGACGGCGACGCCGAAGCCGACTTCACCGCCCTGGACACCCGCCTCGCCGGCCGGGCCACCTCCTGGGCCGACCTGACCCACGACACGAAACTCGGTGCCGCCACCCGACTGCTGGGCGCCGAGTTGACCCGGCTGGCCGCGCTCGCCCCGGACGTCGATCCCGACGCGGCCCGCGCCGCCCTGGCCGAGCTCGCCGCCGCCTTCGCGGTCTACCGAGGCTACCCGCCCGACGGGGCCCGGCATTTGGCCAACGCCCGCGCCGAGGCCGGTCGCCGCCGCACCGACCTGACCGGCGTGCTGGACGAGATCACCCGCCGGCTCCGCGACCCCGACGACGAGCTGGCCCGCCGCTTTCCGCAGTTCACCGGCGCGGTGATGGCCAAGGGCGTCGAGGACACCGCCTACTACCGGTGGAGCCGGTTCATCGCGCTCAACGAGGTCGGCGGCAGCCCCACCCACTTCGGCACCCGGCCCGGCCGGTTCCACCGCTTCGCCGCCGCCCGCCACGAGCGCTGGCCGGCGAGCATGACCACCCTGTCGACCCACGACACGAAGCGTGGTGAGGACGTCCGCGCCCGCCTCGCCGTCCTCGCCGAGCTGCCGCAGCGCTGGGCCGAGGCGGTCACCCGCTGGATGGCGGCGGTGCCGTTGCCCGACGCCGCCCTGGCCCACCTGCTGTGGCAGACCGTCGTCGGTGCCTGGCCCATCGAGCGCGAGCGCCTGCACGCGTACGCGGAGAAGGCCGCCCGGGAGGCGGCGGCCTCGACCAGCTGGACGGACCCCGACCCGGACTTCGAACGGGCCATGCACGCCCTGGTCGACGCCATGTACGACGACCCGGCCGTCAGCTCGGAGCTGGCCGCCTTCGCCGCCGAGATCACTCCACCCGGCTGGTCGAACTCGCTGGGGCAGAAGCTCGTGCAACTGGCCATGCCCGGGGTGCCCGACACCTACCAGGGCACCGAGCTGTGGGACAACTCCCTGGTCGATCCGGACAACCGCCGCCCGGTCGACTTCGGCGTACGCCGGGAACTGCTGGCCCGGCTCGATGCCGGCTGGCAGCCGCCGGTGGACGAGACCGGCGCGGCGAAGCTGCTGGTGGTGTCGCGGACCCTGCGGGCGCGTCGCGACCACCCGGAGCTGTTCGGCGAGTACCAGCCGCTCATCGTGCACGGGCCGGCGGCCCGGCACGCCGTGGCCTTCGACCGGGGCGGCGCGGTCGCCGTGGCCACCCGGCTGCCGCTGCGACTCGCGGCGGCCGGCGGCTGGCGGGAGACCACCCTGTCATTACCCGTTAAAGAGATGTCGTGCCTGTTCACCGGTCGGGTCTACAGTGGCTCTCAGGTCCGCCTCGCGGACCTGTTGACCACCTATCCCGTCGCGCTGCTGGTGCCCACCACCTGACCCGGGAGGCTGCGTCATGACCGAGTTCACCGTCTGGGCGCCCGAGGCGACACGGGTACGGCTGCACCTGCCGGGTGCGGCGGACCACGAGATGCGGGCCGGCCGGAACGGCTGGTGGCGGGTCGAGGTGCCCGACGCCGGCACCGACTACGCGTTCCTGCTCGACGACGACGACCAGCCGCTGCCCGACCCCCGGTCGGCGTGGCAGCCCTCCGGGGTGCACGGGCCCAGCCGGGTCTACGACCACGCGGCCTTCCGCTGGACCGACGGCCCATGGACCGGCCGGCAACTGCCCGGCAGCATCCTGTACGAGCTGCACGTCGGCACCTTCACCCCGGAGGGCACCTTCGACGCGGCGATCGGCAAGCTCGACCACCTGGTCGACCTGGGTGTCGACATGATCGAACTGCTGCCGGTCAACGCGTTCAACGGCGAACACAACTGGGGCTACGACGGCGTCTGCTGGTACGCCCCGCACGAACCCTACGGCGGGCCGGACGGCCTGAAACGTTTCGTGGACGCCGCCCACGCCAAGGGGTTGGGGGTGATCCTCGACGTCGTCTACAACCATTTCGGGCCCTCCGGGGCCTACGCGCCGAAGTTCGCGCCCTATGTGGGGGAGCGGCACACCCCCTGGGGCCAGGCCATCAACCTGGACGGCCCGCACTCCGACGGGGTGCGCCGGTTCATCATCGACAGCGTGCTGATGTGGCTGCGCGACTACCACGTCGACGGGCTGCGCCTGGACGCCGTCCACGCCATGCCCGACACCCGCGCCGTGCACCTGCTCGAAGAGATCACCGTCGAGGTCGAATCGCTGTCGACGCATCTGGGCCGCCCGCTGTCCCTGATCGCCGAGTCCGACCTCAACGACCCCCGGCTGATCACTCCCCGGGAGGCCGGCGGCCACGGCCTGCACGCCCAGTGGAACGACGACGCCCACCACGCCCTGCACACCCTGCTCACCGGCGAACGACAGGGCTACTACGGCGACTTCGGCACCATGGAATGCCTGGTGGAGGTGCTCACCGGGGGCTTCTTCCACACCGGCACCTGGTCCAGCTTCCGCAGCCGCCAGCACGGCCGCCCGGTCGACCAGCGCACCCCCGGCCACCGCTTCGTCGCCTACCTCCAGAACCACGACCAGATCGGCAACCGCGCCGTCGGTGACCGCCTGTCGGCCTCGCTCTCCCCGGCGTTGCTCCGGGTGGGCGCGACCCTGCTGATGACCGCGCCGTTCACCCCGATGCTGTTCATGGGGGAGGAGTGGGCCGCCTCGACGCCCTGGCAGTACTTCACCTCCCATCCGGAGCCGGAACTGGCCACCGCCGTCGTCACCGGCCGCCGTGCGGAGTTCGCCGCCCACGGCTGGCCTCCCGGCGACGTGCCGGACCCGCAGGACCCGCAGACCTTCCTCCGGTCCCGGCTCGACTGGGCCGAGCTGGACAAACCCGAACACCGCGAGATGTACGACTTCCACCGCCGCCTCATCGCGCTCCGGAAGTCCCGCCCGGAGCTGTCGGATCCACACCTGTTCGCGATGGAGGTACGCCACGGTGACCAGTTCCTGGTGATGCGGCGGGGTGGCTGCCTGGTCGCGGCGAACCTGGCCGGCAAACCGCAGCGGATCACCCTGCCCGGGGTGGCCCGCCGCGTCCTGCTGGCCACCGGCAGCGGAGTCACAGTGCAGCGCGACCGCATCGAGCTACCAGCCGAAACAGCAGCCATCGTGGCGCTCTGACGCTCGGGGAAAGGCTGGAATCTTGGACAGTTGTCGTTAGCGCCGAACAGGAACTGTCCAAGATTTTGGGGGAACGCGCGCGGATGTACTCCGGTAGCGGCCGTCACCTATCGCGCGCCTGGTTAGCGAAGCTGGTACCGCGGGATGAGTGACCTGCGGGCTGCGGCCCGTGCGCTGGTCGACGGCCGACGCCATCGCGCCGGCCGAGATCCGCTGCCGGCCGTTGACGCGTACCGTCATCGCCGATCTTGCCCACCGTCACCCGGCCCCGGCCGGCGTCGCTCGTCTGGCCACCCTTGTCGGCCTCACCCGCTGACCGGCCCGGCATCGCGGCGGATCAGCGGCCGGCGCGTTTCCAGGCGCGGTAGAACTCCTTGTAGAGGAAGCGCTGCACCGGCGTGCCGGTGGCGGAGACCTGTTTGCCGAGTGCCCGTGCGCCGATCCACATGCCGGCGACCTTGGGTACACCGGGCACCGACTCGGTCACCGATGCCACCCCGTTGACGAGTTCCTGTTCGACCGGCGAGAGCGCCACCCGGCGCAGACCGAGCCGTTCCAGGAGCTGTCGCTTCGCCCCGTTGATGTCGCGGGCGAGACGGAGGTGGTCCTCGTCGGTTACGCAGCGGGCGACGGCGGCCCGCAGCTCGGCTGCCTTGTCCCGGTAATCGGCGATCCGGGCGACGATCAGTTCTATCCATTCGCGTTCACCGAGCCGCCCGGTCTCGTCCGCCTGCCAGAGACGGCCGCCCAACAGCGGAAGTTCGAGTTCGAGAAGCTGTACGCGGTGCGTGTCGTTGTCGTCCGCCGCCGTCACGAGGGACTCGTGGATCCCCCGGATGGCCTTGATGACGTCGAGCACCACCGTTTCCGTCGCACCCTCGGTGGAGAGGTCGAAGGTCAGCAGGAAGTCGCGCCGGACGGGATGGGCCTGGTAGGACAGGCGAGTGGCGTCCGCCCGAGCCTGATACTTCAGCCCGCGCGCCAATGTCGCCGCGACGTAGACCTCCTCGCCAGGCGGTGCCATCAGTCGCAGCGGGCCACGTAGCACGATCGAGGCCGCTCGTGCCCAGGTGCCGAAAGGGTCGTCCTCGACCCCGTCGGCGGTGGTGATCCGATCCGTGTGATGACCGGCTACCCGTACATTGGCAGCCTGGAAGGCGCACCAGCCGTGGATGCGCTTCGACAGCGAGTTCCGTGAGTCGGGCAGGGCATCGTCGCAGGTGACAGCCTGCCCTATGAACTGCCCGAGGACCTGGTTGCCGCGCCAGCTCTGCAACTCGTGCAGCGCCGTCTCCTCGGCGTCCCGCATCCGGTTGGTCTCGTCGTCGTCGAGTTGCAGCGGGTGCAACAGTCCCACGTCGGCCAACGCCCGGAGGAGATACGGTCTGGCGCCGAAGTCGGCGGCCGAAGGTCGGGCGAGTACCGGATGCGCCACCCACACCCGGTCCATGAAGATCAGAGATTGGATCAGTTCGACAAACGCTTGGCGGGCGAACGGGTCGTCGGGCCGAGTCCCGCGGTTCTGCGCAACGACGAAATCTTCCGCGCTGATGATCGAGGTGACGTCTACGAGGACTTCGGTGTTCCGATGGGGGAGTCCCGGGCTAGCTCCACGAACCACTTGACGGCCTCCGGGCGACCCATCACGGTGCTGGCGAAAGTCGGCTCAGGTTGGGCGAGCGTTTCCATGGGCACCGGCAAATGCCGTTTCCCATTCACGTCTGTGGACATTAGACCGACGATCTCACCGAGACACAAGCCTGCGAGGCCGTCCCAGACCTTCTGCCGAGGGCGGTAGAAAAGGTCGAAGCGCGGCGCACCCGCCGCGAGATCAGTGAGGTCCAGGGCGGTACGCAGCATGTCCAGCGTCTGTGACGTGGTCCGCGTTTTCAGGGCGTAACCTGCCTCGGCCATGCCGATCTCGTGCGGCGGGGCTTCCGATCGGGCGCTGCGGGTCAGGGATGCGACACGAATCGGCTCGCGGTTGTACGTCGCCGGTCTGCCGTTGACTCTGATCGTCTCGTCGGCCCGAGAGGCGACCACCACGATCGGTTTACCGCCGTCTCCCAGTTCCGGCGCGACGATTAGCGCGGCAGCCGGCTCCCGTCGCTCCAGCAGGCAGACCACGGAGCAGAATTCTGTGCTGTGCGGATTGACGAACTCGGCCGTGCCGTCGATCGGATCGATCACCCAGATCCGCTCGGGTTCCTCGTCGTGGCCGGGCCGCCACGAGCCGCTGCCCGACTCCTCCGCGAGGACACGAGCGTCCGGGTCCACCGCCCGGATCTTGCTGATGACCATGTCTTCGACCGCGAGGTCGGCTTCGGTGAGCAGGGTGCGGTCGGCCTTCTCCCGCACGTTCAACTCGGCTACCCGGGATCGGTACGAGGCGAGGATGTCCAACAGCTCAGTCGTCAGGTCGGTCCACAACGGGTCAAGGTTCATCGACTCGACACTCCTCGCGACCGGCTCTCGGCACCGCTCGATCGATGGTCCCATCATCCCACTCCGGCGATAGTTCGCCGTGCTGGCCCAGCGTCGCCCGGCAGCGTTCGGCGTCGCCCGCCTAAGAGCTCTAAGACGACCCTGCTGCGGAGTCGGTGGACCGATTTGTGGCAGTGCCGGCATCCGACACGCCGGGTCGCGACCTCCTGCACTGCCACAAATCCCTATGGCCACCGAACGGTTGCCGGTCGACTCATCGCGCTCGCCAGTCGGCGGGATCCTCGACGCCGTCGGCCAGCCGGATCGAGGCCGCCAGCCGTAGCGCCATGTCTCGGCCCCCCAGCGCCTCGTTGCCCCGCCGGCTCATGATTCTTGTCTCCGCGACGCACTCAGCGCACCCACCGGGAAGCTGTTCCACCCGGTAGACCCCTTCGCCGGTCCTGACCCAGTCGACCGCGGTGGCGGCACGGCCCGACACCGTGACGTCATCGGTGCCGTTGTGTCTGCCGCTGGCCAGGCTCTCGGTGCTGATGCCGACCTGAATGTCGGGCCTCAGAAAGCCGCGGTAACCCTTGATCGGCTGCAGCATGTACTGGGCGTGGGCGTAGCTCGTCAGTGGTTCGTCGTCGGCCCACTGCAGGTCCGCACCGCCGAGCACGGCACCGTCGGGCAGCTCCATCGCCTGGACCGGCAGGGCCAGTGGCGTCGTCTCCCAGCGAATGCCCTCGGCCACCTGACGCGTCATCTCATGTGGGTCATCACCGGACGCCGAGATTCGCATCCAAGCGTTCGGCGCGTACTCCCAGGACAGAACGCCGCCCTCGTTCTGAAAGGCGGGACGACCACGTACCGGCGCGACGGATTCACCTGGGACGCGCCATCCGGCCTCCTGGTCGTACTCCCGATCATAACGATGGACGTCGACGTCCCGTGCCGCCATCAGGACCTCGACGCGCCAGGTCGAGCCGGTCGAGATCTCGTCGCTCTGCCGAGGGCCGTCGGGTCGTCCGGCCATGTCCATGATGTGCATGTCCGGCTCGGTCTGGTAGCGGACCCGGTGTACAGGGCCAGGTAGAAAGCTGAGGCGGAACAGTTGCTGGCCGGGGTCGAACCGGGTGGGCGCCGAACGGGGTGGGCCACCTTGCGTAGCCGTCTCCGGTCCCCGTCCGGCGACCCACACGGTCAGGCCCGCTGCCACCGCCACCACCGTCGTCACGATCCCCAGGACCAGGATCCATCGGCTGCGCCGGTACCCGCCGGCAGGTGGCACCTCGACGGGGGGCGCAGGTGGGACCGTGCCCCTTCCGTTCGCGTCACTCGCCACGGGCTTCCTCCCGACCCGGTGCATCGACCGACAGCGTGATCTGGGGAGTCTACGGCCGATCCGGCCTCACCCAGAGTCCCGCTCGGTGTGATGGGTCCGCCCTGCCGGTTCGGCAAACGATTGCAGTGCGCTGGGCAGGGCTGGCAAGATGACCGTCGATGCGGTGCCGGGGAGTGGCAGCGATGGTCACCCGAGCCGAGGGCAACGGCGCGGGAGCGGATCGTTCCTGATCGACTTGTAGCTGGGGCGACGGCAGGCGGTTGGCTCGCTGCCGTTCGGCCGCTCGGGCTGACCGGGCGTGCCCAGCTACGCGAGGTGCCGCCACTGCCTGGTAGCGGCGGTAGAGAGGAAGCCCGATGAGGCTTGCCCAACCTGACAACGTCCCACCGTCGCGTCGGCGGCACGGAGCCGGCGCGATCACCGTGCTCGCGGCGGCGACCTCGCTGGTCACCGTGGCGGGAATCCTGACCGCGCCACCCTCGCTGGCGGCGACACCCGACATCACCGTCAACACCGCGTCGAGCTATCAGACGATCGACGGGTTCGGGGCCGCGACGCCGATCTTCGGTGGTTCCGGTGACCCGTGGACGACGAGCGAAACCCAGACCCTCGTCGGTACGGGGCCGGGACAACTCGGTCTGTCGATCGTACGGACCGTGGTGTCGCCCGTGACGAGCGAGTGGGGTCTGTACGCCAGCAGCCTGCAAACGGCGAAGTCCTACGGATCCGACGTCAAGATTCTCGCCTCACCGTGGACCGCGCCGGCCCACTTCAAGACGAACAACAGCAGGATCAACGGTGGCAAGCTGAGGACCGACTACTACGACGACTATGCGGAACATCTGAACAGTTACGTGCAGTTCATGAAGGGTCGGGGCGTCACCATCGACGTGACCTCGGTCCAGAACGAGCCGGACTGGCACCCGGACTACGACTCGATGGACTGGACCGGCACCGAGATGCGGAACTTCGTCCGCGACCACGGTGCCCGGGTCAGGGACACCAGCCTCATGGTCGGCGAGTCCCTGCGGTTCGCGCGCCAGTACTCCGACCCCACCTTGCAGGACGCCACCGCGCGCAACAACATCGGTTACGTCGGCGGCCACCTGTACGACGCCGAGAACAGCGGAAACCTGTCGCCGTACCCGCTGGCCGCGCAGTACGGCAAGAACCAGTGGATGACCGAGTGGAATCTGCACGCGGCCGACGGCAGCGGTTCGAACATCTGGGGAGACCCGGGCAACACGGCCGTGTGGAACGAGACCCTCGACGACATCATGCGGACCGTGCACAGGTCGATGGAGGCGAACTGGAGCGCCTACATCTGGTGGTACGGCCGTCGCTTCTACTCCTTCATCGGTGACGGCGACGCGCAGTGGGGAACCACCAAGGGCGCGGTCCTCAGGCGCGGCCACGCCTTCTCCCAGTACGCCAAGTATGTCCGTCCCGGTGACCGTCGGGTGGGTGTGTCGAAGAGTTCGAGGACTTCCGGGCTGGAGGTCACCGCCTACCGTGGCCGGGGCAAGGTCGTGCTGGTGCTGCTCAACCGGTCGAACAACGCGGTGAACGACGCCGTCGTCCAGGTGCCGCAGAACATCTCGGCGGCCGAGTACACCGTCACCTCCCGAACCTCGGGCGCCCAGCCGCAGGCGGTGAACGTCAGCGGGGGGCAGGCGACCGTGAACGTTCCCGCCCGGAGCATCTCCACGATCGTCCTCACCGAAGGGTCCGTCTCACCGACGCCGACGGTCACCCCGACGCCCACGCCAACGGTCAGCCCGACCCCGACCCCGACGCCCACCCCGAGCCCGACGATCAACCCGCCCACGGGGGCGTGTCGGGTGACCAACGCGGTGAACGCCTGGAACAACGGCCTGGTGGACAACATCACCATCACCAACACCGGTACGAGCGCCGTCAACGGCTGGTCGCTGCGGTTCACCCTCGCCCCCGGGCAGACGATCACCTCCGGCTGGGGTGCCACGTACTCACCGACCAGCGGTCAGGTGACCGCGACGAACGTCAGCTACAACCCGTCCATACCGCCAGGAGCCTCGGTCACCATCGGCTTCCAGGCCACCCATGGCGGCAACGACGCCCCACCCACCGGCTTCACCCTCAACGGCACCGCCTGTAGCTGAGCAACTCATTCCGGAAAGCGGCGCACGCCGGCCTGGCCGGCGTGCGCCGCCCCGCCGTTGGCTGCCCACCCGCCCCTCAGCGGCGCGTCGCGAAGACCACGCCGGTCAGGCAGAGCGCGCCGCCCAGCAGGGCCAGCGGTGCCGGTACCTCGCCCAGCAGCGTCCAGGACAGCAGGACGGTGACCGGCGGGACCAGGTAGGTGGCGGCGGTGGTGCGCCCCGCCGTCCAGCGGGACAGCACGTAACCCCAGGTGAGGAAGCCGATCGCGGTCGGGAACACGCCCAGGAACAGCACGCCGACGGTGGCCGGCAGCGGGGCCGCGGCGAGTTCCGCCAGCAGCGTGGGGGTGAACGGCAGCAGGGCAGCCGTCCCGGCCAGCGCGCCGAGCCAGGTCATCGTCGGGGCGGCCATCCGCGCCAGCAGACGCTTCTGCAGCAGTACGGCGAAGGCGTACAGCAGGGCGGAGAGCACCGCCAGCGCGACGCCGACCTTGTCGACGTGCCCGGTGAAGCCACTGGCCGCGATCAGGGCCACCCCCACGAAGGCGACCGCCACCCCGACACCGAGCCGGCGGGTGAGCCGCTCGCCCAGGACGAGGACCGCGGCCACCGCGACCAGGATGGGCGCGACCGCCACCAGCAGGGCCGCCGTGCCGGCGTCGACCAGCCGCTCGGCGGCGTTGAGCGCCAGGTTGTACCCGCCGAACCAGGCCACGCCCCAGAGCGCGACGAGTCCCAGCGTTCCACCACCGGGCAGTGCGCTCTGGGGCGTCCCGACGTGCGGCGTCCGGGCCCGCCGGCGGCCGGCGGTGACCGCGACGAACACGCTAAGCGCGGCGGACGCCGCCACCATGCGGCCCAGCGCCATGGCACCGGGGGAGTAGTCGTGTCCGGCGAAGCGGATGCCCACGAACGCCGAGGCCCACAGCAGCACCGTGGTCCCGGCCGCGGCGACGATCGGCCAGGACCGGGGCCGCTCCTCCGGCCAGGTGTACGCGGGGACGGCCCGGAGTGGGGTGGCGGGCTCGGTCATCGACGGGCTGCTCATGAGGTGATTCTCGGCCGCCTGACGATTCAGTACCAGCGACTGTTTCTTCACAACACTTAAGTCGCACTTTATCGTGGGGTGGTGCTCGACGTTCACCGCCTCCGGGTCTTCCGTTCCGTCGTGGCGTCCGGATCCGTCCAGGCCGCCGCCTCCAACCTCGGCTACACCCCCTCCGCCGTCAGTCAGCACCTCACCGCACTGCAACGCGAGACGGGACTCACCCTCCTCGCCAAGGCAGGGCGAGGGCTGCGGCCCACGGCTGCCGGGCACGCCCTCGCCGCGGAGGCCGACCGGGTGCTCGCCCGGGTCGGCGCGGCCGAGTCGCTCATCGCGGATCTGCGCACCGGTCGCACCGGCACACTGTCCATCGCGTACTTCGCGTCGGTGGGCGCGGCATGGATGCCGCACGTGGTGCGGTGCATCCTCGCCGATTTCCCCGGCGTGCGGCTCGACCTGCAACTGCGCGAACACATCCCGGACAGCCGGGAGGAGCGCGCCGACGTGCAGGTGATCGTGGCGGGCGCCACCGGCTTCGACCCCGGTTCGGGCTTCACCGCGCACCACCTGCTCGACGACCCGTACGTCGCCGTGGTGCCGGCCGGGCACCGCCTCGCCGGCCGGCCGGAGACGGATCTGGCCGACCTCGCCGACGAGCGCTGGGTCGACAACGACTTCGCCCGGGGCTGGTGCCGCGCCAACCTCCTCGAAGCCTGTACCGCCGCCGGTTTCCGCCCGGCCTTCCGGGTGGAGGCGCACGACTACCGGACCGCGCTGGCCTTTGTCGCCGCCGGCATCGGCCTCACGGTGCTGCCCGCGCTCGGCGCGGCACACCTGCCCGCCGGGGTGACCTGCGTCCGGCTGCTCCGCCCGACACCGACCCGGTCGATCCACGTGGTCGTCCACGACGCCGTCGAGCACACCCCGGCGGCCCGAATGGCGGTGACCGCGCTACGAGCCGCCGCCCAGTCCGCCCCCACCCCGATCACCCCGTGACGGGCCGCAGGTCAGATCGGAGCCAGGGCTCCGCGCGCGACAGCGACGAACTCATCGCGGCGTTCGGTCCGGTAGCGCAGCACGGCGAGGTGTTCGGCACGGTGCCGCACACCCAGCGGGGTGGCTTCCGTGGCCTGCTCCCGGGACAGCCGACGCTGCTGGGCGTACTCCTCGTTGACGCTGCGCACGGTCTGCCCGGCGGCGTCCGCGACCGGGTCCGGGCCGGCCAACAACACCAGGTTGTACGCCTCGTCGAGCGCACGCAGCGCCCGGTACGGGGCGTCCTCACCGGGTGCGGTGTCCGGCCCGACCCAGCCGGTGTCCAGTGCCCGGTACGCCCGGTCGCAGGCGGCCAGGAAGCCGACGTACGTGTCCCGCCGTGCCTGGTCTCGGCGGAGCGTACGCTGCGCGTCGCGTTCCTCCCGGGCAGCGGTGAGTTGGCCGGTGACCTGCCGACGCCCGGTGAGCGCGGTGACCAGTCCGGTGAGGCCGGCGGCGGTCAGCGTGGACAGCGACGTGATCAGCGCGATGGCGACGGTCTCCCGCATGCCGACCATCATGGTCGGCCGGCCCACCCGGGCCTCGCCCGACCGCGGCCCTAGCGGTGCAGCTGTCGCTTCCAGTCGGCGGGCACCCGCTCGGCCGGAGCCGGTGCGCCCTGCTCCGGCGGACGGCTGACGGGTGCCACGAGCGAGGGCCCCTGTTCGTACAGGACCTGCTCGTCGTAGTCCCAGAACCACTCCTCGCCCGGTTCGAAGCTGCGGACGAAGCGGTGCCCGGTCGCGGCGTGGTGGGCGCTGGCGTGCTGGTTCGGCGAGGAGTCGCAACATCCGACGTGACCGCACCTGCCGCACCGCCGGAGATGGAACCACCAGCCCGGCGGGTCTGCCGTCATACAGTCGACGCAGCCCGGGCCGCTGGGCGGCACCTCGGGGTCGATGCCCTCCATCGCGCGTCCTCTCGACTGAACGGGTCTGCCACGGCTCGGCCGGGGCGGGCCACAGCGGCCCTGCAACCCTAACCCGGTCCGTACGGCAGAGCGTGCGCCGACCGATATTTCATGATCAACCCGTGGTCGCGGAGTCGGCTCCGTTCCAGATGCGGCAGAGCGGGTAATCGCCCGCCCTTGCCAGCCCAGGACAGGAGGACCGCAATGACCAGGATCGGCATCATCATCGGCAGCACTCGGCCGGGGAGGCACGGCGAGACGGTGGCACGCTGGGTGTACGACATCGCCGCGCAGCGGGTAGACGCCGAGTACGAACTCGTGGATCTCCTGGATTTCAACCTGCCGCACCTCGATGAGATGACGCCCCCGTCGCTCGGGCAGTACACGCAGCCGCACACGCTGCGCTGGGCCGAGAAGATCGCATCGTTCGACGGGTACGTCTTCGTGACACCGGAGTACAACCACTCCACGTCCGGGGCGTTGAAGAACGCCATCGACTTCCTCTACGCCGAGTGGAACAACAAGGCGGCCGGGTTCGTCAGCTACGGCAGCGTCGGTGGTGCCCGCGCCGTGGAGCACTTGCGGCTGGTGGTGGCCGAGTTGCAGATGGCGGACGTACGGGCGCAGGTGGCGCTGTCCCTGTTCACCGATTTCGAGAACTTCACCGCCTTTCAGCCCGGACCGCACCAGGAAGGCTCGGTGAACATGATGCTCGACCAACTGGTGGCCTGGAGCGGCGCGCTGGCGAGTCTGCGGGCCGGTACGACCATGTCGACACCCCAGTCCTCGGCATAGTGCCGCCGCGGATGGGTCCGCTTCACGATTGTCGGGCGGCCCGCCACTCTTCGTGGGTGATCGCGTACTCGACCTCACCCTGTTCCGTTCCGGGCAGCGGATCGTCCCAGGACGGGAAGTAGGTGCGGACATAGCGCAGGCCGACGGACTCCATCACCCGACGGGACCCGGTGTTCACGGTCATGGTCTGCGCGATGACTCGGCGCTGGCCGACCGTGTCGAAGGCGTGCCGCAGCAGTTCCCGGGAAGCCTCGCTGGCCAGGCCCTTGCGCCAGTGCCGGCGTAACAGGCGGTAACCCAGCTCCGCGACGGCCGGGTCGTCCGGCTGGTCGGGACCGTGCGCCGGCGGGAGCATCATCAGCCCGACGAACTCGCCGTCCTCCTCGGCCTGCGGCGGCGTCGAACCGCGCGCCCCGCCGTCGGTGCCGAACGCTATCCAGTAGCCCAGTCCGTCCACCTTGTCGGTCAGCGCCATCCGGTTCGCGTGCGAGGTGATCACCTCGTCCCTGGTCCGGGCCCGCCCGTAGAGGTAGCGCAGCACCTCCGGGTCGGAGTCCAGCTCGACCTCCAGGTCGAGGTGCCGGTCAGCGAGCGGGACCAGCAGCAGACGATCGGTACGCAGAACCGGTTGAGGCATCCGGCCACGATCGCACGCGCCCGCCCGCGCGGCGCGTAGTTTTTCGTGGCCCGTGCCCAGTGTGAGGGCGGCGTGACGCTCGCCCGGCCAGCACCGACGTCAGGAAGTCGGCCGGGCCATGGTTCACGGTCACGCCCAGGGGGCGGTCGGATACCAGGGGATGATCTCGCGGCGGGCGAGCAGGCGGATGTCCCAGTAGAGGAAGGTGAAGGCGCCCGCGATGAGGAACGCCACCGCGATGGTCGCCGCCAGCCGGCTCGGGCGGGCCGCGAACCAGCGCTGGAGCCGGCTGCCGGCGAACCACGTGAGCAGGAGGAACAGCACGGCCATGATGACGATGTTGCCGATCGACTGGAGGGTGAACGCGGCGGCGCCGTAGAGCGGGTTGCCGCTCTCCGCGGCGTCGCGGAACATCTGCCGGAACAGCGAGAACGGGCGTCCGATCAGGAAGCCGGCGATGAGCGCGCCCATGAAGACCAGCGGCGCGTTGGGATACCGGCGGGCGATCCGGGCGAACGGGTCCGGCGCCACCCGCAGAGCGGCCAGCCCCAGGTAGATCATGATCAGCCCGATGGCACCGAAGACCACCATGGACTGGACGCTGCGCGGCGAGAGCGAGCCGGCCGTGTTCGAGGCGGTGGAGAACTGGGGCATCGCGGTCCCGACCAGGCCGACGACCACACCGTACGAGGCGGAGACCGCGATCATGCCGACCGCCATCCAGCCCAGCGGTCGCAGCGGTGCCAGGAAGCGGCTCAGTCGACCGCCGGAGGTGCCGGCCAGCGGGGCGAGGGCGCCGAAGGCGGCGACGTTGCAGGCGGTGAAGGTGCCGGCGATGCCCGAGACGAACGCGAAGAGCACGCCGGCCACGACCCCACTGATCGGAGTCTCCTTGGCGTCGTGACCGAGCAGCGTGTTGGCGACGTTGTCGCCGATGGTCCGGTCGACGAACTCCGCGGACCACACGACGGTGAGCAGGAAACCGGCAAGCACGCTGAGCGCGATGATCAGCCCGCGTCGACGTGGCGTCTCACCTGGGACGAAGATCGAGGCGCCGCCTGTCTTGGCCGGAACGCGGAGCTCGACGGCGGGTGGACGGTTGGTGCGCCTGTCGGTCTTGGTCACGGAGAGGCTCCTCATCATCACGGAGGGTCAGCAATGATGATGGTGGATGGAGCCGCGGTCGGTTTCTCGCAGTTTGCTCGACCCCTCGTCGATCCGGTCGCCGGTGCCGTCGCCCCCGCCTCGGAGTCCGGTGGCCGGCGGCCCTTCGTACCATCCTGCTTGCATGACCATACGTCCTGGTGCATACTTTTCCTTGTGTCCAAGGTCCTGACCTCCCTGCCCACCGGTGAACGTGTCGGCATCGCCTTCTCCGGCGGCCTCGACACCTCCGTCGCGGTCGCGTGGATGCGCGACAAGGGCGCCATCCCGTGCGCCTACACCGCTGACATCGGCCAGTACGACGAGCCCGACATCGCCTCGGTGCCCGATCGGGCGCTCAGCTACGGCGCCGAGGTCGCCCGGCTGGTCGACTGCCGCGCGGCCCTGGTGGAAGAGGGCCTGGCCGCGCTGACCTGCGGCGCCTTCCACATCCGCTCGGGCGGGCGGGCCTACTTCAACACCACGCCGCTGGGACGCGCGGTCACCGGCACGCTGCTGGTGCGGGCGATGATCTCCGACGACGTGCAGATCTGGGGCGACGGCTCGACCTTCAAGGGCAACGACATCGAGCGGTTCTACCGCTACGGCCTGCTGGCCAACCCGCAGCTGCGGATCTACAAGCCGTGGCTCGACACCGACTTCGTCAGCGACCTCGGTGGCCGCAAGGAGATGTCGGAGTGGCTGCTGGCCCGGGACCTGCCGTACCGGGACAGCACCGAGAAGGCGTACTCGACCGACGCGAACATCTGGGGCGCCACCCACGAGGCGAAGACCCTCGAACATCTCGACACCGGCATCGAGACGGTCAACCCGATCATGGGCGTCCGGTTCTGGGATCCGGCGGTGGAGATCCCCACCGAGGACGTGACTATCGGATTCGACCAGGGTCGGCCGGTGACGATCAACGGCAAGGAGTTCGGCAGCGCGGTCGACCTGGTGCTGGAGGCCAACGCCATCGGCGGCCGGCACGGCCTCGGCATGTCCGACCAGATCGAGAACCGGATCATCGAGGCCAAGAGCCGGGGCATCTACGAGGCGCCCGGGATGGCGTTGCTGCATGCCGCGTACGAGCGGTTGGTCAACGCCATCCACAACGAGGACACCCTGGCCAACTACCACAACGAGGGCCGTCGGCTGGGCCGGCTGATGTACGAGGGCCGGTGGCTGGACCCGCAGGCGTTGATGCTGCGTGAGTCGCTGCAACGCTGGGTCGGCACGGCCGTCACCGGTGAGGTGACGCTGCGGCTGCGCCGGGGTGAGGACTACTCGATCCTGGACACCGCCGGCCCGGCCTTCAGCTACCACCCGGACAAGCTGTCGATGGAGCGTACGACGGACTCCGCCTTCGGCCCGGCCGACCGCATCGGTCAGCTCACCATGCGCAACCTCGACATCGCCGACTCGCGGGCCAAGCTGGAGCAGTACGCGCACCTGGGCATGGTCGGCGGCGCTCCGCAGCGGGTGGTCGGTGCGGCCCAGGCGGCCTCGACCGGGCTGATCGGCGCGATGCCGGAGGGCGGTGCGGAGGCGATCGCCTCCCGGGGCGTCCCGTCGGCGGAGGACGAGGCGCTCGACCGCGCCGCGATGGAGTTCGGCGTCGACTGACCGGCTCGGGTCAGGCCCACCCGCCCGCCGCCTACGGTCACCCCCCGTCGGCGGCGGGCGGTGTCGTCTCCGGCCTGCCGATCCGTGGCCGGTACGCTTGCCGCCTTCGAAGGTGCTGAAGGAGGCGGCGGTGCTGGCAGGTGTCCGACCCTGGCAGGTGGTCGCGGTGGCGACCGCCGTCGCGGTCCTGGCCTGGTCCGGCTTCTGGTACCTGGCCGTGCCCCGCTTCGACGTCTGCCCTGCCGTGCATCCGGCGCCGGCCGGTTGTCGGGTCGACGCGCGGATCTCGGCCGCGTGGCTCTGGACGACGATCGTGGCGGTGCTCTACGTGGCTGTCGTCGTCGCCGTCCGGGTCCGTCCGGGCGGACAGTACCGCCGGTCGGTCGCGTTGGGCACGGTGGCGCTGGGCGTCGCGACCCTGTACGGCCTGTGGACGGTGTGGCAGGCGGGCGGCTGACCGTCGTGACCTCCTCGACCGGCGCGTCGCCGCGTGGTGTCCGTGGGCGCACGGGGGCCGGCGGGCCCTGAGGTTCACGTGAGCGGTCGCGGGCAGCGCACGGCCATCGATCCGTGGCCGATCGACCGAGGTGACCTTCCCGGAAGTCGGCTCTACTTTGCGTAGCCGACCGATCGCGCCCCGTTTCAGGATGGTGGGGTGGCGTCGGTCTTCGTCGCTTCCCGAGGAGGACCCGTTGAGGTATCCCACCGGCCTGTCCGCCGCCGCGTCCGTGACCGTGCTCGTCGCGTCCGCGATGACCGTCCTGCCCGCGGTCGCCGCCTCCGCCGCCCCGGCCGCGCTCGCCTACCACGCCGTCGACCTGGGCACCCTCGGCGGCGACTACAGCGAGGCGGTCGCCATCAACGACCAAGGGCAGGTGCTCGGCCTGAGCAACCCGGCCACCGACATCCCACACCGTGTCGTATGGCAGAACGGTGCGATCACCGACCTGGGCCGGCAAGACTTCTACGAGTTGACCACCGGGTTCAACAACCGGGGCGACGTGGTGGGCACCTTCAACATCCCGCCGTACGACTACCCGTGCACCTGCGTAGGTGGCCGGTTGCGGGACGGTGTCGTCACCCCTGTCGGCGACCAGGCGACGGCGATCAACAACCTCGGCCACGTGGTTGGTGTGGCCGATGGCCGGGCGTTCCGCTGGCGCGCCGGGGTGCTGACCGCCCTGGGCACGCTGGGCGGCGCGACGAGTCGGGCGACCGCCGTGAACGACCTGGGAGCGGTCCTCGGCAGCGCCGACACTGCCGCCGGTGTCCGACGACCCGTCCTGTGGTGGGCCGGGCGCACCGTCGACCTGACCGCCCACGGGCTGGGTGCCACGGACGCGGTCAACGACCTGGACATCCGGAATCGCCTGGTGGGCAGTCGGGCCGGGCGCGCCACGCTGTTCCGGCTAACCGTCTGAGTGCGTGACGGTGACCACCACCTTGCCGGCCGGGTGCCGGTCGGTGAAGTGGCGCAGCGCGTCCGCCGTCTCGGCGAGCGGGAAGCTGCGGTCGACCGGCGGGCTGAGCGCGCCGGATTCGACCAGGTCACGCAACTCGTCGAGGTCCTCGATGCGCTCGCGGGCGCCGACGGCGCGCAGCCGGTGACCGACGACCGTCGACAACAACGGCGCCCCGAACATCTGCCGGCCGTAGCCGCCGAGCAGCGCGCCCCGGGTCCAGTCGCCGCCGACCAGGGCCAGCGTCCCGCGTGGGGTGAGCGCGCGTCGCAACAACGACAGCGTCCGGTTGCCGCCGGTGTCGAGGACCACGTCGTACACCGGGCCGTCCCGGTCGATCTCCTCGTGGGTGTAGTCGAGGACGTCGTCGGCACCGAGCGAGCGGACGAACTCGGTCTTCGTGGGGGCGCAGACGCCGGTGACCGTCGCACCGTACGCCTTGGCGATCTGCACGGCCTGGGAACCGACGCCGCCGGAGGCGCCGATGACCAGCACCCGGTGGCCGGGCCGCACCTGGCCGGTGTCGCGGACCGCGCGCAGGGCGGTCATCCCGGAGACGGGTACGGCGGCGGCCTGGGCGAAGGTCAGGTTTGTGGGCTTGGCGGCCAGCCGCCGCTCGTGGGTGGCCGCGAACTCGGCGTACGACCCGCGCAGGCAGGTGCCGTACACCTCGTCGCCGGGCCGGAAGCGGGTCACCCGGGCGCCGACCTCGGCCACCACACCGGCCACGTCCCGGCCGAGGACCGGCACCCGGGGTCGGCGCAGCCCGGAGGCGAGCCGTACCAGGTAGGGACGTCCGGCCAGAAAGATCAGCACTCCCGGGTCGACACCGGCGGCGCGGACCCGCACCAGTACCTCCCGATCCCCGACGCCGGGACGGTCGATGTCGCGTAGCCGCAGCGCGGACGGCGGGCCGTAGCGGTCGTACACGATGGCCTTCATGGTGCCTCCTCGGGGTACTGGAACACGTCGTCGAGCCGTACGCCGAACACGTTGGCGATCCGAAAGGCCATCTCCAGCGAGGGGGAGTAGCGGCCCTGCTCGATGGCGATGACGGTCTGCCGCGTCACCCCGAGTCGTTCGGCCAGCTCGGCCTGGGTCATCTCGTCCCGGGCGAAGCGCAGTGCCCGGATGTTGTTGGTGACGCGGGTCGGCTTCACCACTGCGGCACGCCCCTGCGGTAGACGATCACCTTCGCCAGCGAGCCGACCACCGCCGACAGCACGAAGCACAGGTAGATCACGTTGGCGATCCAGAACCAGTGCCACTGCGCCAGCGCCATGAGCATCGCCGACACCGCCCCGATCACCACGAACGCCTGCCCGACGTGGTCGCCCAACCGCCCGATCTCCCGGTCGCGGACGTCACTGACCCGCGAGGCGCGCGGGTTCACCACGCCGATCCCGATCTCGAGGAGCATGCTGGCGGCGATGGCGCCGCCAACCGTCCAGAGCAGTACGCCGGCGTACGGCGTCGCGGTCAGTCGCCCGTCGCCGGCCCGGCTCAGGACCACGGCCACGTAGATCGCGTAACCGACCACGCTGACCACCAGCATGATCCAGGCCCGCTTCTCCTGGTGCGTCATGACGACTCCTCGATGTAAAGAATCATTGACACCATGAGAGTAAGGCGTCTTTGACATCATGTCTAGAAACTTTTACATCACGTGCCGTGTGGAGGGTCCTGGCGGGCGAGCGGAGCGGGGTCGCCGGGTGGTCGCGATCTGTCAGCTGGGTCAGCGTCGGGCGGCGCGCAGCGCGTCGTGCAGCTCCCGCGCCACCTGCGCCAGCGCCGCCTCGGCCTGCGGCTGCACGGCCGCCGGCACCGTCGACTCGCTAAGCGCGGCCACGGCGTACGCCTGCCCGTCGGCGTGTTCCACCACGCCGACCTCGTGCCGCAGGTTGAGCAGCGTGCCGGTCTTCGACGACCAGCGGGAGCTGTCGGAGCTGAAGTCCGGGGCGAGCCGTTGTCGTAGCAGGTTGTCACCCATCAGCTCGCGAACCCGGGCGGCCACCGCGGCCGGTATCCGCGACGGGCGCCACAGCGCGTGCAGCAGCTCGACGAAGGCCCGGGCCGAGCCGGAGTTGGCCCGGCCCACGTCCAGCTGGGCGACCGGATGGCCCTGACCGGCGGTGGTCGCGGACGCGGCGAGCGAGTGCGCGAGGTGCACCTCCGGCGCGAGCCGCTCGGCCGGCGTGTCGGTGAGGTCCCGGGTGTGGTGCCGGACACTGATCCCGTCGAGACCGAAACGGCGCAGCGTGTCGGCGACCACGGTGGGCGGGGTCAGCGCGAACAGCGCGTCCGAGGCCCCCTCGTCGCTGATCGCCACGCTGAGGTAGAGCAGATCGTCGATCGCCACGGTGGCCGGGTGCCGGAACCGGCTCAACCCGGTCGGACCGGGCGTGCGCACCCGGCCGGGGGCCACCGTGACCGCGGTGCCGCCGTCGAGTTCGCCGCGTCCGATCCGGTCCACGGTGGCCACCGCCAACGGCACCTTCACCAGCGACGCGACGGGTAGCACCACGTCGTCGTCCAGGCCCAACTCGTCGCCGGAGTCGAGGTCGCGGACCAGAAGACAGCCGCGCAGCCCGGCGTCGCGCAGCGTCTCCCGGGCGGTGCGGAGCAGTCGGCCGACGGTCACGCCGCCTCCGGTACGCCCAGGCACCGCGCCACGGCGGCACCCAACGCGCCACGCAGCCGCTCGGCGTCCTCCCGGACACCGGCCGTCACCTGGTAGCCGCGGACCGGTCGCAGGTCGCCAAGGGGTCGCCAGTGCAGTCCGAGTTCGCGCGCCTCGGCGGGGGAGCAGAGCACCAGGTCGGTGCCGGCGAGCGCCTCGGCGGCGGCGTCGACCACGGACGCCGCGACCGCCACCTGGGTCGGCTGCAACCCGACGGCGTCGCGCAGCCGGGTCAGCGGGTCGCGGACGTGCGGCACGTCGTCCTCAGGTGAGATCCAGACCCGACGTCGACGGGTCCGGCGGTTCGCCCGTGGGGTACGCAGCGTCTCCAGCCGCACCACCTCGACACCCGGGTCGGTGCCGCCCGCGAGACCGAGCGGCACCCGCCACGCGGCCTCGTCCGGCGGTACGCAGATCAGCGCGGCCCGCACCTCGTGGCGCTGCCGCAGTCGGGCCCGTTCCGCCGGCTCGCCCCGGCGCAACTCCAGGTGCAGGTCGTGCCGGCGGGCCTCGACCACCAGCCGGGCCAGCGACCGTGGCGCGCTGACCGCCGGCACGGCCAGCCGGAACGGGCGCAGCCGGGCCCGTTCGGCGTCGTGCTCCATCGCCTCCGCCAACTCGACGATCCGCCGGGCCGAGGCGAGCATGTCCCGCCCGAACATGGTGAGCGTGACGTTGCGCGAGGTGCGGTCGAACAGCCGCCCGCCGAGGTGTCGCTCCAGTGCCGCCACCCGTCGGCTCGCCACCGACTGCGGGATCCGGGCCACGGAGGCGCCGACGGTGAAGCTGCCGTGGGTGCCGACCGACACGAAGGCCCGGCAGGCCGCCACCAGATCCACGCCGGCAGTCTATGCCGAATCGGCATCGGTGCCGCCGTCGGTGTCTTCGACAGCATGAGACGGCGCTGCGAATCTGGGTGCCGGTTACCCGGACGACGTCCGGTAGACCGGTTGATCGAGGGAAGGACCCAGCTGTGACCAGTACCAACCGCCGTACCCGTGCGGTCGCGCTCGCGCTGACACTCGGCCTGCTCGCCGGCTGCTCTCCCGGCAGCCCGTCCACGCCGGCGCCAACGCCGACGGTGTCCACGCCGACGGCGTCCGCCGCGCCGGTCATCGTCGACTTCGCGCCGCTGGAACGGGAGTTCGACGCCCGACTCGGCGTGTACGCGATCGACACCGGCAGCGGCAGCACCGTCACACACCGGGCCGACGAGCGCTTCGCGTACGCCTCGACCTTCAAGGCCCTCGCCGCCGGCGCGGTGCTCGCCGCGACCTCGACCGAGGAACTGGACCGGGTCGTCAGCTACTCCCGCGACGACCTGGTCACCTACTCGCCGATCACGGAACGGCACGTCGACACCGGCCTGTCGCTGCGGGCGATCGCCGACGCGGCGGTGCGCTACAGCGACAACACCGCCGGGAACCTGCTGCTCAAGCAGCTCGGCGGCCCCTCCGGCTTCAAGCAGGCGCTGCGTGGGGTCGGCGACGAGGTCACCGAGCCGGTGCGGTGGGAAACCGAACTCAACGCGTACGTCCCGGGCGAGCGCCGTGACACCAGTACGCCCCGCGCCCTGGCCACCACGCTGCGGGCGTACGCGGTAGACGACGCCCTCTCCCCGGACGACCGGGCCCTGCTGGTCGACTGGCTCAAGCGCAACACCACCGGCGACAAGACGATCCGGGCCGGCGTCCCCGAGGGCTGGGCGGTGGGTGACAAGACCGGCTCGGCCGACCACGGCACTCGAAACGACATCGCGGTCATCTGGCCGCCGGACCGGGCACCGATCGTGCTGGCCGTGCTCTCCGATCGGGCCGAGCCCGACGCCGAGCGCGACGACGCGCTGCTCGCCCGGGCCACCGAGCTCACCCTCGACGCGCTGAGCTGAGCCGGGCCCCTGGGGCTTGGACCGGCCACCAGGCGACCGTGGTGGGTCGGTTCGTGTGTGTCCCGGTCCCGGCCGCGCCGCCCGTCGGCGCGGGCCGGGACCGGGCGTTCGTCAGGGGGTCGGGACCGTGGCGGGGCCGGTCAGGTCGAAGTCGGCGGTGACCGGGGTGTGCCGGATCCGCACCGGCTGCGCCCCGGACACCTGCGCGGCGTTGGGGAACCAGCGGCTCGGTACGTGCGCGCAGTCGCAGCGCAGCAGCACCCGCTGCCCCGGCAGCAGCCGCAGCGTGTAGTCGGCGCCGACGTCGACCACCCCCGTCACGTCGCCGGTCCGCGCGTGGAAGGCGATCACCTGGGAGTAGTTCGGCATCTCGTCGACGGTGATGGTTCCGCTGACCACGGTGCCCGCGACGAGTGTCTGATCGCTGGTCACGGACGTGCCGGACCGGACCCGTACGGTGTCGGCCTTCCGGCGGTCGGCGACCCCGCCGGACCACTGGCTGGCCAGCCCGTAACCGGTGTAGTACAACGGCCAGCGGTACGGTCCGAGGCCGGTGAGCGTGTAGCGGCCGTCGTCATCGGTGATGGCGCCGTAGTCGCTGTTCTTGGGATCCGGGACCACCGGCAGGGTCAGGACATGCCCGCCGGAGACCGGGGTGCCGTCCGCCGCACGGGTGACCCGGCCGGTGACGGTGCCCGGCGGGTCGAACCGGACCGTCGGGGCGGTGACCGTCTCGCCCGGACGCACCCGGATCGTCACTCCCCGCTCCCGCTTCCCGGTGCCGCCGTGCCGACCGACCCACTGCATGCCGTACTGCGTGTTGTCGTAGGGCTCGGCGAGCAGGTGATAGCGGCCGGGCGGCACGTTGCTGGCGAGCACGTCGCCACCGTCGACGCCGGTGCAGCCGCCGTGCCGGCCGTCCTGCACCTCGCCGAGAAACACGACGGTCAGCCGGTCGCGGTTGACGGGGACCAGGGACACGCACCCGCGCACGGCGGCCCCGGTGGCCCTGTCTCGCAACGTGGTGCGCACCTCGCCAGGAGTGGTGGCGTCCGTGGTCCGACCGGCTTCCTCCCGGTGGGACGCGGCGGCGAACGTGGACGTGGACGGCGCGGCGGCGGTGGCGCGCGGGGCGGCGGCGGACTGGGCGAGCCCGGGGCTTGCGGCGGCGGGCAGCGGCAGGCTGACGACGAGCAGGGCGACGGTGAGTGGGACGGCATGACGTGGTGACCGCGGCATCGGCGGGATCCTCTCCACCCGGCGGACGAAACCCACTCACGGTAGCGACTGTGACGGGGCCGTCACAGGTTGTGTCGGGAGGTGGTCAGGGGATCGGCCACTCGTGGACCGGCCGGTTGCTGTGCATCAGCTCCACGTAGTGCCGGACCACCTGGCGCAGCGCGTCCGGGCGGTCCAGCTGGTCGGTCGACTCCAGCCGGTGCAGCGTCTCCACCTGCCAGGTGGCGCCGTTGCGGCCGGTCAGGCAGCGTTGCTCGATGATGCCGAGCAGCCGGTCCCGCTCGTCCGGCTCGACACCCCAACGGTCCAGGCCGTGGTGGGCCAGGGGCAGCAGGCGGCGCAGCACCAGTTCGGCGGCCGGCAGATAACCCAGACCGGGCCAGAAGACGTGGGCGTCGATGCCGTGCCGGGCACAGGTGTTGAAGTTCTCCTCGGCGGCGCTGAACGACATCTGGGACCACAGCGGCCGGTCGGCCTCGGCGAGCGCCCGGACCAGTCCGAAGTAGAACGCCCCGTTCGCGATGGTGTCCAGCACGGTCGGCCCGGCCGGCAGGACCCGGTTCTCCACCCGCAGGTGCGGCCGGCCCCGCAGCACGTCGTAGACCGGCCGGTTCCACCGGTAGATGGTGCCGTTGTGCAGGCGCAACTCGGCGAGGGTCGGCACCCCTCCGGCGGCGAGCGTCTCGGACGGGTCCTCCGGATCGCAGACCGGCAGCAGCGCCGGGAAGAAGCGCACGTTCTCCTCGAACAGGTCGAACACCGAGGTGATCCAGCGCTCGCCGAACCAGACCCGGGGGCGTACGCCCTGGGTCTTGATCTCCTCGGGACGGGTGTCGGTGGCCTGCTGGAACAGCGGGATCCGGGTCTCGCGCCACAGCTCACGGCCGAAGAACAGCGGCGAGTTCGCGCCGAGCGCCACCTGGATCCCGGCGATGGCCTGGGCGGCGTTCCAGTAGTCGGCGAACTGACCGGGCCCCACCTGGAGGTGGAACTGGGTGCTGGTGCACGCCGCCTCCGGCGTGATGGTGTCGGCGGTGACCGCCAGTCGCTCCACCCCGTTGATGGCGATCCGCAGATCCTCACCCCGGGCGGCGAAGATCTGTTCGTTGAGCAGCGCGTAACGGGGATTCGCCGACAGGGTGGCGGCGGTCAGGTGCTCCGGTAGCACGGTCGGCAGAATGCCGATCATCACCAGCTGCGCGTCGACCGTGCGGGCCCGTTGGTCGGCCGAGTTCAGGGCGGCGCGGACGTGCTCCTCGAATTCGGCGGTGCCGGCGCCGGACAGCCGCCGCGGGGCGACGTTGATCTCGACGTTGAACTGGCCGAGTTCGGTCTGGAAGCTCGGGTCGGCCACCGCCTGCAACACGTCGGCGTTGCGCATCGCCGGCATCGACTCGGCGTCGACCAGGTTCAGCTCGATCTCCAACCCGGTCATCGGCCGATCGACGTCGAACCGGGACTCGCGCAGCATCTCGGCGAAGACGTCGAGACAGCGGCGCACCTTGTCCCGGTAGCGAGCCCGATCCTGGCGGCTGAAGGTCTGTACGCCGACTTCCTCGCCCATAGGTCACCACCCTGTCACCGCTGGTACCCCAAACGTCGCACGTCCATGCCACCTGCGGAAGTCGGGACCGGTGGAGAGGTCCGTAGCATGGCCGTCGTGCGTGACAAGGTGACCCGACTGTTCGTGGTGGCGGCGATCGCGGAGGCGATCTCCTGGGCAGGGCTGCTGGCCGGAATGGCCGTCAAGTACGGCCCGCCCGGCAACGAGTTGGGGGTGCAGGTCTTCGGCCCGATCCACGGTGCGCTCTTCGTCGCGTACGGGGTGCTGGTGCTGGCGGTGGCCCGGGTGCAGCGGTGGAGCCTGCTGGCCACGTTCGTGGCGCTGGCCTGCGCGGTGCCGCCGTTCGCCACCGTGGTCTTCGAGCGTTGGGCGCGGCGGCGGGGCATGCTCGACGTCAGCGAGCCGGCCCCGGAGCCCGCTCCGGTCGGCTGAGCCCAGGGCGGCTGGCCCGTGCCGTCGGCGTCGCCGGGCCGCCGCCTCAGGTCACCGCCGTGCAGGCCGCCACCGTCGCGACCACCAGCACGCCCAGCACCGCCTGGAGCAGCAGCGGGGGGCCCAGGTGCGACCACATGGTGGCCGTACGCGGTCGGAGCAGCTGCCCCGTGGTGAGGTTGACGATCCGTTCGATCTTCGGTGCCAGGTCGGGATCACCCTGGTCGCGCAGCGTCAGTTGAACGTGGTCGGCCGGATGCAGGGCGCTCTGCGGCAGGTGCCCGTGCAACTCCACCTCGTAGAGCCGGCCGCCGGCGTCCCGCAGGCGCACCGGGGTGACCAGGTACTCGGGTCCCTTCTTCAGCTCCTTGAAGCTGCGTCGGCCCGTGCCGGAGCCGGCCGAGAGCAGGGCTCGTACCAGCTTGGCCAGCAGGCCCGCCACGCTGGCCGCGGCCAGCACCACCACCAGCACCGGCTGCCCCACCCGCACCTCCCGGGGGTAGCCGTCCATCAGGCGCACGATCTGCGCGGTGAGGATCCGCCCGGTGGGGTGCAGGCTGCGCCGGGAATACGATGTCGCGTCCATCCCACCACCACCCAGAGTCCGCCTACGCCTACAGATCGTATCGATCCTCGGGGTTGAACGACGTGAATGAAAACCGGTCACGCGGTTGCCGGCAGGTGACAAGCACGCTGACGCGGGTAAGCGGTGGGCCGAGCTGGAAAGGGGTCGAGCATGCAGCTGTCCTTCCTGCGCCCGCTGTACCAGCGTCCAGGCCCGTGGTGCTCGGTCTACCTGGACGCCTCCCTGGACACCGAGGACGCGCACGCGGCACTCGATCTGCGTTGGCGTGGCCTGCAACGGCAACTGGCCGAGCAGGGGGCGGACGAGCCGACGATCGCCGCCATCGACCGGGTGATCCGGGGACACGACCCGATGCCCGGCGACTACGGGTTGGCCGTGTTCGGTACCCACGGACAGGTGGTGCTCTCCGAGTACCTGTCCGCCCCGCCGCGACGGGATCTGGCCGCGTACGCCCCGCTGCCGCATGTGATGCCGCTGCTGGCTCAGCGCGGTGAACAGGTGGCGTGGGTGCGGGTGCTGGCCGACCGCACGGGTGCCGACGCGATGTCGGTAAGTGCCGGCGGAGTGCCGCGCCGGGCACATGTCGTCGGCCGGGAAAGCTACCAGCTGCGCCGGGTCCAGCCCGGCGGCTGGTCCCAGTCGCGCTACCAGCGGGCCGCGATGGAGGCATGGCATCACAATGCCGGTGACGTCACCGCCGCGACCGTCGAGCTGGCCGAGCGGGTGGGTGCCGAGGTGGTGGTGGTGGCCGGCGACGTCCGTGCCACCGGCATGATCGCCGCGCAGATGCCGGATCGCTGGCAGGATCTGGTGGTGCGCACCGACGCCGGTTCCCGGGCCGGCGGTGCCGACCAGACCCTGCTCGACGACCTGACCGTGCAGACCATCGCCGAGGTGGCCGACCAGCGGGTGAACGCGGCGCTGGACCGCTTCGGCACGCAGGAGGACGTCGGCGCCGGGCTCGACGCGGTGGTGGCCGCGTTGCAGCGCAACCAGGTCGACACGATGCTGATCGTCGACGACCCGTCGGCCGACGGCCAGCTCTGGATCGGCCCGGCGGCCACCGACATCGCCACCGAGCCGGATCAGCTGGTCGCGGTCGCCGACCCGGAGCGGGTGCGGGCCGACGCGGCGCTGGTGCGTGCCCTGGTGGGCACCGACGCCGAGCTGACCGTGCTCGGCGCCGACGAGGCGCCCGAGCTGGTGGACGGGGTGGGCGCGGTGCTGCGCTACGTCGACCCGGTCACTCCGGGACGGGGCGGTGCCTGACCCGAGCGTCGCTGACGCGGTGGTCGACCGGCTGCTGGCCTGGCGGATTCCGCGGGTCTTCGGCCACCCGGAGGAGGCGGTCGCGGCACTGGTCGAGGCGCTCGACGCCACCGGGAGCGAGCCGGAGTTCGTACCCGTCCGCAACGCGGAGTGCGCCGCGGTCATGGCGGCCGGGCAGGCCCGCTTCACCGGCGGTCCGGGCGTCTGCCTGGCGGCCGGCGGGGCGGCCGCCGCGGGCCTGCTCACGGGACTCCACGCCGCCCGGGGCGCCGGCCTGCCGGTGCTCGCCGTCGTCGCCGATCCGGGCGTCGTCGCGTCCGAGGCCGCCCGGGTCATCCACCGACAGCTCGCCGAGGTGTGCCACCGCCTCCGGTACGCCGCCGAGCCGGCGCGGGTGCCGGAGCTGGTGGACGAGGCGCTGCGCGCCGCGACGCGCGCTCGCGGCCCGGTGGGCCTGGTGGTGCCGAACTCGTCACCGCAGGGTGCGACGCGGGTAGCGGCACCGGGCCCCGGCATCGACGTCCGGCTGGTGCTCGACGAGCTGTCCAGCCGGCTGCCCCCGAACAGCGTGGTGACCGTCGACGGCATCGGGCCGACGATCGGGCTCGCCCACCCGGCGGGGTCGCCGGTCGAGGTGGTCATGGGTCCGGCCGGGCTGCCCGGGGGCGCGCTGCCGTACGCCCTCGCGGCGAAACTGGCCGCTCCCGACCGGCCGGTGATCGCCCTGGTCAGCGACGACGGGATGCGCTCGCACGGGCTGTCCGAGCTGGTCACCATCGCTCGGCGGCGACCGGCGTGGCCCGACCCGCGGCTGGTGGTGCTGGTGCGCAACACCCGGTCCGGTCATCCCCGGCACCTGGACCCGGCCCGGCCGGTCACCGACGACGTCCCGTACGCCGGCTGGGCCCGGTTGCTCGGCCTGCACGGGGTGCGGGTCGACCGGCCGGAGCTGGTCGGCGCGGCCTGGGACGAGGCCCTGAACGCCGATCGCCCGTGCGTGCTGGAGATGGTGATGGACGCCCCGACCCTCGGCCCGTGGAACCGGCAGGCATGGGACAACATCGGGGATGTTGCTGCGCCAGTCGGCGGCGAGCCAGCAACATCCCCGATGTTGCTGGCCGGCAATGGTGTGCCGGCGGAGGCGGGGTGGCTGCTCTCGTCAAAAAGGGACAAGATCCCCTGATTGATGCCGTCCGGTGGGGAGATGCCCTGTTTAACCCGCATCGTGGCGGGAAGCCGGGCCGCGTGGTGAGCGATCGAGGCAAGGTGGGGCCGGTGCGCAAGGTGCGCCCGGGACTGACGGCGGCCGGGGCCGGCATGGCCGGTGACCGTGTGGTCGCGGCCGGCAGCACGGCCCGGATCCTGGTCGCGGCCACCGCCCGCGCCCTACGCGGCAGCGACTGCGCCGACCTCGGGCACGCCGGACCGGTGTCCCGTTTCGCCGGTACGCCCGAGCCGGTGCGGCGGGCGGCGGCGATCCGCTCCGCCGGCCGGATCGCCCTCACCGCCGGACAGGCCGCCGAGGTCGACGCGGAGCGGGTCGCCCGCTGGTTCGTCGACCAGTACCCGCGGCGCCGGTATCCCGGGGTGCTGCTGGGCTCCCCGCACGGCGGGGTGGCGCATCTGGCGGTGGCGCTGGGCATGCCCTGGCTGCCCGCCGGGTTCGAGATGATCGCGCACTGGCCGCAGGGCGCGGTGGACCGGCCCCGCGCCGCCCTGGACCACGGCGCGGCGCTTGCCGGACGGGTGCTCGCCGGCAACCCCGACCTGCGGGTACGGCAGGTGCACTGCCCGGCCAGCCGAGGTGCGCTGGCCGGGGCGACGGTGGCGCTGACCGGCCGCTGGCGGGCGCTGCCGGCGGCGTACCGCAGCTTCCTGACCGACCGGCTGGCACCTGGCGCGCCGGTGCTGGTGCTGCGGGACACCCGGACCTGGCCGGTGGTGGACGCCGCCGACCGGCACAGCTTCCAACTCGGCTGCCCGGCCAGCGGCCTGAACCCGGTGGACTTCCACCCCGACAGCCACGCGCTGCGGCAGGTGCTGCGCTCGGCCGGCGGCGACAGCGCGCACTGGGAACCACCGGAGATCTCCGCCCCACCCGCTGCCGCTGAACATGGCGTGGAGTCCGGTTTCGACCGGGGCGTACGGGACTGGACCTCCCGGCACGGTCATCCGCTGCACCAGATCCTGGTGCCCGCACCGGAGGCGCTCAGTGCGGCCACCGCGGACCTGTACCGACGCTGGCTGCGGGCCGCCGGCAAGACCGGTGACCGCCTGGTGGTCGAGTGCGGGCGGCTGCTCGACCCCTGGCAGGTGCTCCGGGCCGGACTGGTGCCGTACTGGTGCGAGAACGCCACCCGGCGCAGCGTCGAACAGGTGGAGTGGTGGCTGGCCGGCAGCGAGTCGTTCACCTCGATCGACGTGCTGCCGGAGCCACCCGGCGTACGCTCACCGGCGCTGGCCGGGCTCCCGCAGTGGCTGGCGGTCGCCGGCTTCGGTCGGCGGCGTCGGGCCCTGGACCGCACCTCGGCGCGCGGCTACCCGGTCACCTCCGTACCCACCCGCAGGGCCACCGAGGTGCTCCGCGCCCAGCCGTATGACCTGCCCAACCCGGCGCCGCTGACGACCGGCGAGGCCCTGGTCGCGCTGCGCGACGGCGGGAGCCACCACGGCCTGCTGATCTGTTGAGACCGGGCTGACGAAACATCCTCGCGAACCCGCGATCCCGTGATTGAGTACCTACGGAGCGGGAACACCGCCGGCTGCGACAGGCTGATCACCTCGCGTGGCGCGGCGCCGTCGCCCGCTGGCATCCCAGTCACGTAACCCAGTCACAGGCCCGTGCGTGCCTACGCGCGTGCCCGGTGTTGGCGAATCCGGGCGGGGTCCTTCCCGAGGGAGGCGCGGATGTTCGGACAGACCACCACAACCACACCACCACCCACCGATCGTGGGCTTGAGGACCTCGACGCCGCGGCGTTGGCGTACGCGGCGCGGATCGAAGGGTTGCCGCCGGAGCGTCGCCACGAGGCCCGCGACGACCTGGTCCGGTTCGCGTTGCCGTTCGCGGGCCGGTTGGCCCGCCGCTACCGGGGGCGCGGCGAGCCGTTGGAGGATCTGGAACAGGTGGCCCGCCTGGGGCTGGTCAACGCCGTCGACCGGTACGACCCGGAACGGGGTTCCTTCACCGCGTACGCGGCAATCACCATCGTGGGTGAGATCAAGCGGCATTTCCGGGATCGCACCTGGGGCGTGCACGTGCCCCGCCGGCTACGTGACCTGATCCTGGAGGTCGGACAGGCGACGGCGGCGCTGACCAGTGAGCTGTCCCGGGCGCCGACGGTGGCCGAACTGTCGAAACGGCTGGAGACGCCGGAGGAGGAGATCCTCGCCGCGTTGGAGTCGGCGGCCGGCTACAGCCCGGCGTCGCTCAACGCGCCGGTCGGCGGGGAGAGTTCGGCGGAGTTCGGCGACCTGGTCGGCGAGTCGGACCTCGCGCTGGAGTCGGTCGACGACCGGGTGACCGTCAGCGGTCTGCTGCACCGGCTGCCCTGGCGGGAGCGGCGGATCCTGGCCATGCGGTTCTACGGCAACCAGACCCAGGCCGAGATCGCGGCCCGCTTCGGTATCTCCCAGATGCACGTGTCCCGGTTGCTGTCGCGGGCGCTGACCTGGCTGCGCCAGGCGATGCTCGCCGACGCGCCGCCACCGTGGCAGAACGGTCCCGCCGAGTCCGAGTCGGCCAACCAGTCGCGCGCCGCGGCTCCGGTGCGGGGTCGCTGAGCATCGGGAAGGAACGTCGTCGGGGCGGCACCGATCAGTGCCGCCCCGAACGGTACGCGTCGATCAGTTCTGCGGCGTGTCACCGTGTCCGCGCGGATGCCGCCACCGGTCGTTGGGCTGCGCCTCGCGCTGTGCGCCCAGCGGATTGTCCTCCGGCTCGTCGGTCTCCTCGAAGCTCGGCCGGCGTACCTCCTCCGGCTCCGGCACGTCGACCGGCCGGGCGCCGGACTGCGGCGCTGGCTGGTACGCGACGGCCTCCCGCGCGCCGTGCGCCCCCTCGGCACTCGGCGACTCCGGCATGTGCACCTCCCGGTGGATCTCGTCGCGGAACTCCTGCGGCGGTCGGGTGGTCCGCTGTGGAAGGTCACGGCCCAGGTCGGAGACGAGTTCGCCGTACTTGGCGTCGAACGCGGGCCGCTCCGAGCGGATCCGGGGCATCCGGTCGAAGTTGCGCAGCGGTGGCGGGCAGGTGGTGGCCCACTCCAGGGAGTTGCCGAACCCCCAGGGATCATCCACGGTCACCTCGGCGCCGTAGCGCCAGGACTTCCAGGCGTTCCACATGAAGAACAGGGTGGACGCGCCGAGCACGAACGCGAAGATGCTGGAGATGGTGTTCAGCGTGGTGAACCCGTCGGTGGGCAGGTAGTCGGCGTACCGCCGGGGCATGCCCTCGTTGCCGAGCCAATGGTGCACCAGGAAGGTGCCGTGGAAGCCGATGAACATGGTCCAGAAATGCAGCTTGCCGAGCCGCTCGTCGAGCAGGCGCCCGGTCATCTTCGGCCACCAGAAGTAGAAGCCGGCGAAGAGCGCGAAGACCACCGTGCCGAAGACCACGTAGTGGAAGTGGGCGACCACGAAGTAGCTGTCGTGGGTGTGCCAGTCGGCCGGCGGGCTGGCCAGCAGCACGCCGGTCAACCCGCCGAGCAGGAAGGTCACCAGGAAGCCGATGGCGAACAGCATCGGCGTCTCGAAGGTGAGCTGTCCCTTCCACATGGTGCCGATCCAGTTGAAGAACTTCACCCCGGTCGGCACCGCGATCAGGTAGCTCAGGATGCTGAAGAACGGCAACAGCACCTGACCGGTGGCGAACATGTGGTGCGCCCAGACCGTCATCGACAGCACGGTGATCGCGATGGTGGCCAGCACCAGACCGGTGTAGCCGAAGATCGGCTTGCGGGAGAAGACCGGGATGACCTCGGTGATGATGCCGAAGAACGGCAGCGCGATGATGTAGACCTCGGGGTGACCGAAGAACCAGAACAGGTGCTGCCACAGCATCGGTCCGGCGGTGTCGGGGTTGAACACCTGCGCGTCGAGCAGCCGGTCGGCGCTGAGCGCCAGCAGTGCGGCGGCCAGCAGCGGGAAGACCAGGATCACCAGCACGCTGGTGAAGAGCATGTTCCACGTGAAGATCGGCATCCGGAACATGGTCATGCCCGGTGCGCGCAGGGTCAGGATCGTGGTGATCAGGTTGACCGCGCCGAGGATCGTACCCAGGCCGGACACCACCAGGCCGATCACCCACATGTTCGCGCCGACCCCGGGGGAGTGCTCGACGGTGCTCAGCGGCGTGTACGCGGTCCAGCCGAAGTCGGCCGAGCCGCCCGGGGTCAGGAACCCGCCGACCACCATCAGCCCGCCGAACAGGTAGAGCCAGTAGGCCAGCGCGTTGAGTCGGGGGAACGACACGTCCGGGGCGCCGATCTGGATCGGCACGATGTAGTTGGCGAAGCCGAACGCCGCCGGGGTGGCGAACAGCAGCAGCATCACCGCGCCGTGCGAGGTGAAGAGCTGGTTGTACTGCTCCGGGGCGAGGAACTGCAGGCCGGGCCGAGCCAGCTCGGCGCGGATCACCATGGCCTCGATCCCGGCCAGCACGAAGAAGCCGAACGAGGTCAGCAGGTACAGCAGGCCGATCTGCTTGTGGTCGGTGGTGGCCAGGAACCTGACCAGCTTTCCGCCCGGAAGCGGCCTGCGCAGCGGTCCGGGATAGCCGCCGAACCGGGCCGGGGCGAGGATCGCCGGGCCCCGGTCCTGTCCGGGTTCGGTGGTAACCCGCTTGGGCATGAGCGCTCACCTGCGTTGACGACGGATAAGGACGGGCGTGGCTACCCACCCCGTCGACCATGTAACCAGGCGAGAGCGGTAATTTCGGTCAATTCGCCGGTAGCGTGGCCCAGACGGCCTTTCCGTCGCCGGCCGGCGAGCTGCCCCAGCGGTCGGCCAGCTCGCGTACCAACAGCAGCCCACGACCGCCCTCGTCGCGCTGCCCCGCCTCGCCCGGCCGGGCCGCCGCGCTGCTGCCGTCAACCACCGTCAGGTGCAGCCAGGGCCGGCGCAGGGTCACCGTGACCTGCATCGGGGTACCAGCGTGCCGGACCACGTTGCCGACCAGTTCGCTGAGCACCACCGAGGCCGGACCGGCCGCCTCGGGCAGGTTCCACCGGGCACACGCGTCGGTCACCAGTTCCCGGGCCCGTCGGCAGGCCGCCGCCACCGGGTCCAGGCGTAGCCGCAGCCGGCTCACGGCGGACGCGCCGGCGAACCGGCTCGCCTCGTCGCAGCTGTCCCGCATCGGCACCACCCGGCAGGCCGTGGAGGCGGTCAGCAGGGCGGCGGCCTCCGGGTGCGGCGCGCAGAGCACCAGCGGCACCATCGGCCAGTCCGCGGCGCGACGCGCCACGGCGGCGAAGACGGACACCGCCAGCTGCTCCCGCACGGCCAGCTCGGTCAGGTCGACCATCAGCGCGTCGGGCTGCCGGGCCAGACACTCCTCCAGGCGCGCGTACACCTCCCGCATCGAGATCATGTCGAGGGTGCCGGCCAGGCGTACGACGGTGACCTGTGCTCCGTCGTACACCTGGCAGGTGATCCGGCTCGCCATCTCCACCCTCGTCTCGACGGTGTCGCAGAGCCTGGCAGGTACCCGGCCCTCCACCGGGTGAAACGCCAGGGTGGGGCCGGACACGTCATGCCGCGGCGACCTGCCGTCGCGGCAGCCGGTGCCGCAACTCCGCCAGCGGGGGCCGTTCCTCCACGGCGACGTCGCTGACCACGATCTCCCGGTCCAGGTTCGGCAGCGCGTCCGAGCCGCCCCGGCGGAACTGGGTCAGCAGCGCGCTGGGCAGCACGTCCGAATTCGCCCAGCCCCGGCGCTGCAACCGGGACCAGGCGGTGAGCATGATCTGGGCGGACATCCGGCCCAGCGCGGCGGTGTCCTGGTGCCGGTGCTTGCGCTCGCCGAGATCCACCTGGGCCAGCGCGTCCAACCCGACGAGTTCCAGCAGGTCGATCAGCATGGCGGTCTCGACGCCGTAGCCGGAGACGAACGGCACCCGCGACAGCACCTCCCGGCGGCCGGCGTACTCACCGGCGAGGGGCTGCACGAACCCGGCCAGTTCCGGCCAGAACAGGTTCAGCATCGGCCGGGCCATCAGCTCCGTCACCCGGCCGCCGCCGTCGGCCTCCACCCCGCTGCTGCCGACCAGGGGCCGGTGGTAGAAGCCCTTGACGAAGTCGACCGACGGGTCGGTCAGCAGCGGGCCGAGCAGCCCGGTGACGAAGTGCGGCCGAAACTCGCGCAGGTCGGCGTCGACGAAGGCGACCACGTCGCCCTCCGCCGCGGCCAGGCCGGCCCAGAGCGCGTCGCCCTTGCCGGTCAGCCGGGGCAGCCCACGGGTCATCGCGTCCTGGCCGACCACCTCGGCGCCGGCGGCCCGGGCCACCGCCGCGGTGCGGTCGGTGGACCGCGAGTCGACCACGATCAGCTCGTCGACCAGCGACACCCGGTCCATCAGGTGCTCGCGGATGGTCGCCACGATCGCCCCGACGGTTGCTTCCTCGTTGCGCGCCGGCAGCACCACGCTGACCCGGCTGTCACCCTTGGCCCGCAGGAGGCGTCGGGTCGGCCAGTCGGCTGCCGAGGTGGTCCGATAGGTGGCCCAGGCCTCCACCACCGGCGAGACCAGAGATTCGTTGTTGCGCACAGGCACCCCCTCGTCGGCGGGAAGACCGGGAGATGGATTTCCCAGCACCCCGCACGCTAACCGGATTGGTCCCCCAGCTTGATCACAAGCGTGCTCCGGTCACGTTCCCGGCTGATGAACCTTTGATTGCGTCCACCCGCCAGGCCCGATTTCCGCGATTCGTGCACGTCCGGTATCCCTTATGCGCTGGACATCCCTTTTGTCGAGACATTGAGTGCGAGATCGTGCGGATTCGGGAGGGCGGGCGGGACGTTCAAGATCGGTCCGGTCGCGTACCGTTGCGGCTCATGGGTGTGTCGCAACGGTTGAAGACCAGGTTCCGCCGGTTCCTCCAACGCCCGGGTACCACGGTCGATCTGGCTCCGCTGGAGAAGCTGCTGCCGGTCATCGAGGCCCGCGAGGAGGAGATCTCGGCGTTTGACGACGCCGAACTCACCGAGGCGGCGACCGCGGCGTCGAGCTACGAGGAGATCTGTGCGCTCGGCCGCGAGGCGGCCCGCCGCGGCATCGACCAGCGTCCGTACGATGTCCAGCTGCTGGGCGCCATGTCGCTGCTCTCCGGCAAGGTCGCCGAGATGGCCACCGGTGAGGGCAAGACGCTCACCGCGGCGATCGCCGCGTACGGGCACGTCCGGCTCGGCAACGGACCGGTGCACGTGCTGACCGTCAACGACTACCTGGCCCGCCGCGACGCCCAGTGGATGGAGCCGATCTACACCCTGCTCGGGCTCACCGTCGGCTGGGTCAACGAGGCGTCCACCCCGGTCGAGCGGCGTGCCGCGTACGCCTGCGACGTCACCTATGTCTCGGTGAGCGAGGCCGGCTTCGACTTTCTCCGCGACCAGCTCGTCACCGACATCGAGGACCGGGTGCAGCGCCCGCTGCGCACCGCGATCGTCGACGAGGCCGACTCGATCCTGATCGACGAGGCCCGGGTGCCGATGGTCCTCGCCGGCTCGGTCCCCGGCGAGCAGGATCCGGTCCACGCCGCCGCGGCGCTGGTGCGCGGCCTGCGCAAGGGCAGGCACTACACGGTGGCCGAGGACGGCCGGAGCGTCGCCTTCACCTCCGCCGGTCTCGCCGCCGTCGAGGCCAAGCTCGGCATCGACCTGTACGACGAGGAGAACGTCGAGCAGCTCTCCGCGGTCAACGTGGCGCTGCACGCGCACGCCCTGCTGCACCGGGACGTGGACTACATCGTTCGGGACGGCACGGTGGAGCTGATCGACGAGATGCGGGGGCGGGTGGCCCAGCGCCGCCGCTGGCCCGACGGGCTTCAGGCGGCGGTCGAGGCCAAGGAGGGGCTGGACGCCACGGCCGAGGGCGAGGTGCTGGGCACCATCGCCGTGCAGGCGTACGTCGGGCTCTACCCGGTGGTCTGCGGCATGACCGCCACCGCGGTGCTCGTCGGCGACCAGTTGCGGGAGTTCTTCGGCCTGGAGGTCGCGGTGATCCCGCCGAACACCCCGTGCGTGCGGATCGACGAGCCGGACCGCATCTACGCCACCCGGGCCGAGAAGGAGGAGGCGCTGATCGACGAGATCCGGCGCTGCCACGCCGACGGGCGCCCGGTGCTGGTCGGCACGCTGGACGTCAAGGAGTCCGAGCAGTTGGCGGCCGGGCTCAACGCCGCCGGGGTGCCGTGCGTGGTGCTCAACGCGAAGAACGACGACGAGGAAGCGGCGATCATCGCCGAGGCCGGCGCGTACGGCGCGGTCACCGTCTCCACCCAGATGGCCGGCCGGGGCGTGGACATCCGCCTCGGTGGCAGCGACCAGGCCGACCGGGAGCGGGTGGCCGAGCTGGGTGGTCTCTACGTGATCGGCAGCGGCCGGCACGACAGCCGCCGTGTGGACGATCAGTTGCGGGGCCGGGCCGGCCGCCAGGGCGACCCCGGTGGTTCGGTCTTCTACGTGAGCCTGGAGGACGACCTGGTCGTCCGCCACGCCGGCGACACCGTCCCGCCGTCGCCCCGGATGAACGCCGACGGCCTGGTCACCGACCCGCAGGTCGACTACGCCGTGGAGCACGCCCAGCGGGTCGCGGAAGGGGTCAACCACGAGATCCACCGCAACACCTGGCGCTACAGCGTGGTCATCGAGCAGCAGCGCAAGGCCCTCGCCGAGCGGCGGGAGCGGCTGCTCACCAGCGATGTCGCCGCCCTGATGCTGCTGGACAAGATGCCGGAGAAGGCCGGCGAGATGGACGAGGACCTGCTTGCCCAGGTGGCCAGGTCGATCGCCCTCTACCATCTTGACCGGCTGTGGGCGTCGCACCTGGCCGAGCTGTCGGAGGTCCGCGAGGGCGTGCACCTGCGGGCCCTGGGACGGCTCGACCCGCTCGACGAGTTCCACCGGGCCGCGGTGCCGGCCTTCACCGAGCTGGTGCCGGCGATCGAGGCGCGTACCCTCGCCACCTTCGCCGAGACCGAGTTCGACGACGACTGGGAGCCCGACGCGGCGGAACTGGTCCGCCCGAGCGCCACCTGGACGTACCTGGTGCACGACAACCCGTTCGGCTCCGAGCTGGACCGGCTGATCGCCTCGGTCGGGCGGCGGCTCAGCGGGGCCGGCGCTCGCTGAGTCGTCCGGTCCGGCCCACCCCTCCCGGCGGCACCCGTACCCTGGGAGGGGCCCCGGTTTGCGCCGCTTCGACCGTTGTCGGCGCGGGTAGTAGGGCGATCGTGATGTCGAGGGCGGCTCCAGCGCGGGGGCCCAGCCGAGGAGGATACGGGTGACGACGCTGACCGGGCGTACGGGAGTTGCGGGCTCGTGAACCTGGAGACGCGTACACCGCTGGCGGAGACGCTCGGCGTGTTGGAGACCGCTGCCCTGCTGCGGGAGTTGACCGCGGGGCTGATCGCCGTGGACGACTTCGACGCGGCGCTGTCCGCGCTGGTCCGGATCACCCGGGACGCCGTCGGCGGCGTCGCCTGGTGCGGGTTCACCGCCCTGCGGGCCGGCGAACCGGCCGGCGTGGCCGCCTCCGATGCGCAGCTGAGCGGGCTGGACGACCTGCGGTACGGTCCGGACACCCCGGCGATGGAGGCGATCCGCCGCCGGGAAATGGTCGGCGCGGAGGAACTGGACGTCGAACCGCGCTGGCCGGACTGGACGCCCCGTGCCCGGGAACTGGGCGTACGCGGGGTCATCTCGGCACCCGTCGACATCGACGACCAGGTGATCGGCGCGGTGAACCTGTACGCTTCCGAACCCGACGCCCTGACCCCAGCCCATCAGCTGACCGCGATGCTGCTGGCCGAGCACGCCGGCCTGCTGCTGGCGGCGGTGCGCGACCGGGAGAAGCGTGCCGCGCTGACCGGGCAGCAGGACGCTGCGCTGCTCAACGACGGCGTGATCGGTCAGGCGGTCGGCGTCATCATGACCCAACGCGGCTGCCCCGCCGAGGACGCCCTCGACGTGCTGCGCAGCGCCGCGTCGTCGCTGTCGATCCCGCTACGGGAAGTGGCGGAGCGGCTCGTCAGCACGGTCTCGCGACCCCGGGAGAACTGACCGGGGCGTGTCGTTTCGCCCGGGTGGCGCCCGGGTAGCACCCTGGACTGATGGACCGAACCTAGCCAGGGGGACCACGATGCAGAGCCGGCTGCGGGTGCAGGGGCACCCCATCCAACCGATGCTGGTGACCTTTCCGTACGGGCTCTTCGTCTGTGCCGTCATCTTCGACCTCGCCGACGTGGTCGGCGGCCCGGTCTTCCTCGGCGAGGTCGGCTACTGGACGGCGGTGGCCGCCCTGGTGACGGCGGCGTTGACCGCAATGGCCGGGATGGTGGACCTGTGGGACGTGCCGCCCGACCGCACTCGCCACACGGCGATCAGCTTCAACGTCGTCAACGCCGGCATGGCCGGGCTGTTCCTGCTCGCCTGCCTGGTCCGGGCGGACGCGACGAACCGCGGTGCCACTCCGGCGCTGCTGGTCGTGGAAGTGCTCGGCCTCGCCGTCGGTGGGGTGGGCGTCCACCTCGGCGCGCGGCTGATGCGCCACTTCGACGCCACCCGGTCCGAGACGGCAAGCGTCGAGCTCGTACGCGGCGTGGACGCCCCCACCGTCGAGGTCGTACGCCCCCGTCCGTAGCGCCCGGCCCGGTACCCGGGTACTGCGTCGGCGGACGGCGTCGGATAACGCGTTGCCGGAGCGGTCCTGGCCGGACACGCTGACACCCGTGCCGCACGAGACGAGCTTCGAGGAACTGATCGCCGAGGGGGCCACCGCCCCGGTCGAGGGATGGGCGTTCGACTGGCTTGCCGGGCGGGCCACCGAGGAACGCCCACCCTGGGGTTACGCGCGGTTGGTGGCGGCGCGGATGGCGGGCGTCGACGCGGCGTTGGACATCGACACCGGCGGGGGAGAGGTGCTGGCCGAGGTGCCCCACCCGCCCCCGCTGCTGGTGGCGACCGAGGCGTGGCCGGCGAACGTGCCGGTGGCGCGGGAGCACCTTGCGCCACTCGGGGCGAGCGTGGTGGCGGTGACCGGCGACGCACCCCTGCCGTTCCGTGACGCCGTCTTCGACCTGCTGGTCAGCCGGCATCCGGTGCGCACCGACTGGCCCGAGGTGGCCCGGGTGTTGCGTCCGGGCGGTACGTTCCTGTCCCAGCAGATCGGTCCCGGGACCGTACGCGAACTCAGCGAGGCGATCCTCGGCCCGCTGCCGCCGCCGGCGCACCGCCATCCGGAGCACGCCGTGGCTGCCGCCCAGGCTGCCGGCCTGACCGTGGTGGACCTGCGTGAGGCGACACTGCGGACGGTCTTCCACGACATCGGCGCGGTGGTCTGGTTCCTGCGCAAGGTGATCTGGACCGTGCCCGGCTTCACCGTGGCGGCGCACCGACCCGCGCTGCGGCGCCTGCACGATCGGATCCGCGCCGACGGCTCCTTCGTCGCCCACGCCCGCCGCTTCCTCATCGAGGCCCGAGCCTAGGTAGCTAGCCGGCGCGGAGGAGCGTGAGCATCTCGGGCAGGTCGAAGAACTCGGCGGTGGCCACCGCGGACGGATTGCCGCCGTCGGGGTCGGCGCCCGCGTCGAGCAACACGCGTACCGCCTCGGCGTTGCTGCGGAACACCGCCGCGGCCAGCGCCGTCTGTCCCCGGTCGTTGGCGCGGGAGTGATCGGCTCCCCGGTCGAGCAGCGCGCGCACCGTCTCCGGGTGGGCGTGATACGCCGCCAGGATCAGCAGGCTGTCACCCTTCTGATTGGTCAGGTTGACCGGTAGCCCCGCGTCGACGTACCCGGCGAGCTCCGTGGTCGCACCGTCGCGCGCCAGGTCGAACATCCGGTGGGCGAATTCCAGGGTCTCGGCGTCGAGTTCGTCGCTCACCGGTCCAGGTTAGTCGCCGCCGTCGCACCGCTCGCGACCGCCAGTCGACCTGCTCGCCGTTGCCCGACCGTTCGGGGCCGGCACCGCTGTCCCGTTCGCGTGACAGCCGTGGCGTGGGAGCGCGAACAGCCGACGTCACGCCGGGTACGGACATCCCGCCGCGAAGGCCGCGAACGGTGTGGACCACCCCCCGTATCAGGTCAACTTGGCGACTCTGCTGTAATCATCTGGCCTCGTACGCAGAGCGAGCGGACGGCTCCGATGTGTCGGTCAATTGTCACATTCATGCAACGCAGCCGCCCCTTGACCCTCGCACGGGCGCCGGGAAACATCGATAAAGCGGCGTCCCGGGGCCGTGGGGAACACCCGGACCAGCCAAGGAGGACCATGTCGGTCAGCCCCGCTTCGTCGCGCGCCGGATGGCATACGTCCCAACCCGTGGTGCCCGGTCGACCCCCCGGCGGCCAGCGTCGTCCCGCCAACACGGCCGCGCCAGTCCTGACGGTCACCCTGTCCATCCCCCTGGCGTGCGAGGAGTCGCTGACGCCGGCCGCGCGCCGGCTGCTCGACGCGGCCCGGGAGATGCTGGAGCGGGGCGAGGGCACCATCACCACCGTCGGTCCGGTGGTGCCGGAACGCCGCAGCGAGACCGTGCCGGCAGGTCGTACGCCGTCGCGGCAGCTCGCGCCCGCCATTCCCGCCCTGCACATCCTGGCGTCCTCCCGGTCGGTGCTGCGCGACGGCGAACCGTTGCCGCTGACCCGGCTGGAGTTCGACCTGCTGCTGCACCTGGTCGCGAATCCCCGACGGGTCTTCACCCGGCTCCAGCTGCTCAACGCCGTCTGGGGTTACGAGCACGCGGGCGTACGCACGGTCGACGTGCACGTGCGCCGGCTGCGCGGCAAGGTCGGTGTGGATGTTCCGCTGGTCACCACCGTCTACGGCGTCGGTTACCGGCTGGCCGACGACGCCCGGGTCACCCTCGACCGCGCCGGCTGACTGCGTCGCGCCGCCCGGCCCGGGCTCGCTTCGACCAGCGGGCACCATGGTGGGATGCGCGTACGTCCCATCTCACCGCCGCTCCTGGTGAGCGAGTTGGCCGAGCGGCTGGCCGGCGCGATGTCGGCCGGACGGCTGCGGGTCGCGGTGGACGGCGCACCGGCCGCCCGCCCCGACCACCTGGCCGACGCCCTGGTCGACCCACTGCGCGCCCTCGGCCACCCGGTGCTGCACGTGCGGACCGAGGACTTCCTGCGTCCCGCCTCGCTGCGTCTGGAACGGGGCCGGACCAACCCGGATTCGTACTACGAGGGCTGGGTGGACGAGGCCGGTCTGCGACGGGAGGTGCTGGACCCGGCCGGGCCCGACGGGCCCGGCCGGGTGCTGCCCTCGCTCTGGGACGCCCGGACGGACCGGGCCAGCCGGGCCGCCTACGTCGACCTGCCACCCGGTGGGGTGGTGCTGGTCAGTGGCGCGTTCCTGCTCGGCGGCGGGCTGGCCTTCGACGTCGTCGTACATCTGGAGATGTCGGCCGCCGCGCTGCGTCGGCGCACCGACACCGACCTGGCCTGGACCCTGCCCGCGTTCGACAGGTACACCGCCGAGGTCGATCCGGCCAGCTTCGCCGACGTGGTGGTCCGGGTCGACGACCCGCGTCGCCCGGCGTTGGTGGAATCCGTCGACGGACCGGTTTGAGTCGTCGACAGCGAGGGTAAACGCGGGGCTCACAGCGCCCGGGTGTGATGACTTGGGCGGTATGACGGGGTGTGGACCGACCCGCCCGCGGAGACCATAAGGCCCAGGAAGGCAGGCAGCGATGCTCGTCCACGACACGGTCGGCACCGGCCGATCCCAGGCGGAGACCGACCAGATCCGGCTCTCCCTGCAGGCCCGCCACGACGAGCTGACCGAGGAGTACCAGCAGGCGGTGCAGCAGAGCCAGGTGCTGCGGCTCGTCGAGGTCGGCGACACCGCCGGCGACGACCAGGCCGACAGCGGCACCAAGACCGCCGAGCGGGACACCGCACAGTCGTTGCTGCGGACCATCCTGGACCGTCGCGCCCAGTACGAACACGCCCTCGCGCGGCTCGCCGAGGGCACCTACGGCTTCTGCGAGGGCTGCACGGCGCCGATCCCGGTCGAACGGCTGGAGATCTTCCCGTCGGCCACCACCTGCGTCGCCTGCAAGCAGACGCGCGAGCGTCGGGCGGCCTGACCCGCAACGGTTGCCGGTCGGTCCGGGACACGGTGGACTCCACCCATGGGCGAGATCAAGGTGGGCACCGCATCCTGGACCGACCGCACCCTGCTGGACTCCGGCTGGTACCCCCAGACCGCGGACAACCCGGAGAAGCGGCTCGCCTACTACGCGCGCCAGTTCCCGGTCGTCGAGGTCGACGCCACCTACTACTCGCCGCCCGCGGAGCGTACGGCGACGCTGTGGGCCGAGCGGACCCCGGCCGGTTTCACCTTCAATGTGAAGGCGTTCAGCCTGCTCACCGGTCACCCCACCCGGGTCAGCGCGATCTACAAGGATCTGCGACCGGAGACCAGCAAGCGCAATCTCTACCCCGACGACCTGCCGCCGCAGGCGTACGAGGAGGTCTGGACGCGCTTCCTCAGCGCCCTCGATCCCCTGGTCGAGGCGGGCAAGCTCGGCGCGCTGCTGTTCCAGTTCCCGCCCTGGTTCATCATCCGGCGTGACAACAAGCAGTACCTGCTGGAGGTGACGCGGCGCTGCGCGCCGCTGCGCCCGGTCTTCGAGTTTCGGCACGCGTCCTGGTTCGACGGCGACAACGCCACCGAGACCCTCGACTTCCTGCGAGCGCACCGGCTCGCATACGTCAGCGTGGACATGCCGCAAGGGCACCGCTCGTCGATCCCGCCGGTGCTGGCCGCCACCTCCGACCTCGCGGTGGTGCGCTTCCACGGGCACAGCGACAGGTGGACCAGCAAGGACATCCACGAGAAGTTCGGCTACCACTACTCCGAACGGGAGCTCAAGGACTGGGCGCCCAAGCTCCGCGAACTGGCCGGCGAGACCGAACAGACACACGTACTCATGAACAACTGTTACCGCGACTACGCCCAGACCAACGCCCAGCAACTCCAGGCGCTGCTCGGCGAGACCGGCTGACGTCCCCGCCGTCGTGCCCGGCGGCCGTGCGGAGCCGAGCAGGCGACCGCGGCGGCCCGGCCCCGGCAGTGCCCGGCTGCTGCGTACGCGCAGCAGTGGCCACCATCCGTAGACCTGCCCGAGCCCTTCCGGTCTCCCACCCCGCTCCCTTTGCTCTGCTTCACCCCGCGCAACAAACTACTCTCCGTGTCGATCCGGCCGGTGGGCTCATCGGTGCCCCAGCGCATCTCACCAGCTTGCGGGTTGGTGCGTGGAGTGAAGCAGAGCAAAGGGGCCGAACAGGGTAGTGGGGATGACGCCGAGGCGATCACTGAGGGTTGAAGGTAGCGACGACAAAAGCTGTTACGGAGGGTGGGCGAGCGATTCTCACCCGGGTGGGGTGAGGGCACCTCACCTGGCCGCGACCGAGCATGGGGTCAAGCGGGCGACGCGCCGTCGGCGATCGTCCGCGCGGAAGCGACACCACGGAGGTGACCGCGATGACCGTTCGGGTCGTACCGCATCGGCGGCGAACCGGCGTCCTGCGCACCGTCGGAGCGTCCGAGCAGCCCCGACGGGTCGCCCGGGCCGGCCGCGTCAGCCCAATCCGGTACCGGCGCGGCCCGGTGGGTCCGCCGCGACGTCACGACGACCGACGGTGGGAAACCGACCTACGGGGGTGGACAGATGGCTGAGCAGTTCCAGTCCGCGATCGAGTCCTCGATGGACAAGACCAACCTGATCCTGAAGGACATCGAGCAGGCGTACGGATGGCCGAAGGAGCAGCGCAACCAGTCGTACGCCGCGTTGCGTACCGTGCTGCACCTGCTGCGCGACCGGATGGCGGTGCAGGAGAGCGTGGAGTTCTCCGCTCAACTGCCGGTCGTGGTGCGGGGCATCTACTTCGACGGCTGGCAGCCGCAGAACGTGCCGATCAAGCTCAACCGGGACGACTTCCTCTACGAGGTCCGCCAGGGCTTCCCGTACGACGTGGCCGGCGGCCCGGAGCGGGTGGTCCAGGTGGTGCTGGACACCCTGCGTCGGCACATCACCCAGGGCGAGTGGGAGGACGTCAAGGACACGATGCCCGCTGACCTCGCCCGGATCATGCCCTGACCCCGGCCCGTCGTGACCCGCCCCGCCCGCCGTGGGGTGGGTCGACGCGCCCGGTTCGCCGGGCCGGCCGCCCCGCCTCTACCAGAGGTCGAAGTGGAACACCTCGAAGGAGGTGCCGTAGCGTACGCCCAGCCGGGCGCCGACCGGCCGCGCGCCGCCCTCCAGGAACTCCTCGGCGTCGAAACTGCCGTCGCCCAGGCCGGTCAGGTACGCCTCATGGGCCAGCAGCGACGCGACCCCCTGGTCGAACGTGGCCGTGGTGTCCACGCCGTGCCGGGCACGCGGCGACGACGCCGCCCACACCTGTCGTACGCGGCCCCACGGCTCGACGCCGTCGATGAGCTGCTCCGGGAAGATCCAACGGTTGCCGGCGTCGCGGACCGCGTCCAGGGTGGCCCGCCCCACCGCGATGTGGTCGGCCTGGTTGAGCACGTCAGCGCCGTCCCAGGTGGCCCGGAAGTTGTTGGTGATGACGATGTCCGGCCGATGTCGACGGACCACCGCGGCCAGTTCCCGCCGCAGCGGTACGCCGTACTCCAGCACCCCGTCGGGCAGGCCCAGGAACTCGACCGTGTCCACGCCCACCAGGGCTGCCGACTCCCGCTGCTCCTGCTCGCGTACCTCTCGGGCACGCGGCGGCGGCATCCCGTCAATGCCGGCCTCGCCGCTGGTGACCAGGCAGTAGACGATCTGCTTGCCCTGCCCGGTCCAGCGGGCGATGGCGGCGGCGGCGCCGAACTCCAGGTCGTCGGGATGGGCCACGATCGCCAGGGCGCGCTGCCAGTCCTCGGTCACCGGCTCCAGTGGTTCGTCCATGAGCACCTCCGTCGGTGTGTTCGGCAATCCTGCCACCCGAGGCGCTGGCCCGCCCGCAGCGGCGAACTGGTCATGCCGGACGGTTCGGGCGATTACGGTGGGACCAGGTGTGTGGTTAGAGAAGATCGGGAGCGGGGTACCACCCGCGGCAGGACGCACCCGACCAATGGCGGCGGGGGCGGGTCAATCCGAGGGAGCACGATGCCACTCAACGACGATGACATGCAGACCACCAGCGGCGGCGGGGCCGAGGGTCCGGCCGACGGCGGTGCCACTCCGGGTCAGCACGACGGCGGCGCGGACGGCAGCGCCGAGGGTCCGGCCGACGGCGGTGCCACTCCGGGTCAGCACGACGGCGGCGCGGACGGCAGCGCCGAGGGTCCGGCCGACGGCGGTGCGACCCCGGGTCAGCAGGACGGCGGCGCCGACGGCGCAGCCCGGTAACGGATCGCCATGACGTATCTCGACCCGCCGGGCGGCCACGGCCGCCCGGCGGCTTCGTCTCCGGCCGCCGCGCCGTCCGGCCTCGACGAGCCCGCCGAGCGGGCGTCGGCCGCGGCCGCGTTGGCCCGCTGCGTCAGCGTGGAAGCGGCGAAGTTCGCCGCCGCGCACTGGGGGCGCACTCCGCTGTTGTCCCGCGCCGCCGAGCTGCCCAACCCGGCCGGCTTCACTGATCTGCTCAGCCCCGCCGACGCCGACGAACTGCTCAGCCGGCGGGGCCTGCGTACCCCCTTCCTGCGGGTGGCCAAGGACGGCCAGGTGTTGCCGGCGGCGCGGTACACCGGCGGCGGCGGCGCCGGCGCCGAGATCGGCGATCAGGTCCTCGACGAGAGGATCCTCCAGCTGTACGCCGACGGCGCCACCCTGGTCCTGCAGGGTCTGCACCGCACCTGGCCGGCGCTGATCGACTTCACCCGGGACCTGAGCCTGGCCGTGGGGCAGCCGTTGCAGGTCAATGCCTACCTCACCCCGGCGGACAGCCAGGGTTTCGCCACCCACTACGACACTCACGACGTCTTCGTGCTTCAGGTCGACGGCCGCAAGCACTGGCGGATCCATCCGCCGGTGCTGCCCGACCCGCTGGAGCGGCAACCATGGGGCGGTCGCGCCGACGAGGTCGCCGCGACCGCACAGGGGCCGGCCGCGCTGGACGTCGTCCTGGAACCGGGTGACGCGCTCTACCTGCCCCGGGGTTGGCTGCACAGCGCCCAGGCGCAGGAATCCAGCTCGCTGCACTTGACCGTCGGTGTCCGGGCGTTGACCCGGTACGCGTTGGTCGAGGAGTTGCTCGCGCTGGCTGCCGAGGATCAGCGACTGCGGGCGACCCTGCCGTTCGGTGCCGACGTGGCCGATCCGGACGCCATCGAACCGGAGTTGACCGAGACGGTCGAGGCGCTGCGGGAGTGGCTGCTGCGGGCCGACCCGGCCGCTGTGGCCGGCCGGCTGCGGCAACGGGCCTGGTCGGCGTCGCGCCCGGCGCCGATCCGGCCGTTGGCTCAGGCCGCCGCGATCACCACGCTCACCGCCGACAGCCGGGTCACCGTCCGGGCGGGCCTGCACTGGCAGTTGGTCACCGAGGGCGAGCGGGTGGCGTTGCGCCTGTTCGACCGTACGGTCACCCTGCCCGCGCAGTGCGGACCCGGGGTACGGGCGCTGCTCGCCGGCCCGGCGATCCGCGTCGGCGACCTCCCCGGCCTGGACACCGACGCCGACCGCCTCACCCTCACCCGCCGCCTCCTCCGCGAGGCCGCCCTCACCCCCGCCTGATCGTCCCGCCGCCCACGGCGATCAAGAAGTTCGCGTCGGTCTCGCCGGAAACCCCGACGCGAACTTCTTGGTCAAGGAGGGGGGAAGGGCGGTCAGGGAAGGGGCAGGGCTAGGAGGAGAAGAGTGACGGTGAGGCCGGCGATGACGACGATGAGTACGGGGCGGGGGCTCAGCACGGCGTGGCGGCGGTCGGCGATCAGACGCGCCGGGATCAGGCCCAGCACCGGGCCGAGCAGCGTCACCACCAAGGCCAGCACCGGCAGGCCGACGGCCAGGTCACCGTCGTTGCGGACACCCAGGGCGCGGGCGACGGCCCCCAGCGCGTACGCCAGCACCGCACCGCCGACACCACACAACGCCAACAGCGGATTGACGTTGCCCGGTAGCTCGCCGGGCTGACGGGTACGGCGCAGCAGATCGCGTACGGCGTCCAGCAGCGCGACCGGGTCGCCGGTCGCCTCCGGCGCAGGCGCCGGCGGCGCCCCGGCCCGCCGACCGCCACCGCCCAGCCGGCTGTTCAGCTCCTGCCACAGCACCGCCACCTCGGCGTCCACCTGTTCCTGCGCCTCGCGCGCGGCGGCCAGCTCCCGCTCGGCCTGGTACACCTCGTCGGCGGACTCGGCCACCGCTCGGTCGGCCGCCGCGCACTGCTGGTCGTACCAGTTCCGCGCCTCGTCGCGCTGCTCGCGCACCCGGGCGGCCAGCTCGGCGAGCCGGCGCAGCTGGGCGGTGTACGTCTGGCTGGTGACCGGTTCGTTCATCGGGCCGGCCCGTAGGGGATGATGGTCTGCCCCGTCCGGTGCACCGCCCGGTCGAAGAAGAGCCCACGCCACGGGCGGGGGTACCAGTCCGGTCCGCCACTGCCCGGGTACAACGACGGGCCCAGCTCTCCGCCGTGGGTGTCCAGCGCCACCCAGGCACCGATCTGATCGGTGCGGGCACCGGTGCCCCCCAGGTCGGCGCGCATCCGGGCCACCCCACGCCACCAGGCCAGCACGTGCGTACGCCGCTCGGGGCCGTCGTGCATGATCCGGCGCAGGCTTTCCAGCCCGCTGGCCCGGCCGGTGCGGGCGGCGAGCGTCCCGGCCGCCGCGTCGACGGCGAACAGCAGCAGATAGTGGGGTGCTCCGGTGGCGCCGGGCGCATCCAGGGCGTCGGCGGTCTCGGCCATCAGCTCGGCCACGGTCTCCTCGTCGTACCAGGCGGCGTCGTCGGCGAGATCCTCGTACAGGGCCCGGGCCGCCGGGTCGGCGTCCGGATCCAGGCAGGCGATCGAGAAGCGGGCGCTGCCGGGGCGGTGTTGCCGGGCCAGCGATCGGGCCGCCGAGTCCAGCACCGCGCACGCCTCGTCGACCCGGGTACCCAGCACGGCCAGGTTGCGGCCCGGTGCCCGGGGTAGGCGCAGCACCGCCGACCGGGCCTGCACGTCGATGATCTCGCCGAGCAGCGCGACCGGTCCCCGGGGCGTACCGACCTCCGGTGCCCGCAGCGCCCGGAAGTCCGGCGCGTCGGCCAGCCGAGGGACGGCGTCGCCGTCGAAGAGACGGGCGGGCGACGCCTCCGCCGGACGCATCCGCCACAGCCGGTGCTGCAGGTCGCTCCACGTCTCCCAGTCGCTGGCCGACGGGATCCGGGCCACCTGGTTTCCCTCGGACAGGCCCGACTCGGCGTTGACCACGGCGTGGAACTTCGGCAGCGACTGGGCGGCGTCGTTGCGTTCGGCGAGGATGCGCAGCGCCTTCGGCAGCGCGATCCGCAGGGTGAACTGGGCCACCAGCGCGGGTCGACCCCACAGCGCCTCGATGCCGCGTACGTCCTGCGAGGCCAGCACCAGGTGGATGCCCTGGGAGCGGCCCCGGCGGGCCAGGTCCTCCAGCAGGTCGGCCGCCTCCCGGGCGACCGCGTCCCGGCCGGCCAGCAGCATCTGGAACTCGTCGACCACCGCGACGATGCGCGGCCAGTGTCCGGTCGGGTCCACCGCGCGCAGCTCGGCCAGCTTGGTGACCTCGTGTTTCTTGGCCGCGTCCGCGCGCCGGCGCAACTCTTCGGCCAGGAAGCGCAGCAGCGCCAGGCCGAACTCCCGGTCGGTGTTGACGTTGATGCCGACCAGCCGCATGTGCGGCAGCCAGCTCGGGTCGCGACGGCCCTGGGCGAACCGGGCGAAGGACACCCCCTCCTTGAAGTCCAGCAGGTAGAACTCCAACTCGGCGGGGGAGTAGCGGGCCGCGAGTGCCCCGATCCAGGCGAAGATCAGGTTTGTCTTGCCGGTGCCCGAGGGGCCGCCGATCAACGCGTGCGGTGGATAGTCGCCGAGGGTGAGCAGCACCGGCCGGCCCTGCGGCCCCTCACCGATCGGCGCGGTCAGCCCGGTCGCCGAATCGTCCCGCCACATCTGGTCGGCCGGTGGCAGCAGGTCGGTGAACGGGGTGGGCGCCGGGCCGGCGCTGACCACGGAGGCGATGTCCCGGCAGGTCTCGGTGACCAGGGAAGCCGGCGGGGGCGGGTCGAGCCGGACCGGCAGGCTGCCGATCCGGGCGCCGTCGGCGGTCACCGTCACCCGGGTCACCGCTTGTTGGTCGGGCACCGGCACACCCCGCACGATCAGGTGGACCCCGCAGGCCGCGCCGGCACGGACCACCCGGTCGAGTTGGCCGCGCTCGTGCCGGGACAGTTCGTCACCGCCGAGCAGCACCGCGACCCGCCACGGCTCCGGCCGGCGTCCCGTCGCGGCGGCCAGATCGCGCAGCGACGCGTGCTCGCCGGCCAGGACGGTCTCGTTGATCCGGCGGATCTGTTCCACCAGGTCGTCCAGGAGCCGACCCAGACCACCCGGGCCGACGAAGGTGAGCAGCCCCGCCGGACCCAGCGGAGCGAACCCGGCCAGCCCGCCGCCGAGCCGGTCCGGGTCGTAGCCGACCAGCCGTACGCTGCCCGGTGCCGCCCGGCCCAGGCTGCGCAGCAGCAGCGCGGCGACCACGGCGGCGCAGCCGTCGGCGTCCCCGTCCAGCGTCACGTGCCCGGAATCGAGCAGCGGTACCAGTGCCGGTACCGGCTCGGTGCCGGCCAGCCGGACGGTGCCGATCCGGGTCGCGCCTGGTGGTTCGGCTCGCTCGGCCGGAGTGGGACGCCATCCCGGCCAGTCCGCCGAACCCGCGCCGGGTGCTTCCCGCGCTGCGGCCTCGGCCGCCTCCCGGGCCAGCACCGCCAACCGTGCCGCGTGCCGGGAGTCGATCTCGGCGAGGCGGCGGTCGCGTTCGGCGCCGACGCGCTCCGGCACGACGGCGGCGGCCCGACGCACCCGCACCGCCCGATCGTGGGCGGCCGAGAGCGTGATCTGTGCCGTGGCCGACCGTTGCCGGGACGCGCCGAGTGCCTCGGCGAGCAGTTCCCGGACGCGGGTGACCAGCTGATTGCGCCGGTCAGCCATCGATCCCGCGCCTCGGCCGGCTGACTGGCTTGTCGTGGGAGGTGGGCCGGCCGTTGGCGGGCCGGTCGCCGCCACCGGGCTCGGGTGGCAGGTCGCGGCCGAGACGGTCGAGCAGGACGCCGGTGAGCACCCCGGCGGTGACCGCCGGGTCGGCGGCGTGCGGCTGCTCGCCCTCCTCCCGACGTGGCGGAGGCATCCGGCAGACCCGGCTGAGCAGGGTGTCCAGCACCGGGGCTGGCAGGCCGGGGAGTAGGTCGCGGACCCGACCGTCCAGTTCGCGGTGCAGCCGGGCGAGGTCGTCGCCGCGCGGCGGATGACCGAGCAGTTCGCTGGCGAGGTCGCGCAGCAGCGGCGGGGCCACGGCGGCCAGCCCCAGACCGACGTCGGCGTGCGCCCCGCGTAGATCGCGGTGCAGCCCGTCGCGATCACCGGCCCGGACACCGCGTACCACGCGGTTCAGCAGCTCCCGGGAGTCGGCGATGCGTTCGTCAGGCTGTTCCGCCGGACCCTCCCGCCCGCCGGTCAGCTCGGCCACCCGCACCGACCACCAGCGACGCAGCCGCACCTCGCCGGCTGGTTCGGGCGCGGCGACCACCGAATCGGCGGACCCGGGCGCGTCGTGCACCGGCCGCCGTTCGGGCTGCCCCGGGGTGGGTGGCGCGCCGTCGGGGGCCAGCCCGATCGCGGCGAGGTACGCGGTCAGCTGCTCCTGGGCCAGCCGCAACGCGTAGCCGGCGGTTTCCGCGTGCTCGGTGGCGGCGGACAGCTCCGGTACCCCCATCGGGTTGGCCGACTCCTGACGCACCCAGCGCAGCCGCTCACTGGCCAGGCCGAATTTCTCCAGCGCCTGCCCGAGCAGACCCAGCGGCAACTCCTCGGCGGCGGCGCGGACCTGCGCGCCGACCTCCTCGACGATGGACACGCCCGCCCCTACAGCGTCGAGACGTACTGCTGGGCCTGCTCGACCGCGACGAGTGTCGCGGCGAGGCACTCCTCCAGCTCCTGGCTGGCCTGGGTCAGCGACGCCTGCGCCGCCTCCACCGTGGTGTGACCGCTGCCCTCCAGCGCCCCGGCGAGGGTCTGCTGCGCCTCGGCCAGTTTCTCGCCGGCGGCCTGCACGGCGCTCTGACCGTCACCGATCTGCTGAAGTGCGACATCGATGGCTGCCTTGAGCTCGGCGACGCTCGCCACGCGGAACCTCCTGGGGGCGGGGAGGACTCCATTAGAGCCTATGCCGGTAGGGGACAGAACAACTGCCCTGTCAGTGTTCCTGCCCCGCTGACCGGTTGTCGACCAAAGACGCCCCGGGTCCGATTCGTGGGACCGGTGGGCGGGCGCTCACCCACCGCCACCACCGGTCAGCCACCGTGGTCCCCGCACCTCCGCGCCGTACGCGGTGACCCGCTGCCGCAGCTCGCGGTCGGCCGTCACCACCACCCGTCGCCGCTGCCCGGCGCCGGCCACCAGGTCGACCACGGCATCGTCGCCGGAACCGGCGGCGGACACCACGCGTACTCCCTCGACGCCCGGCACGTCCCGGGCCGCCCCCTCCACCACCAGCACCACCTCGACCGGGGGCGGCAGTTCCGGCGGCAGACCACGCTCACCCAGCGGGACGAGCGTGTCGCGTAGTCGGGCGGTGGCGCCGGCCCGGTCGCGCCACCAGCCGTTCGGGCGCGAGCCGACCACGTTGGCCGCGTCCACGATCAGCAGCGGTGTCGGTTCCATCCGTTCAGCCTGCCATCCGGCGGCGGCAACGGCTGGTTGGCCCTTCGTGGCGTTTGTCCGGCCGGCGCCGGGGTAGCCCGTGCCGACCGTCTCGCCCGACCGCGGAGGACAGACATGATTGGACCCGGTGACTTCGGCTCCGACCCGTGGGACGAGTTCCTGGCGCGGTACTTCGGTCGGGGCGAGGGCGGGCGACGCCCGGCGCATCGGGTCGACATCACCCGACTGATGACCGCGGACGCGCGGGAGATGCTGGCCGACGCGGCGCGTCGAGCCGCGCAGAAGCAGAGCAACGACCTGGACACCGACCACCTGCTCTGGGCGGCGTTGCAGCGTGAGCCGCTGCGCGACCTGGTCCGGCGGGCGGGCGCGGACCCGGACACCCTGGTCAACGCCCTGGGCGGACGCGGCGACGGCGCCCCGCACGGCGAGGTGCCGCCGAACCTGTCACTGACCCCGGCGGCCAAGCGGGCCCTGCTCGACGCGCACCAGTTGTCCCGGGCGATGGGCGCCAACTACATCGGGCCCGAACACATCCTGATGGCCCTGCCGTTGAACCCCGAGTCGCCCGCCGGCCGGATGCTCGCCGCCGGCCGGATCCAGCCGGAGTCGTTGCAGGCTGCGAACGCCGAACGGGGTCCGGCGAACGGCCCCCGGCCGGACCGGGGCACACCGACGCTCGACCAGTACGGCCAGGACCTCACCGACCTGGCCCGCAACGACCAGATCGACCCGGTGATCGGGCGCGCCGACGAGATCGAGCAGGCGGTGGAGATCCTGTCCCGGCGTACCAAGAACAACCCGGTGCTGATCGGCGAGGCCGGCGTCGGCAAGACGGCGATCGTGGAGGGACTGGCGGAGCGGATCTGCGACGGCGACGTGCCGCAGACACTGCTCGGCAAGCGCGTGATCCAGCTCGACCTGGCCGGCCTGGTCGCCGGCACTCGGTACCGGGGCGACTTCGAGGAGCGGCTGAAGAAGGTGATCGACGAGATCCGGGCCCACCGGGAGGAGCTGATCATCTTCCTGGACGAGATCCACACCCTGGTCGGTGCGGGCGGCGCGGGCAGCGAGGGCGGCATGGACGCCTCCAACATGCTCAAGCCGGCGCTGGCTCGCGGCGAACTACGGGTGATCGGCGCGACGACCCTCGACGAGTACCGGCGCAGCATCGAGAAGGACGCCGCGTTGGCCCGGCGTTTCCAGCCGGTGTTCGTACCCGAACCCACCGTCGAGGACACCGTGGCCATCCTGCGTGGGCTGCGGGACCGCTACGAGGCACATCACCAGGTGCGGTTCACCGACGAGGCGTTGGTGACCGCCGCGGAACTGTCCGACCGCTACATCACCGACCGTTTCCTCCCCGACAAGGCCATCGACCTGATCGACCAGGCCGGCGCCCGGGTCCGGCTGCGCACCCGGACCCCGGACGCCGACGTGCGCGACCTGGAACAGCAGCTGGAGGAGGTACGGCGGGACAAGGAGCAGGCGGTCGCCGACGAGCAGTACGAACGTGCCTCCGCCCTGCGCGACCGGGTCGCCGAGTTGGAGGGCCAGGTGCACCGGGCCCGGGGCGACGATGGCAGTGGCAACGGCAGCCACGTGCCGGAGGTGGGACCTGAGGAGATCGCCGAGGTGGTGTCCCGGGCCACCGGCATCCCGGCCAGCCAGCTCACCGAGGAGGAACGGGACCGGCTGCTGCGGCTGGAGGGCCAGCTCCACGAGAAGGTCGTCGGGCAGGACGACGCCGTCACCGCGGTCGCCGAGGCGGTCCGTCGCTCCCGTACCGGCCTGGCCGACCCGAACCGGCCGATGGGCAGCTTCCTGTTCCTCGGCCCCACCGGCGTCGGCAAGACCGAACTGGCGCGGGCGTTGGCCGAGGCGCTGTTCGGTGAGGCGGACCGGATGGTCCGGGTCGACATGAGCGAGTTCCAGGAACGGCACACGGTCAGTCGACTGGTCGGTGCTCCGCCCGGCTACGTCGGGTACGAGGAGGCCGGCCAGCTCACCGAGGCGGTCCGTCGCCGCCCGTACGCGGTGGTGCTGCTCGACGAGATCGAGAAGGCCCACCAGGACGTGTTCAACGTGTTGTTGCAGGTGCTCGACGACGGGCGACTGACCGACAGCCAGGGCCGCACCGTCAACTTCAAGAACACGGTACTCATCATGACGAGCAACCTCGGCTCCGAGCTCATCACCGGCACTCAGCGCGCGGTCGGCTTCGGCGCCGGCGAGCCGGGGCAGGAGAGCGACGAGCTGCGGGAGCGGCTGATGCGTCGGTTGCAGGAGAACTTCCGCCCCGAGTTCCTCAACCGGATCGACGAGGTGATCATCTTCCGTCGGCTGGAGGCCGAGCAGTTGCGCCAGATCACCGAACTGCTGCTGGAGGAGACGCGTCGCCGGCTGCACGCCCAGGACATCGAGGTGGACTTCACCACCGCCGGCATCGACTGGCTCGCCGACCACGGCTACCAGCCGGAGTTCGGTGCCCGGCCACTGCGCCGGGTGATCCAGCGGGAGGTCGACAACCACCTGTCCCGGATGCTGCTGGAGCAGCAGATCTCACCCGGTCAGCGGGTCACCGTCGACGCCCGGGACGACCGGCTGGCCTTCGACGTGGCGGCCGGCCGGGGTCATGCCAGGGCGGCGACCTCGCATCCCCGCTGACCGGAAGGGCACTGATGACCGAACCGGACGAGGCCCGCGAAGACGAGCGGACCGAGGCGATCCTGGCACCACCGACGGCCAACCCCGCCCGGGTGCAGGTGCCGCCGGAGGGGCTGGGCGGGCAGACCGACGAGGGGCACCCGGAGGAGTCCGGGTCGCCGCCGGCAGAGGAGGGCTGATGGTACGCGAACAGCGACTCGACCCAGAGGTGGAAGTGCTCTGGGAGGACTTCCACGCCGAGGTCAACGTGCCGTCCGAGCAGCTGCGACAGTGGCTGCTGACCCGCGGCTCCGGCGAGAGCGCGTTCGGCCCCGACCCGGACCTGAACCTGCCGGAGCCGGGCCGGCAGATCCTCGCCGTGCTGCGCAAACGCAAGGTCGACCTGACCCCGGAGGACATCGACGTGATGCGGGACGCCGTCGAGCGGATCCGCTCGCTGACCGCCGCCAAGCCGGGCCGGGGCAACGCCGACGACGAATGGCGGCACAACCTGCTCGACCTGGGCCACGACGTGCTCGTCGAACGCTGACCCCGCCACGGGTGTCCCCGGCGCCGCCGCACCGCGCCGGAGACACCCGCACGTCCGCTCGGGCTCCTCGTCTGGCACACCGGCTTTCCCCAACCCGCCGAACTCGGCTGGGGTTGACTTAGAGCGACCGGTCGCTCTTACAGTGAGTTTCCTAGATACGGCGGTTATGCTCGTCGGCGTGGCCTTCCTGCTGTTGACCGGCAGCCGACGTCGCGCCGACCAGCGACGGGCGTGAACCCATGAGATCAGCGGGCTGGCCGTTGATCGGGCTGGTCGCGGGCGCGGCCGCCGGCTGGCTCTGGGGCTGGTCCGCGAGCGACTACGAGGCGATCGACTCGGCCGTCGGCACCGCGCTGCTCGGCGCGGTGGCCGGCCTGCTTGCCGGCGCGACCGCCTACTCGCTCACCCGCCGCAAGCGTGACAGAGACTGACGGGCTCACTCGGCTTCGAGGCTGGCAATGGCCAGCCCGGCGGCGTCGGCGGCGGCCTGCCGGTCGGCGCGGGTCTGCTCCTCGCGGGTGAGCAGGTTGGCGTACTCGGCCAGGTCGGCCGGGTCGGGCACCTCCGGCAACCGGCGCAGGAACGCCTCGCACTCGCGGACGGCGGCGGTGTGCGCAGCGGCGGCCCGACGAAGCAGTTCGCGGTCGTCGGCGGCGGGATAGAGGTCGGTCATACCCGCCCCTTACCCGCGCTCAGCCGGTTCGCACCCGATGCGCTGACACCACCGGCGCCGGCCGCCGGACGCCGAACGCCGGGTTCCGCAGCAGCCAGGCCAGGTACGCCGGATGCGGCGCGAGGGCATCGGTGTACGCGACCAGGGCGGTCTCCAGCACCAGGTCGGCGGTGCGGGCGGCGGCGGACTCCGGGTGCCAGCCCAGCATCAGCCTCCACCTCAGCGGCGCTTCGACCAGCCGGCGGGTCACCAGACCGGCGACTGGCCGGAACGTGGCCTGACACAACGCCACCGCCTCGCCGGCGTCGACCAGATCGATGCAGCTGCGCACGTCGGCCTCGTACACCTTGCGGGGGGTGAACCCGGCGCGGGCGCAGGCGGCGGCGAAGCAGTCGCCGAAGCAGCCGTCCCCCGGGGCCGCCACCCACTGCTCGTGCCGCAGGTCGGCCAGGTTCACCTCGTCGCGCCCGGCCAGCGGGTGGGTCTCCGGCAGCAGCACCATGACCGGGTCGACCGCCACCTCTCGCCAGCTCAGCCCGTAGTCCGCCGACGGTGTCGAGTCACCGCAGACCCCGGTCAGCGCGTAGTCCAGCCGTCCGCCGGCGACCAGCTGGGCCAGCTCGTCGACCGACCAGGAGGCATGCGTGCTGATCTGCGCCTGCGGTTGCTCGGCGGCCAGCCGGTGCACCAGCCGACCCAGGATCGGGCTGTTCACTCCGCCGAACCGGTACCGGCGGGGGGCGTCGCCCGCGCCGGCCAGTCGGGCCGCCTCGTCCTGCAGGCCCTTCATCGCCGGCAGCAGCACCCGGGCCCGGGCGAGCACCAGCTCGCCGAGGGCGGTGGGCCGCGCACCGCGCCGGTCCCGTTCGAACAGCGGCCCACCGAGGGTGCGTTCGATCCGCTGGAGCTGGGCGGTCAGCGCCGGCTGGGCCAGGCCGAGCGTCGAGGCCGCCTTGGTCACGCTCCCTGTCTCCGCGATGGCGCAGACCACCCGCAGGTGGCGCAACTCCAGGTTCATAGCGTGACGGTAGGGCCACGGCGCAGCCGGCGGTAGTGCCTGGACGGATCAACGACCATGAACGTGGCGTGGGTCTCTCACCGAGGTGGCGGCTCGGTCAGCTCACCCAACTGGGTGTGCCGACCCGCGAGGACGTCTCGAACCTTGTCGACCACCCCGACCGCCGGCTCCACGATCCGGTTCCACGGCGGGTTGTGCGGCACCGCCGGATGCGGTCGGGTCGGTGCCGCCTCCTCGGCGATCTCCAACCGGTTGCCGAGCCGGATCAGCTCCTCCTCGGTGGCGGAGGCGCACAGCCGCTGCATCAGCGGGTCGACCGCACGGGCGTGCGCCTCGACCCGGGCGGCGATGTCGGGCAGGGCGTCGTCGGTCAGCTCCCGCAGGGCCCGCAGCAGCTCGACGTCGCCGGTCAACACCTCGTCGACAAGCGGGTTCGCGCCCTCGACGGCATGCCGGACGGCGGGCAGCAGGTACTGCTCCTCCCCGGAGAGATGCCGCGACAGGGCGGCGACCAGGACGTCGCGGCCGTGCTCCGGGTCCGGCCCGGGCTCGATCAGCCGCCGGGTCAACTGCAGCAGCTGCCGGTGCTCCTCGGCGACCAGGTCGGCGATGCTGCGCCCGGGCGGCTGGTAGGCGTCCCCGGGGGTGGGTGGCAGCGGCGGCAGATGGACGGACATGGTCGCCTCCTGGGCGGGCGGGCGGAGCGACGAGGTGGCTTCGACGGGCATCGGGCAGGCGCGGCAGTACCCGCAGCCGCCCGAACCGAAACTCTAGGCTGATATGAAGGCACGATGACGAGCGACGCCCACGCCGCCCTCCCCGCGCCGACCGACGAGGTCGTCGAGCTGTGCCGGGACCTGCTGCGCATCGACACCACGAACACCGGCGACAACGCCACAAGCGTCGGCGAACGCGGCGCGGCCGAGTACGTCGCGGAAAAGCTCGCCGACGTCGGCATCACCCCGGTCATCCACGAGTCCGCGCCCGGTCGGGCCAACGTGGTCGCCCGGATACCCGGCGCCGACCCCAGCCGCGGCGCGTTGCTCGTGCACGGGCACCTGGACGTCGTACCGGCCGACGCCGACGAGTGGTCGGTGCACCCGTTCTCGGGTGAGCTGCGCGACGGCTACCTGTGGGGTCGCGGTGCCATCGACATGAAGGACTTCGACGCGATGGTCCTGGCGGTGGTGCGGCAGTGGCAGCGTACGGGGGTGCGCCCACCACGGGACATCGTGCTCGCGTTCACCGCCGACGAGGAGGCGGGCAGCGAGTACGGCGCGCACTTCCTGACCACCCGGCACCGCGAGCTCTTCGACGGCTGCACCGAGGGCATCGGTGAGGTCGGCGGCTTCTCGTACACGGTGGACCCGTCGCGGCGGCTCTACCTGATCGAGACCGCCCAGAAGGGCATCGACTGGCTGCGGCTGCACGCCAAGGGTCGGCCCGGGCACGGCTCGATGGTGCACGACGACAACGCGGTCACCGCGCTGGCTGAGGCCGTGGCCCGGATCGGCCGGCACCGCTTCCCGGTGGTGGTCACCGACACCGTGCGTGCCTTCCTGGAGGAGGTCTCCGAGGTCCTCGGGATCGACCTGGACCCGGACGACCCGGAGACCGCCATCGCCAAGCTCGGCCCGATCGCCAACATCGTCGGCGCCACCATCCGCAACACCGCGAATCCGACCCGGCTCGCCGCCGGTTACAAGGACAACGTGATCCCCGGCCGGGCCAGCGCCACCATCGACTGCCGTAGCCTGCCCGGACAGTCGGAGCTGCTGGAGCGGCAGCTGCGCGAGCTGATCGGCCCGGACATCGCCATCGAGTACGTCCAACGGCAGCCGGCGCTGGAGACCACCTTCGACGGCGAACTGGTCGCGGCCATGGGCGCCGCGCTGCTCGCCGAGGACCCGGGCGCCCGGCCCGTGCCGTACATGCTCTCCGGCGGCACCGACGCCAAGGCGTTCTCGCAGCTGGGCATCCGCTGCTTCGGGTTCGCGCCGCTGCGGCTGCCGGCCGACCTGAACTTCTCGGCGTTGTTCCACGGCATCGACGAGCGGGTCCCGGTGGACGGACTACAGTTCGGCGTGCGGGTTCTCGACCGGTTCCTGCGTACCTGCTAGACATCCTGCATTCTTCGTGAAGGGGACGCCTCACATGACCGACCAGCACGGTGAGCTGGACGCCGCCCTCGAGCGCGTGATCGAAGCGGCCCGCCACCACCTGGCCGCCGTCCGGGCCGCGCAGGGCCGGATCGACGACGACGACGTCTGGCAGGCGTACGTCGCGCTGAACAATGCGTCGTTCGCCTACGACGAGCAACTCATGGACGCCTTCGGCGAGGTCACCCCGTGGGACGTCGAGTCCATCGACCCCGACGAGGCCGATCAGCGTTTCGCCGGCGGCGAGGGCGTCGAGTCGACCGATCCGCACCCGCAGGTGATCTCCGTACGCCAGCGGCGCGACTACCGGGTGCCGAGCGTCTCCGCGCTGATCCGCATCGCCGAGGCCGCCCGTCGCGAGGGCGTGCCCGGCGACGAGGAGGTGCCGCCGGTGGAGGGCGTCGGCGAGGCCGTGCTGGAGCTGCTGCAGAGCGGCGACGGCTCGCTCGGCGCGCTCGACGTGCCGGAGCTGGAACCACTCGACGGTGTGGTGATGGTCAGTGAGGTCGGTACCCCGGTCGACCTGGAGTCGTTCGCCGACGACGACCCGGCCGGTCCGTTCCAGCCCGGCGTCGACGATCGCCTGGTCGGCCGCCTCGACGAGCACCCGTTCCTGGAACTCGACGACGAGCACGACCACGTGCACTGACAGCGCAGGCTGCCCCATCGGTCACCGGGCCGGCCGCAACGGTCGGCCCGGTGGTCGGCGCACCGCCGCCGGTCAGTACGACAGGCCCGGCTGCGGCTGGTTGACCCGTCGGCGGCGCAGCACCACCTGCCGCGTACCGTCGCGGAACAGCCGCACCCGGGCCAGCTCCCAGCCGGAGTACTCCGCTTGGATCGCCAGCTGCGCCGCGGCGGTCAACCGATCGACGTTCGGCGGTAACCGCAGTGGCGCGTATTCGTAGTCCATGGGGCCTATGCTGCCCAGCCGGACCCCTGGAGCGCCACCTTTCACCGGGTGATGCTCAACCATCGCGCTCCGGATAGCCGAACTCCAGCGCGGAAACGTCGTCCAGCGCCGTGGTGATCTCGTCGGGCAGGGTCATCCGTTCCACCTGAAGCGCCCCGAGCAACTGCCCCGAGGTGCGGGCGCCGAGGATCGGGGCGGTCACTCCCGGCCGGTCCCGGATCCAGGCCAGCGCGACCTCCAGCGGGGAGACGCCGAGGCCGCTTGCCGCCGTGGCCACCGCCTCCACGATGCTGGAGCAGCGCGGCTCCAGGTAGGTGGCGACAAAACGCTCGAAATGGGGCGACACCGCCCGGGAGTCCGCCGGGCGGCCGTGCCGGTACTTGCCGGTCAGCACACCGCGACCGAGCGGGGACCAGGGCAGCACCCCCAACCCGAGCGCCTCGCAGGCGGGCAGCACCTCCCGCTCCACCCCCCGCTCCAGGAGGGAGTACTCCACCTGGGCGGCCACCACCGGGGCCCGTCCCGGCCAGGCCGCCTGCCAGGCCGCCGCCCGGGCGGTCTGCCAGCCGGAGAAGTTCGACACGCCGACGTAGCGGACCCGGCCACTGGCCACCGCATGATCAAGTGCCGCGAGGGTCTCCTCCAGCGGAGTCTGCGGATCGTAGCCGTGCACCTGGAAAAGGTCGACGTGGTCGGTGCCGAGCCGTCGCAGCGAGGCGTCCAGCGTGCGGAGCAGGTGCCCTCGGGAGCCGTCCCGGCGTCGGCTGCCGCCCGGCCGCAGCCCCGCCTTCGTCGCGATCAACAATTCCTCGCGGGGCACCAGGCTGCCCAGTAACGAGCCGATCACCGACTCGGCGTCGCCGTCACCGTACACGTCGGCGGTGTCGATCAGGTTGCCACCAGCGTCGAGGTAACTCTTCAACTGCGCGGCCGCGTCGTCGGCGTCGGTGTCCCGGCCCCAGGTCATGGTGCCGAGCGCGAGCCGGGAAACCGCCAGCCCGCTGCGGCCGAGCGGTCGCTGCTGCATGGGTGAACCTTATTTCGAACCAGGGCCGGACGGATATCCTCGCTCCCGTCGAGTCTGCCCGCGAATCGGGGTGAGCCGGTGATCGTCCCGGCCACCGACACCGCGTAACCTGATGCGACTGCGGATGGGGGAGGACTCTGTGCGACTCGGGCTAAGCCTCGGATACCAGACAGCGTGGAGCACGCCGGCCGATCACCTGGCCCTGGCTCAGGAGGCGGACCGGCTCGGCTACTCGGTGGTGTGGGCCGCCGAGGCCTATGGCTCCGATTCACCGAGCATGCTGGCCTGGATGGCCGGGCAGACCGAGCGAATCGACATCGGCAGCGCGGTGATGCAGATCCCCGCCCGGACGCCCGCGATGACCGCGATGACCGCGGCCACGATCGACTCGCTGTCCGGGGGGCGGTTCCGGCTCGGCCTGGGAGTGTCCGGCCCGCAGGTCTCCGAGGGCTGGCACGGCGTACGGTTCGGCAAGCCGCTGGCCCGTACCCGCGAGTACGTGGACATCGTCAAGCTGGCGGTGGGCCGCAAGGAGGTCGCCTACGACGGCGAGTTCTACACGCTGCCGCTGCCCGACGGCCCTGGCAAGGCGCTGCGGCTGGGCTTCCACCCGCCGCGCGAACACATCCCGATCTACCTGGCCGCGGTCGGTCCGAAGAACCTGGAACTGGCCGGCGAGATCGCCGACGGCTGGTTGGCCGTCTTCTACGCGCCCGAGTTCGCCGAGGAGCAACTCGCGGCGGTGCGTGCCGGCCGGGCCAAGGCCGGCAAGGAGCTGGCCGGCTTCGACGTGGTGCCGTCCGTGCCGGTCGTGGTCGGCGACGATCTGAACTCCTGCGCCGAGCTGGTCCGCTGGTACGCGGCGCTGTACGTCGGTGGGATGGGCAGCCGCCAGCAGAACTTCTACAACCAACTGGCCACCCGGATGGGCTACGGTGACGCCGCCCGCGAGGTGCAGGAGCTGTACCTGGCCAAGCGGCAGCGCGACGCCGCGGCCGCCGTGCCGATGGAGTTCATCGACCGGACCTCGCTGCTCGGTCCGAAGGAGCGCATCGCCGAGCGGATGCGCGAGTACGCCGAGGCCGGGGTCACCACCCTGTCGGTGACCCTCTTTGCCGCCGACCGCGACACGGGTGTGCAGACCCTGCGGACCGTCGCCGAGGCGCTGGACCTCTCGGGAGTCGGGGAGTGACCTGGATCGAAGCCATCGTCCTGGGCATCGTCCAGGGCCTGACCGAGTTCCTTCCGGTCAGCTCGTCGGGTCACCTGCGGATCACCTCGGCGATCTTCTTCGAACAGGACGCCGGAGCGTCCTTCACCGCGGTCACCCAGCTGGGCACCGAGGCGGCGGTGCTGCTGTACTTCGCCAAGGACATCTGGCGTATCGGCCGAACCTGGGTAGTCGGCATCTGGGACAAATCCGTCCGTTCCAGCCTTGACTACCGCATGGGCTGGTACGTGATCATCGGTTCGATCCCGATCGGTCTCTTCGGCTTCCTGTTCAAGGACCAGATCCGGGAAACCGCCCGCAACCTGTGGGTGGTGGCCACCACCCTGATCGTGTTCGCCTTCGTGCTCGCCTTCGCCGAGTACTGGGGCCGGCAGACCCGTACGCTGCGGGACTTCCGGATGCGGGACGGCGTGGTGATGGGCTTCGCCCAGGCGCTGGCGCTCATCCCCGGTGTGTCACGCTCGGGCGCGACGCTCACCTTCGGTCTCTTCCTGAGCCTGACCCGGGAGACGGCGGCCCGCTACTCGTTCCTGCTGGCCATCCCGGCGGTGGTGATGTCCGGGGTGTTCAGCCTGGGGGACGTCTTCGAACCGGCGGCGCCCGGCACCTCGGTGCCCACCGTCGCGCAGATGATCGTCGCCACGCTCATCGCGTTCGGTGTCGGCTACGCGGCTATCGCCTGGCTGCTGCGCTACGTCGCGCACCACACCCTCTACATCTTCGTGCTCTACCGGGTCGCGATCGGCACGCTCGTCCTGGCCCTGCTGCTCACCGGCACCATCAGCGCCACCTGAGCCTGAGTTCTGGGGTTCCGGCTTCTTGGGTGGTTGCGGTTTGGGCTGGGGGCTGCCGTGCCTGGCTTTGGGGTGGTTGCTGTTGTTGGCTGGGGGCGACCGTGCCCGGCTTCGGGCGGTCAGGCTTTATCCCTGCGCCGGGCACGGTCGCCCCCAGCCAACAACAGCAACCACCCCAAAGCCAGGCACGGCAGCCCCCAGCCAACAACAGCAACCACCCCAAAGCCAGGCACGGCAGCCCCCAGCCAACAACAGCAACCACCCGGGCAGCCTTCAGCCCGAGGCCACCAACTCCACCTCGTACCCCTGACCATCCGCCAGGTACCCGGCGTACGTGTCGGGCCCGCCGGCGTACGGGTGCCGGTCGGCGAAGAGCAGTTCCCAGCCGTACGCCGGTGCCTGCTCGACCAGCCGGTCCACGGCGGCGGCCGGACCGGCGTGGAAGGCCAGGTGATTGAGGCCCGGGGCGCGCCGGTCGTGACGTCTGCCGGTCAGCGCTGGTGATGCCTCAAGTACCAGATACGTCGAGCCGAGTCGCCAGGAGTGGCCGGCTGGCCACTCCTGGAACGACGTCCAGCCCAACTCGCCGAGCAGCCAGCCCCAGCTACGCATTGCGGCGTCCAGGTCGGGTATCCAGAGCTCCACGTGGTGCAGTGCACCGGTGGTTACCGGCCTCCGCCCGGCACCCATAGCACGTCTCCGTCCGGATTTGCCGTTCTTGAGAGGATAAAGAGCAGATCCGACAGCCGGTTGAGATACTTTGCCGGGAGGTGGCTGGTCCGGTCGGGGTCGTGTGCGATGAGCGCCCACGCCGACCGCTCGGCGCGCCGGGCGATCGTCCGCGCCACGTGCAGCAGTGCCGCGCCCGCGGTGCCGCCGGGGAGGATGAAGGAGTCGAGGTTGCTCAGGCGCGCGTTGTACTCGTCGCACCAGCCCTCAAGGCGCTCGACGTACCCCTCGGTGACCCGCAGCGGCGGATACTTCGGGTCCGGTTCGACCGGCGTGGACAGGTCGGCGCCCACGTCGAACAGGTCGTTCTGGATCGACCCCAGCACCGCGCGGAGCGCGTCGGGTAGCTGGCCCAGGGCGAGGGCCACACCGAGGGCGGCGTTGCACTCGTCGACGTCGGCGTACGCGACGATCCGTGGATCGTTCTTCGGCACCTGCTCGTTGTTGCTCAGCCTGGTCATGCCGGCGTCGCCGGCCTTGGTGTAGATGCGCGTGAGGTGGACGGCCATGACGCACAGCCTACGGATACCGGACCTGACGATCCCGGCCCGGCCAGACGCGGGCACGGGTTGGCCTGCGGGCGTCGGCCCTGGTGACGCCGGTGACCCCGCGATCGCCGATGTCGACGTCATCCGGGTACGCGGTGGCGCCCGGCTCGCCGGCACGGTGCATGTGGTCGGTGCGAAGAACTCGGCGCTCAAGCTGATGGCCGCCGCGCTGCTCGCTCCCGGCCGCACGGTGATCACCAACGTGCCCCGGATCACCGACATCGCCATCATGGGGGAGGTGCTGCGCCGCCTCGGCTGCGGCGTACGGTTCGACGCCGACGATCCGGTGGACCCGATGGTGGCGGTCGGCGGGGTGGCCCGGTCCCGGTCGGTCATCATCGACGTGCCGGAGCAGCCGGGCGTCGAGGCCGACTACGACCTGGTCCGCCGGCTGCGGGCGTCGATCTGCGTGCTGGGTCCGCTGCTGGCCCGTCGCGGGTACGTGCGGGTGGCCCATCCGGGCGGTGACGCGATCGGTTCGCGGGGTCTGGACATGCACATCTCCGGGCTGACCCGGATGGGTGCCGACATCTCCGGCGAGCACGGCTTCGTGATCGCCTCGGCCCCCGACCGGCTGCGTGGCGCGGAGATCGTGCTGGACTTTCCCAGCGTCGGGGCGACCGAGAACCTCATCATGGCGGCGGTGCTGGCCGAGGGCACCACCGTGATCGAAAACGCGGCCCGTGAGCCCGAGATCGTCGACATCTGCACGATGCTCCAGCGGATGGGTGCGCTGATCGACGGCGAGGGCACCTCGACCATCACCATCGTCGGCGTACCCCGGCTGAGCCCGGTCCGGCACGCCACGGTGGGGGACCGGATCGTCGCGGGGACCTGGGCGTTCGGCGCGGCGATGACCCGTGGCGACGTGACCGTCACCGGCCTGGATCCGGCGTTCCTGGAGGTCGCGCTCGACAAGGTGGTCACCGCCGGCGGCATGGTGGAGACCCGGGCGGACTCCTTCCGGGTACGCATGGACGAGCGACCCCGCGCGGTGGACGTGGTGACGCTGCCATATCCGGGCTTCGCCACCGACCTGCTGCCGATGGCGATCGGGCTCGCGGCGCTCAGCGAGGGCGCCTCGCTGATCACCGAGAACATCTTCGACGGCCGGTTCATGTTCGCCAACGAGATGATGCGGCTGGGCGCGGACATCAAGACCGACGGGCACCACGCGGTGGTACGCGGCCGGGAGCGACTCTCCGGCGCGCCGGTACGCGCGACCGACATCCGGGCCGGCGCCGGGCTCATCATCGCCGGGCTCTGCGCCGACGGGGTGACCGAGGTGTCCCACGTGCACCACGTCGACCGGGGCTATCCCGACTTCGTGGCCGACCTGCGGGCACTCGGCATCGAGGTGGAGCGGGCTACCGCACCTGAGGAACCCGAGCTGACCATCTGAGCGCCTTATCCATCGTTCAGGCCCGCCGACTAGGGTGCAGACAGACACTCATTCGCAGCGAGGGAGAAGCAGCATGGCGGGTCGACTCGCGGTCGTCGGTGCCGGTCTGATGGGTTCGGGCATCGCCCAGGTGGCGGCGCAGGCGGGCTGGCAGGTGGTGCTGCGGGATCTGGACGAGACGGCGACGAAGCGCGGTCTGGACGGCATCCGGCGGTCGCTGGCGAAGTTCGCGGAGAAGGGCAAGCTCACCGACGACGAGGTCGAGGCGGCACTCGGGCGGATCACCCCCACCACCGAGCTGGAGGCGGCCGGCGACGCGGACATCGTCATCGAGGCGGTCTTCGAGAAGCTGGAGATCAAGCACGAGGTGTTCCGCGCGCTGGACAAGATCTGCAAGGCGGACGCGGTGCTGGCCACCAACACCTCGGCGATTCCGGTGACCCAGATCGCGACGGCCACCGAACGTCCGGAGGCGGTCGTCGGCACCCACTTCTTCTCGCCGGTGCCGATGATGAAGCTCTGCGAGCTGGTGCGTGGCTACAAGACCAGCGATGCCACCCTGGAACGGGCGAAGTCCTTCGCTGAGGAGATCGGCAAGACCGTCGTGGTGGTGAACCGGGACATCGCCGGCTTCGTCACCACCCGGCTGATCTGCGCGCTGGCCATGGAGGCGGTCAAACTGGTCGAGGCGGGCGTCATCTCCGCCGAGGACCTGGACACCGCCTGCCGGCTCGGCTTCGGGCACGCGATGGGCCCGCTGGCCACCGTCGACCTGACCGGTGTCGACGTGTTGCTGAACGCGACCCGCAACATCTACACCGACACGGCGGACGAGAAGTTCTTCCCGCCGGAGCTGTTGCAGCGCATGGCCACCGCAGGCGATCTGGGCCGCAAGACCGGCCAGGGCTTCTACTCGTACTGACGTCGCTGCGGGGGAGGGCCGGTCGGGCCCTCCCCGTGGCTCAGCCGTCGCGGCGGGTGGTCCAGCGGAAGGTGGTCAGGCAGAGCACCAGACCGATCACGCACCAGGCGCCCAGCACCAGGGCGACGCGGGTGAGCTCGAACGAGCCGCCGGGCTCGTCCGCACCGAAGCTCTCCGGCAGGAAAACCGCCCGTAGGCCCTGGCACATCCACTTGAGCGGGAACAACGCCGCCACCTGCTGCATCCAGGTCGGCAGGTTGGTGAAGACGAAGAAGACCCCGGAGATGAACTGGAGCACCAGCGCGACCGGGGTGACCACCGCCGAACCGCTGCGGGCGGTCCGGGCCAGCGACGAGATGGCGATGCCGCAGAGCGTGCAGGCGGTCACCCCCAGGGCGCTGACCCATCCGAAGGTCAACCAGGCCGTGGTGGTGGTCGGCAGGTCCAGGTCGAACAGCGTCACCGAGACCGTGAGCAGCAGTGCGGTCATCACGACGCCGGTCACCAGCACCATGATCACTTTGCCGGCGAACCAGACCCACTTCGGCATCGGCGTACCCCGGTAGCGCTTGAGCACACCCCGGTCCCGCTCGATCGGGATCCAGATGCCGAGGTTCTGGAAGCTGACCGTCATCAGACCGGTCGCGATCATGCCGGTGATGAAGTACTGCGTGTAGCTCACCCCGGGCGCGATCTCCTCGTCGAAGATCGACGCGAAGATCAGCACCATGATGAGGGGGAAGCCCAGCGTGAACACGACGGACTCGCGGCTGCGCAGGAACTGCCGGATCTCCAGTCGCCCCTGACGCAGGGCGAGGCCGGCCGGGCCGCTGCGCCGGGCGGGGGCTGCGGCGGTGACCGGTTCGGCCGGTCTCGTCGTGGTGGTCATCGGTGTCCGATCATCGTCAGGTAGATGTCCTCAAGGGTGGGCCGGGTGACGGTCAGGCCCGGCACCTCACCGCCGAACCGCGCGGCGAGTTCCGCCACCAGCGCCGTCGGCGTCGCGCTCTGCGCGCTGTCCAGCGTGCCGTCGGGGGTACGCCAGGAGACCGTGGCCAGCGCCTCCTGCCGGTTGCCGAGCTGGTTCGGCGCGGCGACCTCGACCAGCCGGCCGGCGGCGATCACGCCCACCCGGTCGGCGAGCGCCTCGGCCTCGTCCAGGTAGTGCGTGGTCAGCACGATGGTGGTGCCGGCGGCGGCGAGATCGCGGATCAGCTCCCAGAACTCCCGCCGGGCCTCCGGGTCGAAGCCGGTCGTCGGCTCGTCGAGGAAGAGCAGTTCCGGGCGTCCCACGATGCCGAGCGCCACGTCGAGCCGGCGCTTCTGGCCGCCGGAGAGGGTGTGCGTACGGGCGCGGGCCTTGGCCGCGAGCCCGACCCGTTCGATCACCTTGTCGGGGTCGTCGGCGTCGGCGTAGAAGCCGGCGAAGTGGTGCACCACCTCGGCGACGGAGAGTTCGTCGAACTCCCCGGTGCCCTGGAACACGATGCCGACCCGCCCCCGCCAGTCGCGCGTCGGGCTGGCCGGGTCGACGTCGAGGACGCGTACCTCGCCGGCGTCGCGCTGGCGGTAGCCCTCCAGGATCTCCACGGTGGTGGTCTTGCCGGCACCGTTCGGCCCGAGCAGGGCGAACACTTCGCCCCGGTGGACGTCCAGGTCCAGGCCGGCGACCGCGAGACTGTCGCCGTACGTCTTGCGCAGCCCCCGGACGCGGATCGCGACGTCGTCACTCATGCCGTCAAGTGTGCGGCCCGCTGGCGCCCGGCGTCCGCACCGGGGGTGGTGGTGGCTGTGTGGTTTTGCACAACCCGCTCTACTGAACGGTAACTTAAACTCCGGCCATGGATGAGAAGGCACTCCCGGGCCGGCTGCCGGAGCGCGACCGCCCCTGGGTGATGCGCACGTACGCGGGGCACTCCTCTGCCGCCGCGACCAACGCACTCTTCCGCCGCAACCTGGCCAAGGGGCAGACCGGCCTGTCGGTCGCCTTCGACCTGCCCACCCAGACCGGGTACGACCCCGACCACGAACTCGCCACCGGCGAGGTCGGCCGGGTCGGCGTCCCGGTGTCGCACCTGGGCGACATGCGGGCGCTCTTCGACGGCATCCCGCTGGCCGACATGAACACCTCGATGACCATCAACGCGCCGGCGATGTGGCTGCTCGGCCTCTACGGCACGGTCGCCGCCGAGCAGGGCGCCGAACTCGCCCGCTGCGCCGGCACCACCCAGAACGACATCATCAAGGAGTACCTCTCCCGAGGCACGCACATCTTCCCGCCGGCCGCCTCGCTGCGACTGACCGCGGACGTGATCGCGTACACGCTGCGCGAGATGCCGCGGTGGAACCCGGTCAACATCTGCTCGTACCACCTTCAGGAAGCCGGGGCCACGCCCGTGCAGGAAGTGGCGTTCGCGCTGGCCACGGCGGTGGCGGTGCTCGACACGGTACGCGAGGGCGACCAGGTGCCGGCGCGGCGGATGGGCGACGTGGTCCAGCGGGTCTCGTTCTTCGTCAACGCCGGGGTGCGGTTCGTCGAGGAGATCGCCAAGATGCGGGCGTTCGGCGCGTTGTGGGACGAGATAACCCGCGACCGGTACGGCGTCGAGGATCCGAAGCAGCGCCGCTTCCGGTACGGCGTGCAGGTCAACTCCCTCGGCCTGACCGAGGCCCAGCCGGAGAACAACGTGCAGCGGATCGTGCTGGAGATGCTGGGGGTCACCCTCTCCCGCGGGGCGCGGGCGCGGGCGGTGCAACTGCCGGCCTGGAACGAGGCGCTCGGCCTGCCGCGTCCGTGGGACCAGCAGTGGTCGCTGCGCATGCAGCAGGTGCTCGCGTACGAGTCGGACCTGCTGGAGTATCCGGACCTGTTCGACGGCTCGCACGTGATGACCGCGCTGGTCGACGAGATCGTCACCGGCGCCCGGGCCGAGCTGGCGACGGTGCTGGAAATGGGTGGCGTGGTCGCCGCCGTCGAGACCGGGTACCTCAAGAGCGCCCTGGTGGCCTCCCTGGCCGGTCGGCGGCGACGAATCGAGACCGGCAGCGACGTGGTGGTCGGCGTCAACCGGTTCACCGAGACCGAGCCGTCACCGCTGACCGCCGCCGGTGCCGAAGCGGTCGTGCAGGTCGATCCCGCCGTCGAGGTCGCTGCCGCAACGGCCGTACGCGCCTGGCGGTCCGACCGCGACCCGATGGCCGTCAACGCGGCACTGGCCCGGCTGCGCGCGGACGCCGCGACCACGAGGAACCTGATGAGCGCCACCCTGGAGTGCGTCCGGGCCGGGGTTACCACCGGCGAGTGGGCGGCGGCCCTGCGCCCGGTCTTCGGCGAGTACCGGGCACCGACCGGGCTGGCGGGCGGGTCCGCCAGCGGCGGTGACGAAGGTCTGGCCGAGGTCCGTGCCCGGGTCGCCGCCACCGCCCGCGAGCTGGGCAGCGGGCGGCTGCGACTGCTGGTCGGCAAGCCCGGCCTGGATGGGCACTCCAACGGCGCGGAGCAGATCGCGGTACGCGCCCGCGACGCCGGCTTCGAGGTGGTCTACCAGGGCATCCGGCTCACCGCTGGGCAGATCGTGGCCGCCGCGGTGGAGGAGGACGTGGACCTGGTCGGCCTCTCCGTGCTCTCCGGCTCGCACCTGGCGGCGGTGCCGGCGGTGCTCGACGGGCTACGCGCCGCCGGCCGACCGGATCTGCCGGTGGTGGTCGGCGGCATCATTCCCGCCCGGGACGCCGAGCAACTGCGGGCGGCCGGGGTGGCGCGGGTGTTCACCCCGAAGGACTTCGCCCTCACCGACATCATCGACGAGCTGGTCACCGTCATCCGGCAGGCGAACGAGCTGTGACGTGGGGTTCCCGGCACGTGGTCGGGAACCGCACGGACGAGGTCTCAGCGGTGGTCGTAGGTCATGCAGTCGGCCATGTCGGCGTCGGGGCCGACCCGGATCGCCGGTGCCTGGCACTCCAACTGCTCGTTGTGCCGGCAGTCGGCGCGTTGGCACGCCCCGACCTGGGCGATCTGCCCGTCGAGGCCGGCCCGGACGGCGGGCATCTCGATGAAGGTGTGGCAGTGGGCGTGGTCCATGCTGCCGATGGTGATGGCGAAGGCGTGACAGTCGCCGGTGTGGTTGTACGCGCAGGCGGCAACCACGCACTCCTGGACCCGGGGCATCTCCATTGCTGCGGTCATGACCCAACCTCCTCCGTTGATTGCCCCAATTTTAGGCTTTAGAGCAGGTTGGGGTGGCGTTTCGGCCGTGCCGGTGGTCCGCGGTCAGACGCGGAAGCCCGCCTCCCGTGCGGCCTGCCGCTCCCGTCGCCGGTCCGCCCGGCGGCGCAGCATCCACGGGAGGAAGAGCACCAGGCCGACCAGGAACACGAGCACCAGCACCGGCAGGATGATCGCGACGAGTGACATCACCACGCTGGTGGCGTCCTCGGCGGTGCTCGCCACCGGCGCGCCCACGCCGGCCGTGGCCGCATTGATCACCGGACGGGCTGTCGATTTCAGCAGATGTACGCCGAACGCGATGAGCACCCCGACCAGCACCGGCAACCACTGGCCGCCGCTGGCGAAGAAGCTGTCCGGGTCGCTCACCGTCACGGTCTCGGACGCGGATCCGGCCCCGAACGCCAACCCGCCGGCCGTCGGCCGGACGACCGTCTGCACCATGTCGTTGACGTGGTCGACCACGGGCACCTTGTCCGCCACGACCTCGACGACGAGCAACACCGCGAGGATGCCCAGCACCCACTCGTTGCCGAGCCACTGCCACCCGCCAGGCAGGTCTATGACGCTGGTGTAGCGGGCCAGCAGCCCCATCGCCAGCAACGGAATGTAGGCGTTCAGCCCCGCCGAGGCGGCGAGGCCGGTACCGGTGAGCACTTCGAGCACCAGCACAGCATGGCACCGGCACGCCAGCGCCGCTCGGTGGCGATGTCCGGTGACTCCGCTACCCTGCTCGGGTGCGGTTGGTGATTGCGAAATGCTCGGTGGACTATGTCGGACGACTCTCGGCCCACCTGCCGCCGGCCACCCGGCTGCTGATGGTGAAGGCGGACGGATCGGTGTCCATCCACGCCGACGACCGGGCGTACAAGCCGTTGAACTGGATGAGCCCGCCGTGCCGGCTGGAGGAGGCCCCGGGGGTCTGGCGGGTGGTCAACAAGGCCGGCGAGGAACTGCGGATCACCCTGGAGGAGATCTTCCAGGACACCTCGTACGAGCTGGGTGTCGATCCCGGGCTGCGCAAGGACGGCGTGGAGGCTCACCTCCAGGAGTTGCTGGCGGCCAACCCCGAGGCGCTGGGAGACGGGTACACCCTCATCCGCCGCGAGTACATGACCGCGATCGGCCCGGTCGACCTGCTCTGCCGGGACGCCAACCAGGGCACGGTCGCCGTCGAGGTGAAGCGCCGTGGCGAGATCGACGGCGTGGAGCAGCTCACCCGCTACCTGGAACTGCTCAACCGGGATCCGCTGCTCGCCCCGGTCGCCGGGGTGTTCGCGGCGCAGGAGATCAAGCCGCAGGCCCGGGTGCTCGCCACCGACCGGGGGATCCGCTGCGTGGTGGTCGACTACGACCGGCTGCGCGGCATCGAGCGGGACGAGCTGACGCTCTTCTAGGCGGTGCCGCGGTCACCGGCCGTAGAGCAGTTTGACCGCCTTCACCAGCCGGGCGACGTCGGCCGGGGTGCGCTCGAACGTGGTCGAGGGCAGCAGTGAACGACCCCGGCGGCGGGTGACGGACTTGGCCCGGGCGAACTCGCGCAGCCCGTCCTCGCCGTGGATCCGGCCGAAACCGGACTCGCCGACGCCGCCGAACGGCAGGGTGGACATGCCGGCGAAGGTGAGCGTCGAGTTGACCGAGGCCATGCCGGAGCGCAGCCGCCGGGCGATCGCGACCGCGCGCCGCTGACCGAAGACCGAACCACCCAGCCCGTACGGCAGGGCGTTGGCCCGGGCGAGCGCCTCGTCGGCGGTGCGGACCCGGTTGATGGTCAGGGTGGGCCCGAAGGTCTCCTCGCGTACGGCGGCAGCCTGCTCCGGCACCTCGACCAGCACCGTCGGGTGCGCGTACGGCGGTCGTACCGCCTCCGGCCCGCCGAGCACCGCCCGTCCGCCCCGGGCCAGCGCGTCCTCGATGTGCCGCCGGATGACGTCGAGCTGACTCGGCATGGTGATCGGACCGATGTCGGCGTCGCTCGGTCCGACGGTGAGCCGCTCCGCGCGCTCGACGACCTTGTCGACGAACGCGTCGAAGACCGGCTCGACGGCGTAGGCCCGTTCGATGCCGATGCAGGTCTGCCCGGCGTTGGTCATCGCTCCCCAGACGCAGGCCTCGGCGGCGGCGTCCAGGTCGGCGTCGGCGTCCACGATCATGGCGTCCTTGCCGCCGGCCTCCAGCAGCACCGGGGTCAGCGACTCGGCGCAGGCCGCCATCACCTTCTTCGCGGTGGCCGTCGAGCCGGTGAAGGCGAGCTTGTCGACGCCGGCCCGGCACAGGGCAGCGCCGACGTCGCCGAGGCCGTGCACCGCGGTGAGCACCGGATGCTCGGGCACCACCTCGGCGAAGCTGTCGACGAGCCACTGACCGACGACCGGGGTGTACTCGCTCGGCTTGAAGACCACCGCGTTGCCGGCCGCCAGCGCGTACGCGATGGAACCGATGGGGGTGAAAACGGGATAGTTCCACGGACCGATCACGCCGACCACGCCATGCGGCTGGTACTCCAGGTGCGCCGAGAACTCGGCCAGGACGAGCCGTGAGCGGACCCGCCGGGGGCCCAGCACCCGCCGGGCGTTACGGGCCGCCCAGTCGACGTGCTCCACCGCGGTCACGATCTCGACGAGTGCGTCGGCGACCGGTTTGCCGCCCTCGGCGTGCATCAGGCCGGCCAACTCCTCCATCCGCTGCGCGATCAGCCGCCGCCAGCGCAGCAGCCGCTCCCGCCGCCCGGTGAAGCCGAGCCCTGCCCACCACTGGCCGGCGGCGCGGGCCCGCTCGACGGCACGTTCGACGTCCACCGCCGCGGCGACCGGAACGCGTCCCGCTTCATCGCCCGTGGCCGGGCTGGTGGAGATCAGGTGGTCGCCTTCAACCGTTGGGGTGCCGGGGGGTAGCACAGCCGTCATGGCGGAAGTCTAGACGCGAGAATTACTCACCGGTAGGGGTGGGGAAACGGGCGAATCCTCCCGGCCGTCCGGGGGGTTGAACCGGACGAACCTCCCGTCCGGCAGACAGTTCCGTTGCCGGCCGCCGTGGAAGATGTGAACACAAAGCACCCGGATGGTTGCCGGTACGCATCCGGCTGGATGGTGAAGGTGGACACCCGCTGGTGAAACGCTGATCCGGGATCGTCGCACGGGTGGAAGGACTGACTGTCCATGGAGGAACATCCGCAACTGATGCCGCTGTTGACGGTGGCTGCCGGGCCGATGCGGGGGCAGCGCTTCCGGCTGCCGCGTCGGCCACAGGTGATCGGCCGCGATCCGGCGGTCGACATCGTCGTGCACGATCCGCACCTGAGCCGTCGACACGTCGAGATCTGGCGCGCCGGGGAGGTCGCCTCTCTGGTGGATCTCGGTTCCACCAACGGCACCTGGGTGAACGACCGGCGGGTCACCGAGGTCGTCCGGCTCAGCGACGGCGACGTGATCCGGATCGGCGGTACCGAGCTGAGGTTCTTCGACCCGGGCGTGGCCCGGACGGACCCGGTGGGCCTGAGCTTCGAACTGCCCCGCCAGGAGCGGCGACCGAACCGACCGCTGCCCGCCACGGTCGCGACACCGGTGGTGCCCGGGCAGGCCGGCGCGGCAGCCGTGGCCGGCGTCCGCCGCTGACGACCGAGCCTCGGTCACCACGCCGGGCCGGCCGCAGATGGGTGCCGACCATATGGACCGGCGGTGTCGATCGTGGCAGCATGCCGCGGATGGAGACCCAGCAGCAGGTCGTCACCGCGAACGGAATCACCCAGGCCGTCCGGGTGGCCGGACCCGTCGACGGCGTACCGGTGCTGCTCGTGCACGGCAACTGTTCCTCGGCCGCCTTCTGGGAGCCGCTGGTGCGCCGCCTGCCGGAGACCGTCCGAGTGGTCGCGCCGGATCTGCGTGGCTACGGTGCCACGCAGACCGCCCCGGTCGACGCCAACCGTGGCCTGACCGACTTCGCCGACGACGTGGCGGCGTTGCTCAACGAGCCGTCGCTCTTCGTCGGGGGCGCCCGGCCCCTGGTGGTCGGCCACTCGCTCGGTGGCGGAGTGGCGATGCGCCTGCTGGTGGACCACCCCGACCGGATCGCCGGGCTGCTGCTCGCGGCACCGGTGTCCCCGTACGGCTTCGGCGCCACCCGCGACCTGGCCGGCACCCCGACCACGCCCGACCTCGCCGGCTCCGGCGCCGGCACGGCGAGCGGCGACTTCGTCGCGCGGCTGGCCGCCGGTGACCGCGGCACCGAGGCGCGGACCAGCCCGCGCAGTGTGCTGCGGGCGGCGTACGTGGCGGACCCCGCCAGCCTCGGCGACGACGAGGAACTGCTGCTCGACAGCCTGCTTTCCACCGCCACCGGCCCGGACAACTACCCCGGCGACGCGGTGTCCTCGACGAACTGGCCGGGTAGCGCGCCGGGTGGCCGTGGCGTGCTCAACGCGCTCGCGCGGTTCCGGGTCGCCGAGGAGCTGGTGGCCGTGACACCCAAGCCTCCGGTCACCTGGATCCGCGGTGAGTCTGACGTGATCGTCTCGGACACCTCGCTGTTCGACCTGGCACAGCTCGGAGCGCTGGGCGTGGTGCCCGGCTGGCCCGGGGCGCAGGCGTGCCCACCGCAGCCGATGATCGGGCAGATCCGTGCGGTGCTCGACCGGTACGCCGCCGCTGGCGGAAGCTACCGGGAGGTGGCGCTGCCCGGCTGCGGGCACAGCCCACACCTGGAGCGCCCGGCGGAGTTCGTCGCGGAGTTGCTCGCTCTCGCCGGGGTCGCTCCGGTCTGAGTCGGGCCACTCAGGTCCGCGCCGGGGTCGCTCCGGTCTGACCAGCCCGGAGCGCCCGCCTGTCCGCCAGGTGGGTAAACCGGGCATCGGTGACATGTGCCACGGCGCCTCGACAACCGTGCGTCACGTGGCAGACTCGCGCGCATAACCTTAGCGGCCGTTCATGTCGGGCCGTGTCGTTGCGGACAGGGGAGGCCGGGTCGTGGCGCGCGAGTTCACCAGCGTGGGTGTGGTGGGTCTGGGCACCATGGGTGCCGGCATCGTCGAGGTCTTCGCCCGCAACGGCATCGACGTGGTGGCCGTGGAGATCTCCGACGCCGCGCTCGACCGTGGGCGGGCGAACCTGACCGGCTCGACGGACCGGGCGGTGGCCAGGGGCAAGCTCGCCGAGGCCGACCGGGACGCCCTGCTGGCCCGGGTCACCTTCGCCGTCGGTCTGGACGCGCTGCACTCGGTGGATCTGGTGATCGAGGCGGTGCCCGAGCACCTCGATCTCAAGCAGCGGCTCTTCGCCGAGTTGGATCGGGTCTGCAAGCCCGAGGCCATCCTTGCCACCAACACCTCGTCGCTGAGCGTAACCGAGATCTCCGTGGCCACCACGCGTCCCAACCAGGTCGTCGGCATCCACTTCTTCAATCCCGCGCCGGTGATGAAGCTGGTCGAAGTGGTACGCACGGTGGTCACCTCAGCCGACGTGGTGGCCGACGTGGAGGCGCTCTGCGGACGGCTCGGCAAGGTCGATGTGACGATCAGTGACCGGGCCGGGTTCATCGCCAACGCGTTGCTCTTCGGCTACCTCAACCACGCCGTCGACATGTTCGAGTCCCGGTACGCCACCCGTGAGGACATCGACGCGGCCATGAAGCTCGGCTGCGGACTGCCTATGGGGCCGCTCGCGCTGATGGACCTGATCGGCCTGGACACGGCGTACGAGATTCTGGACACCATGTACCGGCGTGGTGGCCGGGACCGCCGGCACGCCCCGGTGCCGTTGCTCAAGCAGATGGTGACCGCGGGGCTGCTCGGGCGGAAGTCCGGCCGGGGGTTCTACACCTACGAGCGGCCCGGTTCGCCGAAGGTCGTACCGGACGAGCAGACGCCGACCACGACGGAACCGGCACGGTCCGACGCGGCCGTGACCAAGATCGGCATCGTGGGTTCCGGGACGATGGCCACCGGGATCATCGAGGTCTTCGCCACGGCGGGCTACGAGGTCGTGTCGGTGACCCGGGGCGCGGAGCAGTCGGCCAAGGTCTTCGAGGCGGTGCAGACCTCGCTCAACAAGGGCGTGGTCCGGGGCCGGCTCAGCGAGGCGGACCGGGACGCCGCGCTCGGCCGGATCAACTGGTCGGCGACGCTGGACCACCTGGCCGACGTGGATCTGGTGGTCGAGGCGGTGGTCGAGGAACTCAGCGTCAAGAAGGCCCTCTTCGCCAGCCTGGACGAGATCTGCAAGCCGGGCGTGGTGCTGGCGACCACCACCTCGTCGCTGCCGGTGATCGAGGTGGCGATGGCCACCCAGCGCCCGGCCGACGTGGTCGGTCTGCACTTCTTCAACCCGGCCCCGGCGATGCCGCTGGTGGAGATCGTCCGGACGATCCGTACCTCGGCCGAGACCATCGCGACCGCTCAGGCCGTCAGTGCCACGCTGGGCAAGACCGGTGTGGTCTGCGGTGACCGGTCCGGTTTCATCGTCAACGCGCTGCTGTTCCCATATCTCAACGACGCGGTGCGGATGCTTGAGGCCAGCTACTCCACCACCGACGACATCGACCACGCGATGAAGCTGGGCTGCGGTTACCCGATGGGCCCGTTCGAACTGCTCGACGTGGTGGGCCTGGACGTGGCGCTGGCCATCCAGCGGGAGTTGTACCTGGAACTGCGTGAGCCCGGGTTCGCCCCGGCGCCGCTGCTGGAGCACCTGGTCACCGCGGGCTACCTGGGCCGCAAGACCGGCCGTGGCTTCCGCGACCACACCCGCCGCTGACCGGGTCACGACAGCTCGACCGTACGCTTGACGACGTGAGTCCCCGTCGCAACCGTCCCCGCCGCGACGACGCGGTGCGCCTCGACACCGAGCGTGCCCGGCACGGCGTCGCCGCCATCCAACAGTGGCGGGACGGCGAGTGGCAGGTACGCGGCATCAGCGGCGGCGCGTCCACCAAGACGTACCGCTGCCCCGGGTGCGACCAGGAGATCCGGCCCGGCGTGGCACACCTGGTCGCCTGGCCGGCGGACGGCCGGGGTGACCTGACCGACCGGCGGCACTGGCATACCGGCTGCTGGCGTGCCCGCGACCGCCGGGCCCCGGTCATCCAGCGCGGGCGTCGGAACGGGAGACTGGAAGCATGAGCACACCGATTCGTGCCTCCTCGGTCCTGCCGGGGCACCGGGAGGACATCGAGCTGCACACCGCGGATGAGCTGCGGTTGGTCGGCGAGTTGGCCCGCCCGGTCGACCGGGAACCGGCCGCGACCCTGGTCTGCCTGCACCCGCTGCCCACCCACGGCGGGATGATGGACAGCCACGTCTTCCGGAAGGCGGCCTGGCGACTGCCCGCCCTGGCCGACGTGGCCGTGCTCAGGTTCAACACCCGGGGCACCAGCAGTGTGCGCGGCACCAGCGAGGGCAGCTTCGACTCCGCCGTCGGCGAGCGCTTCGACGTCGCCGCCGCGATCGAGTACGCCGAGTTCCACGAACTGCCGAACGTCTGGCTGCTGGGTTGGTCGTTCGGCACCGATCTGGTGCTGCGCTACGGCTGCGACCCGGCGGTGACCGGCGCGATCCTGCTCTCCCCGCCGCTGCGCTACTCCGGCCGGTCCGACCTCGACCAGTGGGCCGAGTCGGGCAAGCCGCTCACCGCGCTGGTGCCGGAGTTCGACGACTACCTGCGTCCGGAGCAGGCCCGCGAGCAGTTCGCGGTCGTGCCGCAGGCCGAGGTCGTCGGCGTACCCGGTGCCAAGCACCTCTGGGTCGGTGACGCCGAGACCGTGCTGGACGAGGTGGTCCGGCGGGTCAACCCGGCGGTGCCGGTGCCGCTGCCGACCACCTGGGACGGCCCGATGGAGACCGGCGACGCCAGCGCGTACGCCGACCGGACGGTCGCCGCGTTCGCCGACACGCCGGTGTCCGGCCCACCGCAGCGTCAGGCCGACTGAGCTCGCGGTACTGATCTGCCCTGGTCGGCAGGTCAGCGGGCATTCTGGCGGGGGAGGATCACCTCACGCAGGATGAGCTGGATGGCGGCCACCGTCGGGATGGCGATCAGCGCGCCGATCACCCCCACCAGCGACACCCCGAGCAGCGCGGCCACCAGCGCCGCGACCTCGTTGACCTGCACCGAACGTCGCATGATCTTGGGATAGATGAGGTAGTTCTCGACCTGCTGGTAGATCACGAAGAAGATCACACAGGCGATGCCGACCGAGGGGTCGGTGGCGAAGCCGACCAGACTGACGATCACGGCCCCGAGGGTGGCGCCGATCTGCGGGATGAGGTCGGTCACCGCGACGACCACCGCCAGCGCGAACGGGTACGGCAAACCGACGATCAGCGCGAACACGAAGGTGCTCGCGCCGGCCAGCACCGCGATGGCAAGCGCGCCGACCATGTACGCCCCGACCTTGGTCAGGATCTCGTCGCCGATCAGCTGTACCCGCTGGCGACGGGAGCGCGGCACCAAGGCGTAGCCGAGGTCGCGGAGCCGGTCGAAGTAGACCAGGAAGTAGATGGTCAGCACCAGCACGGTCAGCACCCGGAAGACGGTGCCGAAGAGCAGTTGGGCGCCGCCGAGCACCCCGCCCAAGGCCCGGCCGACCACGTCCGCGCTGGCCGCCTCCTGCGCACGCCGCATCAGGTCGAACCGCTCGACCAGGTCGTTCACCGTCTCGTTGCGGCGCAGCGACTCAAGGTAGCTCGGCAACTGCTCGATGAACTGCCCGGACTGGGTCACGATCGGCGGTACCAGCGCCAGCACCCCGGCGGCGAGCAGCGCCAACACGACAAGCACGACCGTCGCCACAGCCAACCCGCGTGGAACTCCCCAGGAGTGCAGCCGGACCACCACCGGGTGCAGGCCCACCGCGAGGAAGAGCGCGATCACCACCAGGACCAGAATCCCCGCGGCGTTGCGCACCCCCAGATAGACCGCGTACGCGAGCAGTACGCCGAGCGCCCCGGTGAATCCGACCAGGAAACTGTTGCGCCGCAGCGGCCGCCCCGGCGTGCCGAAGCGGCCGGAGTCGACCCCTTCCGGACGCTGCGCCCCGCCGGCCGTCGTGGTCTCGCCGGCTGGCACCGCGTTCGTCGTACCGCCGCCGGGCCCTGCCGTCCGCGCGCCCTCCGGCGTCGCCTCCCGGGCTTGCGTCGCGTCACCCCGACCTGCTCCGGGCCGGTCGGGTTCGGCCGGCCTCGGCTCGGCCTCGTCGGGCTCGTGCTGTGCCATCCGGTCTCCCCGTCGGTCTTCCGGTGGTGCCCCCGGATCGTGCTGCCCCGGCCGGCGAGCCGCTGCGCGGACCTGGGGTGTGGTGCGGGCGCGCTGTCGAGCTGACGGCGTGGGTGGCTCAGTGCGGGCAGCTGCGGCCGATCACGCCTGCTTGAGCCGGTCGACGAAGGACCGCCAGGTCGACGGGGTGAACGCGAGCACCGGACCCTGCCGGTCCTTGCTGTCCCGGACGGCCACCACGCCGGGCAGGTTGTCGGCCACCTCCACGCAGTCGGTGCTGCCGCTGCGGGTGGAGGTGCGCCAGATCGCGCCGATCAGGGCCATGACTTCACCATTTCGTTGAGGAGTTCGATCGACTGCTGGCGGGACAGTGCCTCGTTGCGCACCGTCTCCCAGCGCGCCAACAGGGTAGCCAGACTCGCTTCGTTGTCGGTCGGTGAGGCGGTCAGTTGGGTCTCCTGGCTGGCCACCCAGCCACCGTCCACGTTCCGGGCCAACGAGAACGAGCCGTAGAGGCCGACGTGCAGCCCGACGCTGAGCGGTACGACGTGGACGCTGATGTTCGGGCGCTCGGCGGAGGCGATCAGGTGCTCGATCTGGTGCGCCATCAGCGCCTGAAGGCGCTGGTCCCGCCGGTGCAGGATCGCCTCGTCGACGACCGCGATGAGCTGCGGCGGGTCGGGCTGGGTGAGGATGGCCTGCCGGTCCAGTCGGGCGGCCACCCGCTGCTCCACCTCCTCGTCGCTGAGCAGGTCGTCGCAGCGGATCACCGCGCGGGCGTAGCCCTCGGTCTGGAGCAGCGCGGGGACCAGCGTGGGCTGGAAGACCCGGAGCTGCCGGGCCTGGCGTTCGGCGTCCAACCAGGGTAGGAACCAGGACGGCTGCCCCTCCCGCTCGGCGATCCGCAGCAGCGACGCCAGCAGGCCGCCGGAGGTCAGCACCTCGTCGGCCCGGGCCAGCAGCTGACGATCGTACGGTCGGGTGCCGGTCTCGACGGCGGAGACCATGGACGCCGAGTAGTGCACCAGCCTTCCGAACTCCTCCTGGGTGTGCCCGGCGGCGACCCGCAGCCGGCGTAGCTGTGACCGGATCAGATCCGCCGTCGTCTGTTCCACACTGCCTCCACAACCATCTGCCGAGAACCACTCGGTATCTCTCGGCGGCAGCTCCGGTGCGCACCAGGGCCACCACCAGCCTCGATGCCTTCTGACAGTAGTGGTCCGGTCAGCAGACTGTCAGCTATGCCGGATTTGGTCGTGGCCCGGAGGGCGCGGACGAGTTCAGGCGGGGGCCGCTCGCAATCCCCCTGCGAGCGGCCCCGACCCCTTCGAATTGCGCGCCGATCATGCAGTTGTGGTCGCGACAAAACCTGCGGTAATGGACAAAACAACGACCACAACTGCATGATCGCCGGTGGCCGGTGGCCGGTGGCCGGTGGCCGGTGGCCGGTGGCCGGTGGCCGCTGGGTGTCAGTCGGAGGTGACCTTGCTGGGCTTGGCGCTGCGCTCGTCGGTGGTCGGCTTGGTCGGGCGCTTGCCGTTCTCGCCGGTGCTGGTGATCTTCGTCGGGGTGGCGCCTCGGCCACCCTCGCCGGGTACCGCCGCCACCGTCGGCTCGCCGTCCAGCCCTTCGCTGGCGGTGCCGCCGTCGACGCTTGTCGGCTCGGCTGCCGGCTTGCTCGGCGAGGGATCCTCGACCGTGGTGACCGGTTCCGCCGCCGGCTTGGTCGCCGGCTCGGCATCGTTGCCGCTCGGACGGTCACCGGTTCGGCCGCCCCCTGCCGCAGCATCGTCGCCGGGGCTGCTGGCAGCGCCGCCGGAGGGAGTGACCGCCAGCGTGTCGCCGGAGGGTTGAGCGCCGTTCGCTGAGACGCCGGTGGGGTGTGCCCCGTTGGTGGACACTGCGGCAACCGCCGGTGGCGTCGAGCCGTCCGGCGCTGACGCGGCCTGTAGCCGCAGGCCGAGCAGCTTGCGCTCCAGCTCGTCGGACTCCTGCCGGGACTTCCACGTCTCCTGACGCAGGTCGGCGAGCTGCTGCTGGGCCTTGGCGATCTCCAGCATCACCTGGGCGAGCTGCTGCCGGCCGGCTGCGGCCTCCTGCTGCGTCGCGGCGAGGTGCTGCTGGGTGGTGGCCAGATGCTGTTGGGTGGTGGCCGCGTACTCCTCGAACTGGCGGCGGGACGCCGCGACGTGCTCGTCCGCCTCCCGCCGCACGGCGGTGACGTGCTCGTCCGCCTCCCGCCGGGTGGTGTCGGCGTACTGGTCGGCATCGCGGTGGGTGCTGGCCGCGTACTCGTCGGCCTCACTCCGCACGGCGGTGACGTACTCGTCGACTTCGCGTCGCTTCGCGGCCGACTCGGTCTCCGCCTGGCGCAGCAGCTCACCGGCCTGTTCCTCGGCACGTCCGCGTACCGTGGCGGCCTCCTGCTCGGCGGCCTGGCGGATCTGGTCGGCACCCTGCTCGATCTCGTTCTTCCGCGCCGTGTACTCGGACTCCAGCTGGGACCGCCGGGTCTCGAAGCCGGACTCCAACTCGGCGGTACGGGTGCGGATCCGCTCGTCCAGCTCGGCGTTGCGGGTCTTGTACTGCTTCTCCAGCTGATCGCGGCGGGCGGTGAACTCGCGTTCGGCGGTCGCCTTGCGCTCGGTCAGTTCCCGGTCGGCCGCCTCGCGTCGGCTGTTGACCTCCTTCTCCACCCCGGCCCGCCAGGCACCCAGCTCCTGCTGCGCCTGCGCCCGGGAGTGCTGCACGTACGCCTCGGTCTCGCTGCGCATCCGCTGGGCGTACGCCTCGGTCTCGGCGCGGGTGCGCTTGGCCGCCTCGGTCGCCTGGGTGCTCAGCCGCTCGGCCTCCTGGCGGGCCTTGTTGCGGGCGGCCCGGCCGGCCTCGGCGGCGTCGTCGATGATCTGCTTGGCCTCCTGCTGGGCCTTGGCGTGGGTGGCCCGGCCGGCCTCGGTGGCCTGGTCGACCAGCCGTCGCGCCTCCTGCTGGGCCTTGGCGTGCACCTCTTTTGCGGCGTCGCGAAGCTGGGTCGCCTCCTGCTGGGCGGTGGCGAGCGCCTCGCGGGCCGCCTCGCGTAGCTTGGTCGCCTCCTGCTGGGCCCGGCTGTGGATCTCCTTGGCCGCGTCCCGGAGCTGCGTCGCCTCCTGCTGAGCCCGGGCCAGCGCCTCCTGAGCGGACTTGCGCAGCCGGGCGGCCTCCTCCTTGGCGGACTTCGCGGCGGCCTCCGACTCGGCCCGGCGGGCCGCGGCCTGCCGCTCCTCCTCGGCCCGGCGAGCGGCCAGGGCGATCTCGAAATCCTTGAGCGCGGTGGCCGCCGCGACGCGGGCCTCCTCGATGATGTGCTCGGCGGCGGCCCGACGGGCTTCGATCTCTTCGTTGGCGGCGGAGAGGATGTCCTCGGCCTGTTCCTCGGCCAGCGTGAGGATCTGCTCCACCCGCGGCCCGAGGTGTCGGAAGGCGGCCCGGTCGACGACCCCGACCTGCTTGCGCACCTGAGCGAGGTCGCGTTGCAGCACCTCGACCTGACCGGCCAGCTTGTGGATCTGGGTGTACGCCTGTTCCCGTTCGGCCGCGAGCGCGGCGATCTCGTGCTCCGCACGAGCGACGTATCGGTCGACCTGTCGTTTCTCGTACCCCCGCAGGGCAGACTCGAAGCTGGGCTCCGTGGTCACGTCCCCGCCGAGCGCGAACAGTTCCTCGCCGTGCGACATGCTCCCATCCTCACACGCATCGGGCCCTCCTGGGGCGATACGGACGCCCCTGTTGGGACCTACTTCACGGCTCGGGGAAGGCGGCGCTGGTGGCCGGCCTGGGCCCCGCGAAACGCAGGGCGGCGCGGGGTGTCACCGGTCGCCCGATGTCACCCCGCGCCGTGGATCATGCCCCGGGTGTGATCAGCTGGTGGTTTCCGCAGCCACCTTGTCGTCCGCCCCGTCCGCCTTCTTGGCCGCCGGCTTGTCGCCCGCGGCAGCGGCGGCGTTGTTCGGCACGCCCGGAACGATGCCGGCCAGGCCGGAGAGCATCTGCCCGAGCTGCGAGGTGACGGCGTCCTTCTGCCGGGTGAGGTCCTCCACCTCGCGGCGCGCCGCCTGGGTGGTCAGCTCGGCCTCGGTGCGCGCCTCGTTGAGCAGGCGCTGCGACTCGGCGCGCGCCTCGCTCAGCGTCCGCTCGGACAGCGCCTTGGCCTTCTCCACCGTCTCGGTGGCGGTGCGCTCCGACTCGACCCGGCGGGCCTCGGCCCGCTGCTCGATCTCCTTGGCCCGATCCTGCGCGGCGCGGGCCCGCTGCTCGGCCTCGTTGACCAGCTTCTGGGTCTGCGCGACCTGGGCGGCGTGCCGCTCCGACTCCTCGCGCTCGGCCTTCTCCCGCCGCTCCGCGAGCTGCAGCTCCAGGGCCTGGAGGTCCTTGTCGCGCTTGTCGCGGGCGTCGGTGAGCAGCTTGGTCGCCTCGGCGCGCTTCTCCTCGGCCTCGCGGGCGGCCTTGGCCCGCTGCTGGGTGATCTCGCGCTCGGCGGTGGCCCGCAGGGTGGCCACCTCGCGTTCCACTGTGGACTTCAGCTCGGCGACCTCGTGGGCGGTCACCGTACGCAGCTGCTTGGTCTCCCGATCCGCGTCGGCACGCAGCGTGTCGGCCTCGCGGCGGGCCTGGACGCGTACCTCGGCGGCCTCGCGCTCGGCGGCGGTGCGGACGTTGCCCGCCTCCCGCTCGGCGGTGGCCTTCATGGCCGCGGCCTCGGCGCGTGCCTTGTCGGTGATCTCGCGCGCTTCGAGGCGGGCGGCGGAGAGAATGCCCTCCGACTCGCGCTTGGCCTCGTTGCGGTGGTCGTTGGCCTGCTCCTCGGCGAGCCGGAGGATCTGCTCGACCCGGGTGCCGAGGCCGGACAGCGTGGGCCGGCTGTTCTCCTCCAGCTGCTTGCTGGTGTCGGTGAGCTTCTGCTCAAGGGCAGTGAGCCGCTGCTCGGACTGCCGGAGCCGGCGCTGCGCGTCGTTGAGCGCCTGCTCGGCGTCGGCGCGGTCCTTGTTGGCCTGGCTCAGTGCGGCGTTGAGCCGGCCGATGAAGTCGTCGACCTGACCGGTGTTGTATCCGCGCAGGCCAACCGTGAAATCTGGCTGCGAGTTCGCGTTATCGAAGAACGCGAGAGGGGAGGACTGCTGCTGGGGCATTGGGACATACTGGCAGACTCCCTGGGGTGCTTCGCAAGAGCGTGCCGCCCTTTGCCGTCCGCATTACATGGTCAACTCCGCGCGGTGGCCGACCACCGGCGCGACATGCGATCTTGCCAGCTCCGGGGCGAGCTGGATGGCACGGAGCGTGACGTGGAAAAGCCGTGGCGCGGTGGCGCACGGCCCTTTGTTTCCGACGTCGCCCGCTCGCACGAATGGGCGTCGGGGCACCCGTGTGGAAAGCCATTCGGTGATCACCGAATGGCCATCGGTGCCTCGGCCGTCAGGTCAGCGCCCACGGAACCGGTTGATGGCCTCGGCGTGGCGGGCGCGCAGCTCGGGGTCGCGTACGCCGAGTCCGTCCTCTGGGGCCAGACAGCGGACGCCGACCTTGCCCTGGTGGGCGTTGCGGTGCACCTCGTACGCGGCCTGGCCGGTCTGCTCCAGCGCGTACGTCCTGGACACCGTGGGGTGGATCTTCCCCAGCGCCACCAGCCGGTTGGCCTCCCACGCCTCGCGGTAGTTGGCGAAGTGGCTGCCCACGATGCGCTTGAGGTGCATCCAGAGGTAGCGGTTGTCGTACTGGTGCAGGAAGCCACTGGTGGAGGCGCAGGTGACGACGGTGCCGCCGCGCTTGGCGACGTAGACGCTGGCACCGAAGGTCTCCCGGCCGGGGTGCTCGAAGACGATGTCCGGGTCCTCCCCGCCGGTGAGCTCCCGGATCCGCTCGCCGAAGCGACGCCACTCGTCCGGATCCTGGGTCTGCTCGTCGGACCAGAACCGGAAGCCCTCGGCGGAGCGGTCGATGACCAGCTCGGCGCCCATCCGCCGGCACAGCTCCGCCTTCTCCGGCGAGGAGACCACGCAGACCGGGATCGCGCCGCCGTTGAGCGCCATCTGGGTGGCGTAGCCGCCCAGGCCGCCCGAGGCGCCCCAGATCAGCACCACGTCGCCCTGCTTCATGTTCGCCCCGTGGTGCGACACCAGTTGCCGGTACGCGGTCGAGTTCACCAGCCCGGGGCTGGCCGCCTCCTCCCAGCTCAGGTGTGCCGGCTTGGGCATCAGTTGGTTGGCCTTGACCACGGCCAGCTCGGCCAGGCCACCGAAGTTGGTCTCGAACCCCCAGATCCGCTGCTGCGGATCGAGCATCGTGTCGTCGTGACCGGCCGCGTCCTCCAACTCGACCGACAGGCAGTGGGCCACCACCTCGTCGCCCGGGCGCCAGCGACTCACCCCGGCGCCGACCCGTAGCACCACGCCCGCCGCGTCCGAACCGACCACGTGGTACGGCAGGTCGTGCCGGCGGGCCAACTCGGAGGTGCGGCCGTAACGCTTGAGGAACCTGAAGGTGGACAGTGGCTCGAAGATGCTGGTCCAGACGGTGTTGTAGTTGATGGCGCTGGCCATCACCGCGACCAGTGCCTCGCCCGGGCCGAGTTCGGGCGTGGGCACCTGCTGGAGGTGCAACGCCTTGCGCGGGTCCTTGTCCCGGGTGGCCACGCCGTCGAACATCCGGGTCTCTTCGGCCCGGACCACCACGCCCCGGTAGCTCCCCGGTACCGGCAGTCCGGCGACACCGGCCAACTCGCGCGCCGGGTCGGCCGACCCGTCCGCCGCCATGATGGCTTCGAGGATGTCCTGCACGGTGACCTCCGGTTCTCGCCGCTCGGCGGCGGGCCTGGGGCTGCCATCGTCGACGCTGGTCGGCGGCGGTCACCATGTCGGCCACCACCACATCCCGCGTCTCCGGGCTACCTGTGAGGCCGGAGGTTACTGAACGGTAGCTAGGGTCGGAAGCCTCCTGTGAAAAAGTGCATCGGCCGCTGCGCGGAGGTGCATGCCCGCTCCGGCAAGCGCACACCTCCGTGCTCGCGGCGGCCGTGCGCGGCCTTCGGGTCAGTGCGACGCGGCCGGCTGGACCAGCTCGATCAGCACGCCGCCGGCGTCCTTCGGGTGCACGAAATTGATCCGCGAGTCGGCGGTGCCACGCTTCGGGGTCTCGTAGAGCAGCCGTACGCCGCGCTCGCGCAGCGCCGCGCAGGCCGCGTCGATGTCGGTCACCGTGTACGCCACCTGCTGAACGCCCGGGCCGTTGCGGTCGAGGAACTTCGCGATCGTCGACTCCGGGGTCAGCGGCGCGAGCAGTTGCACGCAACCGCCCTCGGTGCTCGGCCCGACCGCCAGCATCGCCTCCCGGACACCCTGTTCGGTGTTGGTCTCCGTGTGCACACAGCGCATCCCGAACGTGCGCTGGTAGAAGTCGATGGCGACGTCGAGGTCGGGCACCGCGATCCCGACATGGTCGATGCGGCGCAGCCCGATGTCTGTGACATAGTCGGCAGCGGGCTCGACGGGGGAGTTCTCAGGCATGACGTTAGTCTGGCCGAACAATCGTTAAGGCGTACAGGTCGGCACCCCCTCGGAGGCAGGTATGGCTTCGGTGATCGTCAGCGGCGCGCGGACCCCGATGGGGCGCCTGCTGGGCAACCTCAAGGACCTACCGGCGACGAAACTCGGCGGCATCGCGATCTCTGCCGCGCTCGAACGGGCGGGAGTCGCACCTGACCAGGTGCAGTACGTGATCATGGGCCAGGTGCTCCAGGCCGGCACCGGGCAGATTCCCGCCCGGCAGGCGGCCGTCGAGGCGGGCATCCCGATGTCCGTACCGGCCCTGACGATCAACAAGGTCTGTCTCTCCGGGCTCGACGCGATCGCCCTGGCCGACCAGCTGATCCGGGCCGGTGAGTTCGACATCGTGGTGGCCGGCGGCATGGAGTCGATGACCAACGCCCCGCACCTGCTGCTCGGCCAGCGGGCCGGCTACAAGTACGGCGACGTGGTGATCAAGGACCACATGGCGCTCGACGGGCTGACCGATGCGTGGGACTGCTGCTCGATGGGGGAGTCCACCGAGCGGCACGGCAGCACCCGGAGCATCACCCGGCAGGAGCAGGACGAGTTCGCGGCCAGCAGCCATCAGCGCGCCGCTGCCGCCCAGAAGAACGGCCACTTCGCCGAGGAGATCACCCCGGTGGTCATCCCGCAGCGCAAGGGTGACCCACTGGTGATCAGCGAGGACGAGGGCATCCGGCCGGACACCACCGCCGATTCCCTGGCCAAGCTCCGCCCGGCGTTCACCTCCGACGGCACCATCACCGCCGGCAGTTCCTCGCCGATCTCCGACGGCGCCGCCGCCGTGGTGGTGATGAGCAAGGCGAAGGCCAAGGAGCTGGGCCTGGCCTGGCTGGCCGAGGTGGGGGCGCACGGCAACGTGGCAGGCCCGGACAACTCCCTGCACTCGCAGCCCTCGAACGCCATCCAGCACGCCCTGCGCAAGGGCGGCCTGGCCGTCTCCGACCTCGACCTGATCGAGATCAACGAGGCGTTCGCGCAGGTCGGTATCCAGTCGACCCGTGACCTCGGAATCAGCCCCGACAAGGTCAACGTCAACGGCGGCGCGATCGCGCTCGGCCACCCGATCGGCATGTCCGGCGCCCGGCTGGTGCTCACCCTCGCGCTGGAACTCAAGCGGCGCGGCGGTGGCACCGGCGCGGCAGCGCTCTGCGGGGGTGGCGGCCAGGGCGACGCACTGATCATCCATGTTCCCGACCCCACCGAAACCGATCTGTGAGCGAGTCGAACACCCACGTCCCGGCGGCGGCCAGCGGTTCGGTGCGCCGCAGCCGGGACGTTCCGATGCTTGTCGAACGGGCCCGTGACGGTGACCCCCGCGCGGTGGCCCGACTGATCACTCTTGTCGAGTCGGGCGACGAGACCGTGCCGGCCATCGCCGCGGCGCTCGCCCCGTACACCGGACGGGCCCAGGTGGTCGGCCTGACCGGCTCGCCGGGGGTGGGCAAGTCCACCACCACGAACGAGTTGGTCCGGGCGCTGCGGGCCCACGGGCACCGGGTCGGCGTGCTGGCCATCGATCCGTCGAGCCCGTTCACCGGCGGCGCGATCCTCGGTGACCGGGTGCGGATGCAGGACCATGCCACCGACCCGGGCGTCTACATCCGCTCGATGTCCAGCCGGGGGCACCTCGGCGGGCTGTCGGCCGCCACCCCGCAGGCGGTGCGGGTGCTGGAGGGCGCCGGCTGTGACGTGGTGTTGGTGGAGACCGTCGGGGTCGGGCAGGCGGAGGTCGAGGTGGCCTCGCTCGCCGACACCACACTGGTGCTGCTCGCGCCGGGCATGGGCGACGCGATCCAGGCGGTGAAGGCCGGCATCCTGGAGATCGCCGACGTCTTCGTGGTGAACAAGGCCGACCGGGACGGTGCCGACGCCACCGTCCGGGACATCCAGGGCATGATCGCCCTCGGTGAGCGCGGTCCTGGCCAGTGGCGTCCGCAGGTGGTACGGGCGGTCGCCGCCCGTGGCGAGGGCATCGACGACGTCGCCGCCGCCATCGACAAGCACCGCGCCTGGCTGGTCGAGCACGACGAGTTGCGACGTCGGCGCGAGGCGCGGGCCGCCGCCGAGGTCGAGGCGATCGCGCTCGGCGTGCTCCGCGCCCGGATCGGCTCGCTGCGCGACGGTACGCAACTGCCGGCGCTCGCCGCCGAGGTGGCGGCCGGTGCCACCGATCCGTACGCCGCGGCCGAGGCGTTGCTCGCTCAGCTCGCCGGGTAACCGCGTCCACTACGGACCGCTGGAGGCGGTTAGGCTCGCACCCGCCGCGCGGGTGCGCGGGTACTGCGACGGCCGCTGGGGGACGCATGGACCACGAGATGACGCAGGAGTTGGCGATGACGCCGGACGCGGTGGCGGGCGGGCGTACCCACATCTCGGACGAGGTGGTGGAGAAGATCGCGGTGGCCGCGGCGAAGGCCGTGCCCGGCGTGGTCGAACTGGGTGGCGACGTCGCCCGGTTCTTCAACGCGGTGCTGGACCGGGTGGGTCTCGACCAGGTCGGCGACGCGCGCCGGGGCTGCTCCGCGCACATCACCAACGGCGGTGCCGTGATCAACCTGGTCATCGTGACGGACGCCGGGCATCCGGTACCGGAGGTGACCACGGCGGTGCGGGTCGAGGTGACCCGGGCGGTCGAGGCGTACGGACTGCGGGTCGACGAGATCAACATCCGGGTGGACGACGTGGCCATCGACGGCCCCGCCGCCTGAGTTCGGGCAGCTCAGGTTACCGGTCGGTACGAACTGCCTTATCGATCGTTCAGGTAAGGGCTCTACACTCGGTTGCAGTCGAGGACTCGAGGAGGAGCCCGGGGATGAACGCCGACGACATCGCGGCCGGGCGGGCCCGCTGGCAGGCCCGCTACGACTCCGCGCGCAAGCGGGACGCCGACTTCACCACGCTCTCCGGGATGCCCGTCGAGCCGGTCTACGGTCCACCGGAAGGTGCCGCGTACCCGGGGTTCGAGCGGATCGGCTGGCCGGGGGAGTTCCCCTACACGCGGGGCCTCTACCCGACCGGCTACCGGGGGCGGACCTGGACGATCCGCCAGTTCGCCGGGTTCGGCAACGCTCGGCAGACGAACGAGCGCTACAAGATGATCCTGGGCGCTGGTGGCGGCGGGCTCTCGGTCGCCTTCGACATGCCCACCCTGATGGGGCGCGACTCCGACGACCCGCAGTCGCTCGGCGAGGTGGGCCACTGCGGGGTGGCGGTGGACAGCGCCGCCGACATGGAGGCGCTCTTCGACGGCATCGACCTGGCCGGGGTCACCACGAGCATGACCATCTCCGGCCCGGCGGTGCCGGTGTTCTGCATGTACCTGGTCGCCGCCGAGCGTCAGGGCGCCGACCTGTCGAGTCTGGACGGGACGCTGCAGACCGACATCTTCAAGGAGTACATCGCGCAGAAGGAGTGGCTGTTCGACCCGGAGCCGCACCTGCGCCTGATCGGCGACCTGATGGAGTACTGCGCGGCTGAGATCCCGCGGTACAAGCCGCTGTCGGTCTCCGGCTACCACATCCGCGAGGCCGGCTCGACCGCCGCGCAGGAACTGGCGTACACCCTGGCCGACGGCTTCGGTTACGTCGAACTGGGACTGTCGCGCGGGCTTGACGTCAACGTCTTCGCCCCCGGGCTGAGCTTCTTCTTCGACTCGCACGTCGACTTCTTCGAGGAGATCGCCAAGTTCCGGGCCGCCCGCCGGATCTGGGCCCGCTGGCTGCGCGACGTCTACGGCGCCACCAGTGAGAAGGCGCTCTGGCTGCGGTTCCACACGCAGACCGCCGGCGTGTCGCTGACCGCGCAACAGCCGGTCAACAACGTGGTACGCACCGCCGTCGAGGCGCTCGCCGCCGTGCTCGGTGGCACCAACTCGCTGCACACCAACGCCCTGGACGAGACCCTCGCCCTGCCCACCGACGAGTCCGCCGAGATCGCCCTGCGTACGCAGCAGGTGCTGATGGAGGAGATCGGGGTGACGAACGTGGCCGACCCGCTGGGCGGCTCCTGGTACGTCGAGGCGCTCACCGACCGGATCGAGGCCGAGGCGGAGGAGATCTTCGCCCGGATCCGCGCGCTCGGCGGCGACGGCCCACACCAGATCGGGCCGATGACCTCCGGCATCCTGCGGGGCATCGAGGACGGCTGGTTCACCGGACAGATCGCCGAGGCCGCCTTCGCGTACCAGCAGGCGTTGGAGAAGGGCGACAAGAAGATCGTCGGCGTCAACTGCCACACCGGCACGGTCGCCAAGGAGCTGGAGATCCTCCGCATCTCGCACGAGGTGGAGTTGGAACAGCGTCGGATGCTGGCCGAGCGCAAGCACGGTCGGGACGATTCCCGGGTACGTGCCGCGGTCGAGGCGATGGTGGCGGTGAGCCGTACCGGGGAGAACATGATCCCGGCGATGCTCGACGCCGTCCGGGCGGAGGCGACCCTCGGCGAGATCTGCGACGCGCTGCGCGCCGAATGGGGCGTTTACCGCGAGCCCGCACGGTTCTGACCTTCGCCCCATCAGGGCGGCTGGGCAGGGGTGACAGTGGCAACTGCGCGGGCCGAGGCTGATCCGAGTTCGGCGAACTGCGTGCGAGACTAGATAACCATGAGCGACCCACGGATCACCTCGTCGATCTTTACCCGCGGCGCGGTCGACCTCAGCGCGCTGCGCACCCCTGCCCCCAGTTCCACACCGGCTCCGGTTCAGGCCGGCCCGCCCGCCGGGGCACCCGGCGGCGCCGTCGGCGGAGTCACAGTCGTCGACGTGACCGAGGCGACCTTCCAGTCGGAGGTCCTGGAGCGCTCGTTGACCACACCCGTCGTGGTCGACTTCTGGGCCGAGTGGTGCCAGCCCTGCAAGCAACTCTCTCCGGTGCTGGAACGGCTGGCGGTCGAGGGCGGCGGTGCCTGGGTGCTCGCCAAGGTCGACGTGGACGCCAACCCGAGGCTCGCGCAGATGTTCCGGGTCCAGGGCATCCCGATGGTGTACGCGGTGGTCGGCGGGCAACCCGTGGACGCCTTCTCCGGCGTGGTGCCCGAGGCACAGCTTCGCCAGTGGCTCCAGGCCGTCCTCAAGGCCGGCGGGGTGAGCGTGGCCGAGCCGGAGGATCCACGGCTCGACGAGGCGGACGACGCGCTGATGAGTGGCGACCTGGACGCCGCCGAGCAGGCGTACCGCAAGATCCTCGCGGAAACCCCGGCGGACGCCGCGGCCGAGGCCGGGCTGGCCCAGGTGGGACTCGCCCGCCGGGTGGCCGGGGCCGACCCGCAGGCGGCGCTCACCGCCGCGGCGGCCGACCCCGACGATGTCGACGCCCAACTGCTCGCCGCCGACATCGAGGTGCTGAGCGGCCTGGCCGATCAGGCGTACCAGCGCCTGGTCGGGCTGGTGCGCCGCACTGCCGGCGACGACCGGGAGAAGGTCCGTCAGCACCTGATCGGCCTGTTCACCATCGCCGGGCCAGAGGATCCCGCAGTCGCCTCGGCCCGCCGGGCCCTGGCCAGCGCCCTGTTCTGAGTACCTGCCACGCCAGCGCGGGCCGGCGTGTCGCCGGCCCGCCTCCACCCCACGAGGACGGGAGCTTCAGTGAGCGCGAGGAGTGAGCTTGCGAGCCCCGCAGTCGCGAACGGAAGGTGGGCTCAGTGAGCGCGAGGAGTGAGCTTGCGAGCCCCGCAGTCGCGAACGAAGGCGGCCCATGATGCGCCGGATCGCCGTCCTCGACGCGCCGAGCAACCTCGGCCTGCGCCCGCCGACGCCTACCTCCGTTCCCGGCTGTGGGAAGGCGCCGGGCGCGCTACGGGACCAGGGACTGCTGCCCCGGTTGCGCGCCCGTGACGCGGGTTGCCTGACTCCGCCCCGCTACGACGCCGGTGACTGGCGACCCGGGGACGGCGTCTGCCACGCGCGGGAGATCGCCGACTACTCGGCGGCACTGGCCGACCGGATCGGCGCGATCATCGACCGGGGAGAGTTCCCGGTGGTCCTCGGCGGTGACTGCTCGATTCTGCTCGGCTCGGCGCTGGCCATGCACCGGCTGGGTGAGGCGGTCGGCGGCCGGATCGGGCTGGTCTTCGTCGATGGCCATTCCGACTTCCGACACCCCGGCAACGCCTCGTACGTGGGCGCGGCGGCCGGTGAGGATCTCGCCCTGGTGACCGGTCGGGGCCAGGCCGACCTGGCGGCCATCGAGGGCCGGCGCCCCTACTTCCGGGACGTCGATGTGGTGGTGCTCGGCATCCGCGCCCAGGACGAGTACCGGCTCGACCTGCAGGCCGCCGGGATCATCACCCGACCGGTGCCAGCGCTACGCGCCGAGGGCGCGGCCCGTACCGCCCAGTGGGCGCACGAGCAGCTGGCCGACTGCGCCGGCTACTGGGTGCACGTCGACGTGGACGTGCTCGACCCCGCCGTGATGCCGGCGGTCGATGCGCCCGATCCTGGCGGCATCGCCTTCGCCGAGCTGGAGATTCTGCTCGCCGGTCTGGTCGACACCCCGCACTGCCTCGGTGTCGAGCTGACCGTCTTCGACCCCGACTACGACCCGGACGGCGCGTACGCCGCGGAGATCGTCAACACCGTGGTATCCGGCCTGCGCCCGGTGACCGCCCCCGGCTCGGTGCCACCTCGGCTGCGTCCTGAGGAGAGGCTCCGTCCCACCCCCGGCCCGCGCCGGGGCCTCGAACAACTCGGCCCACCCGACGCACCGGCACCTGTCGACCGCGGTCAGGCCGGCGACCATCGCCACAGCGACGGTCGCCGGAGTGGCGGTGGCGTGGGCGGTGGCGGCGGCACGGACGGCGGCGGCGCGGGCGACGGCAGTGGCGGTGTGGGTGGCGGCAGCGCGGGCGGCGGTGACCCGGTCGATGGTGGCCTGGCTGATCATGACCTGGCCGATGGTGGTGTAGCCGATGGTGACCTGGGCGGCACCGCTTTCTCGACGGGGGTCAATCGTCCGGCGACCGCCACCGGCGGGCCGGCGGCCTGACAGAGCGCCGCCGTCTCATCCCGCCGCCGTTCCGGACAACTTCAGAGTTGTTGCTGCCTGGAGGCCCCGCTGACCCAGCAACAACCCCGAAGTTGCTTACCGGAGAGCGTTGCGGGGGATCAGCGGCGGTGTGGGGCTGAGGGGTTTAGTCGGCCAGAGCGCGGAGGAAGCGCTCGACGATCGGTACCGCGGTGCCGCTGCCCGAGCCGCCCTTCTCGACGAAGACGGCGAACGCCACCTCGCCCTGCCAACCGACGAACCAGGCGTGGGTGTTCTCCGGGTTGTCGTCGTACTCGGCGGTGCCGGTCTTGCCGTGCACCGGCTCGCCCGGCACGTCCCGCAGGGCCGTGCCGGAGCCGCTGGTGACCACCTCGCGCATCATCTCCTGGACTGCCGTGACCGCCTCGGGCTTCAACTGCGGCCCCGACCCGGCGACCGGTGCCGGCGCCGGATCCACCAACAGCTTCGGCGGGACGAACTGGCCCCTGGCCACGGCTGCGGTGGCCGCCGCCATGGCCAGCGGGCTGACCACGGTCGTGCCCTGACCGATCGCGGCGGCGGCCTGTTCGGTGGCGCCGCCACCGGCGGAGACCTTGCCGGTGAACGCGTCGAGGCCCAGGTCGCCCCACTCGCCTTCCAGGCCGAGAGTGCGTCCGGCGGCGGCCAGGCCGTCCGCGCCCAACTGCGGGGCGAGCGCGGTGAAGGCGGTGTTGCACGACTTGGCGAAGTCGGTGCGGAACGGCACCTCGCCGAGGGCGAAGTCATCGGAGTTCTTGAAGGAACGTCCGTCCACGACGAACCTCTTCGGGCAGGCGACGGTGGTGTCCGGAGTCACCGCCCCGCGTTCGATCAGCCCGAACGCGCTTACCATCTTGAAGGTGGAGCCGGGTGGCACCTGCGCGGTGAAGGCCAGGTTCTCCCCGGCGGCACCGGGGCCGTTGGCGGCGGCGAGTACGGCGCCGTCGGTGACCCGTACGGCCACCAGGGCGGAGCGCCGGCGTTCGCCGCGCAGCGCCCGGTCGGCGGCGTTCTGGGTGGTCACGTCGAGCGTGGTACGAACCGGCTGGCCGGGCTGGGGCTCACGGCGGAACACCTCGGTGCCGGTCGGTTCCACGGTCCCGTCCGGCCCCGGACGGTTGATCACGACGGCCAGCCCCGGTACGCCGCGTAGCCGTTCGTCCCAGCGGCCCTGCAATCCTCCGTGACCGACGAGGTCGCCGGCGGAGTAGCGGTCGGAGTGGTTGGCGAGGTCCTCGGCGTACGCCGGATCGACGCTGCCGAGCACCGCCCGGGCGAACTCGCGGGTCGGGGCGAGGTCCAGCTTGTCGGTCGGGAACTTCGTCCCCGGCAGGTCGTAGATGCGCGACTTGATCTGCCGGTACGCCTCGTCCCGAAGGGTCACCACCTCGACGAACGCGTCCGGTTTGGCCTCCTTCAGCCGTTTGGGGAGGTCCGACAGGTCGACCGGCGGCGTGATCGCAGGCCGGATGGCGCGGAACGCGGCGTCCAGTTCGCGGACCATGGCCTTGACGTCGGTCACCTCGCTGGGCCGCAACCCCACCCGGACCACGTCGCGCGGCGCCACGATCGGCTCGCCGGCACCGTCCAGCACGGTCGCCCGCGGCGCACGGTCCCGCCGCAGCCCCAACCGGTCACCCCGAGTGAGCTGTTCCTGAACGATCTGCGGCTCCCAGATCACCTGCCACTGGTCGTCGCTGCCCTGGCTGAGTCGCAGCGGACGGTCGTACGCCCAGAGCGTCCCGCCCGGTAGCGTCCACTCGGCCCGGATGGTGGCGGTGGCGGTGTCCCGGACCACCTCCGGATCGCCCTGGCGGGTCAGCGCGAGCGGAGCATCGACGAGCTCGCCGGAGAGCTCCCGGATCTCCCGGACGACGTTGGCTGCGGGAACCTTCGCGCCGGTCGGGTCGACGAAACCGACCGCGTTCAGGTCGCCCTTGCGCCAGCCGTCGAGGAATGCGTCGACGGTTTGCTGCGGGCCGTCCTCGCCCGAGCAGGCGACCAGACCGGCCGCTACGACCAGGCAGGCGACGACGACGGTCAGTGGCGACCGGCTGTGGCGTTGTCGGCGCGGAACGTACATCTGGTGCTTCCTCCTGGTCGGCTGCTCCGCACGCTAGTACGCCGGAGCGACGGCCACTGTCCCGGATGGGTCTGGTCAGGGGAAAAGACGGTCTCGTGACGGTGTGATGAACAACATCAGGCGGGGTACTCCGAACCCGGTCGAACCTCGTACCGCAACGGGTGAAAGGACGGCGTCGGAGATCCGGACGTCCGGCCGGTGGTCCGCCGACGGAGGAACCGATCGGTCGGCCTAGGCTTGGCGGCAGAGTGACCCACAGCGTTGTGGGTCGAGGGGAGTGGCACCGATGGACCGGCGTCCGGCGATCAAACCGGAACCCGACCTCCGGCAGGTTGACACCAGCCGGGACGACAGTTTCGACACGGCGACCGACGGGGACGGTTTCGGTCGGCTAGACACAGGTGCGACCGGAATGACCGGTTCGAGCATCGACACTCTCTACGACCTGGGACTACCGCCGGAGGCGCTGACCGACGACGCGGAGGACGCCGAGTTCGACGAGCCGGTGCCCAACGCCGAGCGCCTGGTGGCCCAGGCGGTGTCGCTGGCCGGTGACGATCATGATGCGGCGACCCTGGTGGGCAGGTTCTGGCGGTTCGCGCCGGACGAGGAGCTGATCGGGTTCACCGCCGAGGAGATGCTCGACGCCGCCCGCGCGCACCGGGAACTGGCCCGGCAGCGGGTACCGGGTGAGTTGAAGCTGCGGATCCACTCGCCCGACGCGGAGCAGCACCACAGCGTCATCGAGATCGTCACTGACGACATGCCGTTCCTGGTCGACTCGGTGACCGCCCTGCTCAACACCCACCATCTGGACGTCCACCTGCTGGTGCACCCGCTGGTCGTGGTCCGCCGGGAGCCGTTGGGTCGGCTGGTCGAGGTCGCTGCCGACGTGGAGCCGGACGACGCGATCTCTGGCGACCTGGTCGAAAGCTGGATGCGGATCGAGATCGACCCGGTCCGTGATCCGGAGGAGCGGGACAAGCTACGCCGGGAACTGCAACGGGTGCTGACCGACGTGCGGGAGGCCGTCGAGGACTGGCCGAAGATGCGTCAGAGCGCCCTCGCCCTCGCCGACGAGTTGGCCGCCGCGCGCACCAGTGACAACCGGCCACCGGTGCCGGAGAAGGACATCACCGACTCGGTCGAGCTGCTGCGTTGGCTCGCGCACGACCACTTCACCTTCCTCGGGTACCGGGAGTACCGGCTGGTGCCGAATTCGGCCGAGGGCGGGCCGGCGCTGGAAGCGGTGCTCGGCACCGGACTGGGCATCCTGCGTCAGGACTCGCCGGAGGCGCGGGCGCTGTCCTCGATGACGCCCGAGGCGCACGAGAAGGTCACCGAGAAGCGCCTGTTGATCATCACGAAGGCGAACTCGCGGGCCACCGTGCACCGCTCGGCGTACCTCGACTACATCGGCTTCAAGATCTTCGACGAGGACGGCGAGGTGGTGGGCGAGCGGCGCTTCCTGGGCCTGTTCTCCACCGCCGCGTACCGGACCAGCGTCCAGGAGCTGCCGGTGGTTCGGCGCAAGGTCGCCGAGGTGCTGGACCGGTCGGGCCTGAGCCTGCGCAGCCACTCGGGCAAGGATCTGATGCAGATCCTGGAGACGTACCCGCGCGACGAGTTGTTCCAGATCAAGACCGACGACCTGTACCACGCGGTCATCGGGGTGCTGCGGATGGCGGGCCGCCGGCAGTTGCGGGTGTTCCTGCGCCGGGACGCGTACGGGCGGTTCATCTCCTGTCTGATCTACCTGCCCCGGGACCGGTTCACCACCCAGAACCGGCTGCGCATGCAGGACATCCTGCTGCGTGAGCTGAACGGTGTCGGGGTGGACTACACCACCCGGGTGACCGAGTCGATGCTGGCCCGGGTGCACTTCATCGTGCGGACCGACCCGACGAGCCCGCCCGGCGACATCGACGCCGACCTGCTGGCCGAGGAGCTGGCCGACGCCACCCGGTTGTGGGACGACGACTACCGGCTGGTGCTGGAACGCAAGCTCGGTGACGAGCAGGCCAAGCACCTGTTCGGCCGGTACGCCGACGCGTTCCCGGAGGGCTACAAGGATGGGCACACGCCGTACGAGGCGATGAAGGATCTGGCCAAGCTGGAGCTGCTGGAGGAGCCCGGCCAGCTGGAGATGCACCTGTTCCGCAAGCAGTTGGCGCCGCGTGCCGTGGGCCGGGGCCCGGACGTCGACGAGTCGATGGACGTGCGGTTCAAGGTGTACCGCTACGGCGAGCCGATGATGCTCTCGGCGGTGCTGCCGGTGCTGCACTCGCTCGGCGTGAAGGTGGTCGACGAGCACCCGTACGAGGTGGAGCGGGTCGACGGTCGGATCTGGCTGTACGACTTCGGGCTACGACTGCCGGAGGGGCACCAGGAACTGGCCGAGGTGCGCCCGCACGTGGAGAACGCCTTCGCGGCGGCCTGGCGTGGCGAGGCCGAGGTGGACCGCTTCAACGAGTTGGTGCTGCTCGCCGGGCTGACCTGGCGTCAGGTGGTGGTGCTGCGGGCGTACGCGAAGTATCTGCGACAGACCGGCACGGTGTTCTCGCAGGACTACATGGAGTCCACCTTCATCGCGTACCCGCACCTGGCCACGTTGCTGGTGCAGCTCTTCGAAGCGCGGTTCGAGCCGGGCCCGGTCGACGCCGAGCAGCGTCAGCGGCGGGGCGCCGAGCTGGTGGCCGAGATCCGTACCGCGCTCGACGACGTGGCCAGCCTCGACCAGGACCGGATCCTGCGGTCGTACCTGAATCTGATCCAGGCCACCCTGCGCACCAGCTTCTATCAGCGGCCGGTGGGCGGGCGACCCAAGCCGTACGTCGCCTTCAAGCTCGACCCGCAGGCGATCCCCGAGTTGCCCGCGCCGCGACCGAAGTTCGAGATCTTCGTGTACTCGCCCCGGTTCGAGGGTGTGCACCTGCGGTTCGGGCCGGTGGCCCGGGGCGGCCTGCGCTGGTCCGACCGGCGGGAGGACTTCCGTACCGAGGTGCTCGGTCTGGTCAAGGCACAGATGGTGAAGAACGCCGTCATCGTGCCGGTCGGTGCCAAGGGCGGTTTCGTGCTCAAGCAGCAGCCGGGTGACCGTGATGAGGCGGTGACCTGCTACAAGGAGTTCGTCTCGGCGCTGCTGGACGTCACCGACAACATCGTGGCCGGTGAGATCGTGCCGCCCGACGACGTGGTCCGGCACGACGGCGACGACCCGTACATGGTGGTGGCGGCGGACAAGGGCACGGCCACCTTCTCCGACACCGCGAACGAGATCTCGACGGCACACAACTTCTGGATGGGCGACGCCTTCGCCTCCGGCGGCTCGGCCGGATACGACCACAAGAAGATGGGCATCACCGCCCGGGGCGCGTGGGAGTCGGTCAAGCGGCACTTCCGCGAGATGGGGCATGACACCCAGAGCCAGGACTTCACCGTGGCCGGGGTGGGCGACATGTCCGGTGACGTCTTCGGCAACGGCATGCTCCTGTCGGAGCACATCCGGCTGGTGGCCGCGTTCGACCACCGGCACATCTTCCTGGACCCGGACCCGGATGCGGCCACCTCGTACGCCGAACGCAAGCGGCTGTTCGACCTGCCCCGGTCCACCTGGGAGGACTACAACGCCGAGCTGATCTCGGCCGGTGGTGGGATCTACCCGCGTACGGCGAAGTCGGTGCCGGTGTCACCACAGGTCCGTGCCGTGCTCGGGCTCGACGACGACGTCGACCAGCTCAGCCCGCAGGAGTTGATGAAGGCCATCCTCACCGCACCGGTCGATCTGTTCTGGAACGGCGGCATCGGTACCTACGTCAAGGCGTCCAGCGAGACCAACGATCAGGTGGGCGACAAGTCCAACGACGCGATTCGGGTGGATGGTCGCAACCTGCGCTGCCGGGTGGTCGGTGAGGGCGGCAACCTGGGCTTCACCCAGCACGGCCGGATCGAGTACGCCCAGGCAGGCGGCCGGATGTACACCGACTTCATCGACAATGCGGCCGGGGTGGACTGCTCCGACCACGAGGTGAACATCAAGATCCTGCTGAACACCGCGGTCGCCGACGGTGAGCTGAGTGTCCCGGAGCGGGACGAGCTGCTGGCCCGGATGACTGACGAGGTCGCGGAGCTTGTCCTGCGGGACAACTACGACCAGGCCCGGGCGATCAACAACTCCCAGGCCCAGGCGACCTCGCTGCTTCCGGTGCACCGACGGATGATCACGGAGTTGGAGCGTGCCGGCGTCCTGGACCGGTCGCTGGAGGCGCTGCCGCCGGACGAGGAGCTGGCGGTACGCACCGAGTCCGGGTTGACCGCGCCGGAGTTCGCCGTGCTGCTGGCGTACGTGAAGATCGCCTTGGAGAAAGAGATCCTCACCGACGGGCTGCCCGACGAGGAGTGGACCGGTGAGGTACTGGTCAACTATTTCCCGACGCCGATGCGGGAACGGTTCGCCGACCGGATGAACCGGCACCGGCTGCGCCGCGACATCGTGACCACGGTGCTGGTCAACGAGGCGATCAACCGGGGCGGGATCTCGTTCGTCTTCCGGGTGGTCGAGGAGACCGCCGCCACGGCGGCGGATGTGATCCGGGCGTACGTGGTGGTCCGTGAGGTCTTCGGACTGCGCGAGCTGTGGGACGCGGTCGAGGCCCTGGACAGCCGGATCGATCCGGAGTTGCAGACGAACGTCTATCTCGACACCCGACGGTTGCTCGACCGGGCGGTCCGGTGGCTGGTGACCAACCGCCGCTCGCCGATCGACGTGCCGGCGGAGATCGACCGACTGCGGGACGGGATCGCCCGGCTGCTGCCCCGGATGGAGACGCTCTTCTACGGCAGCGAGCGTGAGTCGATCGCGGCCCACATCGACTCCATGACCGAGCGTGGGGTGCCGCGTGAGCTGGCCGAGCGCAGTACCCGGCTGATGTACAGCTTCGGCCTGCTGGACGTGGTGGAGACCGCCACCGGCACCGGGCGGGACGTCGGCGAGGTCGCCTCGGTCTACTTCGTGCTCTCCGACCGGTTCCGGGTGGACTCGCTGCTGTCGAAGATCTCCCTGCTGCCGCGGGAGGACCGGTGGCAGACGCTCGCGCGGATGGCGCTGCGGTACGACCTGTACGCCGCACTCGCCGCGCTCACCGCGGAGGTGCTGGATTCCACGCCGGGCGACCTGTCGCCGCAGGAGCGGGTACAGCAGTGGGAGCAGTCGAACGCCACCTCGATCCACCGCGCCGAACGGGCGATGGGCGAGTTCGACGAGTCCCGCGCGGACCTGGCGGCTCTGTCGGTCCTGCTGCGCCAGATCCGTACCCTGGTCCGCACCTCCGCCGCCACCTGACCCACCCCGCCACCGCGATCATGCAGTTGTGGCGCCCCGAACGTGTGGAGACACGGCTTATGTTCGGTGCCACAACTGCATGATCGGCGGGGCGGGGCGGGGCGGGGTCAGGGCGGGGTCAGGGGATCAGTGAGGCGAAGACGATCACGTTGTCGGGATAGTCGCCGGTCGCCTCGTCGAACTGGCCGCCGCAAGTGATCACCCGCAGGCCCGGCCGGTCGCTGGGGCCGTACACCTGCTCGGTGGGGAAGGCGTCCTTCGGGTACGAGGCCACCGAGTCCACCCGGAAGGTGGCCGTCCGGCCATCGGCCCGTTCCACGCTTAGGGTGTCGCCGGGTTGCAGGGCCCCGAGGGAGAAGAAGACGGCGGGACCGATCGCGGCCGAGTCGACGTGTCCGACGATGACCGAGTTGCCCGGCTCGCCCGGGCTAGGGCCGGGCTCGTACCACCCGGCGAGCAGCGCCTGGTCGAGCGGGGGCACCTGGACGGTGCCGTCGGGGTTGGTGCCGAGCGCCATGATCCCGGCGCGGACCCCGATCCGGGGGATGTTGATGGTGGTGGGAGTGGCGCGGGACAGCCCGGTCGGTACCCGCTGCGCGCCGTCGAGGTCGGCTCCGGCGAGCGGACCGTTCGGGGACGGGTCGCTCGTCCCCGCCACGGGCTGCGGTGGGCGCGGCGAGTCGGTGGTCTTCAGTGCAGCGCCGAGGAGGCCGGAGCCCATCATGGCGAGCAGGACGACGACGGCGGTGCCGACGGCACGCCACGGTCCACCGTGACGGCCGCCGGCCCGTCTCGTCGTCGCGTCAGGCCGCGAACTCATCGGCCCGACGACGGCGCATCAGCACGAGGCCACCGAGGGCGGCCGCGCCGACCAGGCTCGCCCCGGCGGTGGCCAGGCCACGGTCGGCACCGGTGGCGATGCCACCGTCGCCGCCGTCGACCCCACCGTGCGGCAGGACGACCAACTCGCCCGTGCCACAGGAGCCCTCCAACTCGTACGTGCCGGGCTTGGCGTCCCGGGCGACGTGAGCCTCGCCGTAGTAGACGAAGTCCTTCTTGTGCTCCCAGCTGTCCTTGCCGCGCTCGTCGGCCTCGTCCGCCGCCCAGTCGCGCTTGCCGGACCAGTCGGCCTCGCCGGAGCGGTCTTCGCTCCCGCCGGACCAGTCGCTCTCGCCCGACTCACCCGACCAGTCGCTCTCGCCCGACTCACCCGACCAGTCGCTCTCGCCCGACTCACCCGACCAGTCGCTCTTGTGCGACTCACCCGACCGGTCTTCTTCGCCGGACCAGTCACGCTCGGCGGAGTCCGAGCCGCTCTCGTACCGACCGGACCAGTCGCCGGCGGACTCCTCGTTGGCCGCGTCGCCGCTCTCGTCCTGGCCCTTCCAGTCCTTCTTGTCGTGGTCCTTCTTGTCGTGGTCCTTGGAGTCGCGACCGCTCTCGGCGTCCTGGCCGTGCTCCTCGCCCTTCCAGTCGTCGCGGACGTCAGCGCCGCCGCCCCAACCGCCGCTGGACTCGCCCTCCGCGGGCTGCGAACGCTCGTGGCCGGACCAGCCCTCGCTGTCCATGCCGCCTTCGGCGGCGCCGTTCTCCTCGCGCCAATCCTTGTGGTCGCCACGCGAGTCGCCGTCCCGGGCCGGTTCAAGCTTCACCTTCCCGGTGACCTTGGACCAGACGAAGGGGTGCTCCTGCTCCTCGGGGCAGATCTGCACGAGCTTGACCTCTTCGCCCGCCTTGACGGCGTGCGGCTTGGCGAAGACCTTGCCTTCGTCCGTCTGCGGTTGGCCGTCGGCGTACGCGGCCCCTGGCGCGAACACCAGCAGGGAGGCGCTGCCGAGGGCAGCACCCGCAACGACCTTCCCCAGCATCTTCTTAGCCATGACCTGTGTCACTCCATCCCTGTTGTCCTGCGGCCGGCAACAACCGAGCCAGAACCGACGTTAGACCGTTTCATGACTTATGCAGGGAAAAATTCGTGTTCTGGCATTCGTTCGGTCTGTCGGGTTCTGCGGTCTGACTGCCCGGGGCGTGCCGGCCTGTCCGGCGCCTGGTGGGATGGGTGGCGCAGGGCTTGCCAGGGTGCGTCGCTCGCGTTGTAGTGGTGTTGGGGCATTTGCCCGATAGGGTTTCGAAAATATCGAACCATTGCCATGGAAGCGCTCCCATGCAAGAATCGCAGCACGCGGTGAGCAGAGCCACACCGCGTAGGCAGGTGTCGAGGGCATCCGGTTCGCCGGACGACCACCTGACCGCCGACCGGTGACGCCGGTCGTCGCACCACCACCAACGCCCGTCCGGGTCGGGCGCTCCCGAAGAATCCCGTTGGCGCCGGCGGCCGTCCCTGCAGGACGTCCCTCGGGCCACGTGCCGGGCCGTACGCGGATCCGGTCTCGCCCAAGGAGATCAGTGGCATGAATGTGTGGAGAAGGCTGTCCGGTCGACGCCGGGCCGTCGCGCTGGCCGGCGCAAGCGCGCTGGTCGCGGGCGGTTTGGTGACGCTACCGGTGACCGCGGCGCACGCGGCGACGCAGTGCGACGTGGCCTACACGACCAACGACTGGCAGGGCGGATTCACCGCCAACGTCACCATCAGGAACGTCGGCGACGCGCTCAGCAACTGGACGCTCGGCTTCACGTTCCCCGACGCCAACCAGCGTCTCGTTCAGGGCTGGTCGGCCCGGTGGAGCCAGTCGGGCCGCAACGTGACCGCGCAGAACGAGTCGTGGAACGGCAACCTGGCCACCGGCGCCAGCACCAGCATCGGCTTCAACGGCTCGTGGAGCGGCAGCAACCCCAAGCCCACCTCGTTCACCGTCAACGGGGTGACCTGCAACGGCGGCACGCCGCCGACCAGTACGCCGCCGACCAGTACGCCGCCGACCAGCACCCCGCCGACCAGTACGCCGCCGACCAGCACTCCGCCGACCAGTACGCCGCCGACCAGCCCGCCGCCGCCCGGCACCAGGGTGGACAACCCGTATCTGAACGCCCAGGGCTACGTGAACCCGGAGTGGAAGGCCAAGGCCGAGTCGGTCGCCGGTGGTAGCCGGGTGTCGAACACCCCGACCGCCGTCTGGATCGACCGGATCGCGGCGATCGAGGGTACCGACAACAGCCAGTCCAACGGTCCGATGGGGATCCGGGACCACCTGGACGAGGCGTTGGAGCAGGGCGCCGACTACATCCAGTTCGTCATCTACAACCTGCCCGGCCGCGACTGCGCGGCGCTCGCCTCCAACGGTGAGCTGCAGGCGGACGAGCTGCCGAAGTACAAGGCCGAGTACATCGACCCGATCGCGGCGATCCAGGGTGACGCGAAGTACCGCAACATCAGGATCATCAACGTCATCGAGGTCGACTCGCTGCCGAACCTGGTGACCAACACCTCCGGCAACCCGGGTGGCACCGTCATGTGCGACACGGTCAAGGCCAACGGCGCGTACGTGCAGGGTGTCGGCTACGCCCTGGCCAAGCTGGGCGCGTTCTCGAACGTGTACAACTACATCGACGCCGCTCACCACGGCTGGATCGGCTGGGACAGCAACTTCACCCCGACCGCCCAGATCCTGAAGGAGGCCGCGACGGCCTCTGGCAGCACCGTCAACCACGTGCACGGCTTCATCGTCAACACCGCGAACTACTCGGCGACCATCGAGCCGTACGTGAAGATCACCGACTCGGTGAACGGCCAGACGGTGCGGCAGTCCGACTGGATCGACTGGAACCAGTACAACGACGAGCAGAGCTTCGCTCAGGCGTTCCGCCAGGAACTGGTCGGGCAGGGCTTCCCCAGCGGTATCGGCATGCTGATCGACACCTCCCGTAACGGCTGGGGCGGCCCCAACCGGCCCACCGCTGCCGGCCCGACGACCAACGTGAACACCTACGTGGAGGGTGGCCGCGTCGACCGCCGCATCCACCCTGGCAACTGGTGCAACCAGTCCGGTGCGGGTCTGGGCGAGCGGCCGAAGGCCGCGCCGGCTTCGGGCATCGACGCGTACGTCTGGATCAAGCCCCCGGGCGAGTCGGACGGCTCCAGCAGCGAGATCCCGAACAACGACGGCAAGGGCTTCGACCGGATGTGCGACCCGACCTACACCGGTAACGACCGCAACGGCAACAGCATGAGCGGTGCCCTGCCGGACGCCCCGATCTCGGGTGCCTGGTTCCCGGCGCAGTTCGCCCAGCTGATGCAGAACGCCTACCCGCCGCTGTCCTGACGGACACAGGCATACCCGCCGCTGTCCTGACGGACACAGGCATACCCGCCGCTGTCCTGACGGACACAGGCATACCCGCCGCTGTCCTGACGGACACAGGCATACCCGCCGCCGACAGTAGGTGAGGCGCTGCGGCGGCAGGTCACCCGGGCCCCTGGTCCGACCGCACCGGTCGGACCAGGGGCCCCTCGCGCCGCCTGCGCCACGGTTGCCGTCACCCGCTCGGCGCCGGTGGTATGCCGCAACCGGCTACCGCCGCCGCGGCGGGGGCGCACCGTGGCGCGGGCGGATCAGGGAACCGTCTTCTCGATCGCCGTGCGGCCGGTCTCGTCCAACTCGCGCCGGGCCCGCTCGATGTTCTCGGCGGTGAGGTCCTGCCCCCGGGCCATCACCAGGTCCTCCGGCTCCCAGGGCTGCTCCGCACCGGTGCGGATGTTGTCCCCGCCGGCACCGGTGCCGGTGCCCGTCGCGCCGGTCCCGGCGGCGTACGGATCGGCGATGATGTCGTCGGTCGGCCCGCTTCCGGTCGGATCATCCGGTTCGGCGAACGTCGGATTGTCCCGGTCGGGACCGCCCCCGGTCATCAGCTGAGGGACGGTGCTGTCGTCGTCGACCGCCGCGGCCGCCTCGGGGCGCTCCTCCAGCGGTCGTTGCCGATCACGATCCGTCATCGCTGCTGCCCTCCTGTCCGCGGCGCTCTCCGGCCCTGTTGGGCGTACCCGCCTCGTCGGTGGCCATGCCTGCGGCGGTACGCCGAAGGCGGGTGCCCCCGGATCCGGGGGCACCCGCCTTCGGATGAAACGTCGTGGTGCGGGGCTGCGACGAGTCAGCGGCCGAGCACCCGGTCGAGGAAGTCCCGGTACTCGCGTACCGCCACCCGCAGCTGCTCGGTGTCGGACGAGCCGGCCTCCTGCCAGCCGCCGAGCTTGTTGCGGTGCTCGGCCAGCGCGGCCGAGAGCGCCTCCATGGCCTCCTCCACCAGCGACTGTGCCTCGCCGGCAGCTGCCCGGGGGTCGTCCACGAAGCGCAGTTGGACGTCGCGCCAGCGGTCCCGGAAGCCCTGTGCGGTCGTGTCGTCGAACAGGGACGCTGCCCCGGCTGGGGCCGCCGCCTCGGGGCTGGCCGTGGCCTCGCCCGAGGTCTGCGTGTCGGGGTCGACCATCGTGGGTGTGGCACTGCCGTAGCCGGCCCCGCCCGCCGCCGCCGTGTCGTCGTCCGCCGTCGTCAGTGGGGAGCCGTCGTCCGTCGCCCGGTCCACGTCGACGGGATCGTCGGTCAGCCGGTCGTCCGCCGTGTCGTCGACGGCCGAAGCCTCGACGTCGTTGTCGTCGAGGTCATCGTCGTCGCCGGTCCGGTTGAACTCGGCCGTCGGGTCCGCCCGCCGTCCCTCCCGTTCCCCGTCGACCGCGCCGTCACCAGGCCGGGCGGTGTCCTCCTCGCGCGGGTCGCGCTCGTCCTCGGGGCGCGGACTGGCCAGTGCGGACGCGGCGACCGCGCCACCGACCGTGGTCGCGCCGAAGGCGGTTGGCACCGGACCCGGCTCGTGGAACTCGGCCCGCTCGCTGTCGGAGCCGGGACGGCCGTCCCAGGGGCGGCCCCGGTCGGCCTCCGACCGGTCGCGATCCGTCGGCTCGTCGACGGTGTCGACCCCGTCGTCAGTCGCCCGGTCGTCCTCAGTGTCCGGCACCGCCACCGGGGCGGAGCGTACGGTCTCCGGGTGGTCGTTGTTGAGCTGCTGCTCTTCCTGCCGCATGGTGATCTCCTCAGCGGTTGGTGGCGTCGTGGGCGGCGTCGGGGTGGCGCTGTTCCGGCGTCCCGGCAGCGACCGGCGGCTCGTCGCCGAGCAGGTCGCTGAAGAGAGCGCGGTAGTGGACGACGGCCTGGCGGAGATCCTCGGTGCTGGCCTCGCCCCGGGAGTTGCGCAGATGGATCTCGTGCGCGTCGCGGTAGTGACCCAGCGTGCGCGCGTGTTCGACGGAGAGATGGGCGATCTGGTCGTCGAACTCACCGGTGGGGTATCCGCGTTCGGCGATGAGCCGGCTGACCAGTTCGTCGGCCTGTCCGACGGTCTCGGCAGGGGAGTCGACGAAACGTACCTGGAGCTCCTCCCACGCCTCGGTGTACCGGGCACGGGACTCGGGCGTGAGCGGGACCAGTTCGAGTTCGGCGTGCCGGCGTTCCCGGTCCCGCAACTCGCGCTCGGCGGCGCTGCGGCTGTCCTGCTCGGCGACGACGTGGTCGTACTCGGGGCCGAAACGCTGCCGGAGCGCCCGGCGGCGGCCGGCCACGACGACGGCGGCGGCGATGGCGGCGACCACCAGGATGACGAGGACGATGACGATTATCTGCGTGGGCGACATGGCTCCTCCTTCGCCTGCAGGTATTCCCGCCACGCACTGATCGCCAATCCCGTTTCGGAGCACTTTCCTGGCCCGACCTGGCTGCCGGCGGGGCGGAAACCGACAGGCGGTTCGTCGCCGGGACGTTCGGCAACGTACCGGTCGTCTCGACGGACGGTAGTGCGACCGGCGCGGATTACGTATCCTGCCCAAGGCGCCCGAGCCGGCGTCCCGGCGGGACAACCGGGGTGCGCCCCGGCGACGGCGCTGCCCGGCTGTGCCGGAGCCCTTCCAGCCACCCTTCCGGGCGAGGTCCGATTGAACACCCGCGACTGGCCGATCCGCTCGAAACTGACCGCGTTGGTCGTCGTGCCGGTGACCGCGCTGCTGGCACTGTGGATCTTCGCGACCACGCTCACTTTCGGGCCGGCGCTCGACCTGCTCGCCGCCCGTACTCTCCTGTACGACCTCGGCCGGCCGGGTGAGACCGTGGTGGCCGAGCTGCAACGGGAACGACGGCTCTCCGTGGTCCATCTCGCCTCGCCGCGCACCGAGTGTGGACAGCCGCCGGCCAACTGCGTGCTACCGGCCCTGGTGGAACAACGGGCCCGCACCGACGCGGCAATCGCCGAGTTGCGTCGGCGGGTCAGTGGGGAGCAGTTGCGGGACGCCGCCGGAGAGCTGCTCGAAGCTCGGCTCGATCGCTTCATCGGCGAGCTGGACGCGTTGCCGGCCGGGCGCGGCTTCATCGATCGTCGGGATCTCGACCGCGCCGGTGCGGTCGGCCTCTACAGCGGAATGATCACCTCCGCCTTTCAGACCTTCACCGCCCTGGCCAACCTTCCGGACCACGACCTCAACCGTGAGGCGTTGGCGCTGACCAGCCTCGGTCGCTCGCGGGAACTGCTGGGCCAGACCGACGCGCTGCTGGCCGGTGTGTTGACGGCCGGCCGGTTCGCCGAGGGCGAGCACACCCTGCTCGTGCAGGGCATCGGTAATCAGCGGTTCCTGGCCGAGGCCGCGGTGGCCGACCTGCCCGAGGCGGACCGGACCGCGTACCAGCGGCTGACCGAGCAGGAGGCGTTCGGTCGGCTGCGGGCGATGCAGGACGACATCGTGACCGCGGATCCGTCGGACCGGCTGCGACTCGACCCGCAGGTGTGGCAGACGAGCTACGACACGGTGCAGCAGTCGCTGCGAGATTTCGAACTGACCCAGGCGGACGGACTGGCCGACCGGTCCGTGCCGATGGCGGTAGGAACCATGGTGCGGCTGGCCGCCGCCGGACTGCTCGGCCTGATCGCCGTCGTGCTCTCGCTGGTGGTGGCGGTCCGGGTCGGCCGCTCCCTCGCGCAACGGTTGACCCGGGTACGCGGCACCCTCGCCGACGCTGAACGGCGCCTGCCGGACGTGGTGGACCGGCTGCGCAAGGGCGAGCAGGTCGACCTGGCGCGGGAGGCGTCGGTGGCCGATCAGGGTGCCGACGAGATCGGCCAGGTCGCGCAGGCGTTCACCGAGGTGCACCGGGTCGCCATCCGTTCGGCCATGGTCGAGGTGAGCCTCCGGCACGGCCTCAACGACGTCTTCCTGAACATCGCCCGGCGCAGCCAGGGGCTCGTGCACCGCCAGTTGGCCCTGCTCGACCGGCTGGAGCGCGATGCGGAGGCCCCCGATCACCTGGCCGAGCTGTTCCGCGTCGACCACCTCGCCACCCGGCTGCGGCGGCACGCGGAGGACCTGGTCATCCTCGCCGGTGCCGCACCGGGACGGGGTTGGCGTAACCCGGTGGCCATGGTGGACCTGATCCGTGGGGCGATCTCCGAGGTCGAGTCGTACGACCGGGTCGACATCACCACCGTGCAGCCCGCCGGCACGGTCGGCCGGGTGGTAGGGGACATCATCCACCTGCTCGCCGAGCTGATCGAGAACGCCACCACGTTCTCACCGCCCGATTCCCGGGTCGAGGTCTCCGGTGCGCATGTGGCCCATGGCTACGCCCTCTCCGTCACCGACGAGGGTCTCGGCATGAGCGAGGCGGCCATCGACGAGGCGAACCGGAAGCTGGCCCGGTCGCCGGAGTTCGATCCCGGCGAGACCGCCCGGCTGGGGCTGTTCGTGGTGGCGCGACTGGCCGCCCGGCACGACGTCCGGGTGCGGTTGCGTCGGTCAGAGGGCACCGGTCTCACCGCTGTGGTGCTCATCCCGACCGAGCTGATCACCGAGGAACCGTCGCCGTTGCCCGGCCCGGAGGCGCTGGCCGGCGACGACCCGGGTGCCACGCCGGAGCAGCGGAGGCTGGTCCGGGCGACTCGGCTGACCACGGTGCCCCGGCCGCGAACCCGCACCGTCGACCGCGGCACGGCGGTATCGTCCGGCGGCCCGGCCTCCCGCGCTCCGACGTCCGGCGCGGCTGTCCGCGCTCCGGGCGGACGCTCGACGGTCGGGCCGGCGGAGGCCGACGGCCTGCCCCGCCGGATCCGTCGACGCGCCGCCGCCGCCGACCCGTCAGACCCGTCGACCGCGCCTGGCACCGAGCCTGGCACCGTCCCGTCCGATACCGAGGCGGCTCCCGCCGGCCCGCGCACCGCCCGGACCGGGACGGAACCACCACGAGCACCGACGCGGCCACCCGGGGCCGACTCAGCCGGACCTGGTCCCGGGTCAGCCCCCGCCCACCCGGATGCACGCCGTGGGCTGGATGCGCCCACGATCCAGCTGCCGGCGATGACCGCGCCGCCCGCCCGGACGGCCGCGATCGACGGTCCGACCGTCCGACAACCGGTGGTGGCAGCCCGGCCGCACCGAGATCCGACGCCCCGAAGCCCGGAGGAGGCACGCCGGGTCATGTCGGCGCTGCAGACGGGCACCGCCCGGGGCCGGCGGGACGCCGCCCGTAGCTCGAACCCGGAACCGGGCGGACCGCCACCACCCGAGAACGCGACCGACCGGGCAGTGCCGCCCCCAGCGGAGCCGAACCACCAGTCCGGCGCAGCTGCCGTGGGCCGGACCGGCGAGGCCGGGTCATCGGTGGAGGTTCCCGACCGGACCGGGACGGACCCGGCGGGCCAAGACCGGACCACCGCACCGCCCGGCTCTCCGCCGGGCGCCACACCGGCGTCGGTGGATTCCCCGACCGCGACTGAGAGGGACGCCTGATGCAATCGACGAGGCAGAACGCAGATCTCGACTGGTTGCTGGACGATCTGCTGGAGCGGGTACCGACCGCGCGGCACGCGGTGGTGCTGTCGGCGGACGGACTCCTGCTGGGCTCCTCCGCCGGCATGGACGCCGCCGACGCGGAGCATCTCTGCGCGCTGGCGTCCGGCCTGTCCAGTCTCGCCCGGGGCGCGAGCCGGCACCTCACCGGTGGACCGGTCCGGCAGACCGTGGTGGAGATGGAGTCCGCGTACCTCTTCGTCACCGCGGCGGGGCAGGGCGCGTGCCTGGCGGTCGCCAGCGACGCCGACGCGGACATCGGTCTGGTGGCGTACGAGATGGCGATGCTGGTGACCCGGGTGGGCGAGAACCTGCAAGCGCCGGCCCGAGCGTCGGTGGGTGCCACCGATGCGGACTGACTTACCCGAGCATCGACACGAGTGGCTCGACGACGAGGCGGGGCCGGTGGTGCGGCCGTACACCCTCACCGGTGGGCGCGTCCGTCCCAGCACGGACGGGTTCGACCTGGTCGCGTACGTGCTGGCGAAGCCGGACCCGGACCTCGCCGCCTACCCGGAGCTGTATCCGGAGCACCGACTGCTGGTGGAGTTGGCAGGTCGCGGCACCCCCGTCGTGGAACTCGCCGCGGACCTGGACCTGGCGGTCGGCGTGGTCCGGGTGCTGCTTGGTGATCTGCTGTCCCGGGGACTGGTCGCCGTACACCAGCCACCGCGCGCCACCTACCTACCCGACAACGACATCCTCAAGGCGGTGGTCGATGGACTCCGTGCGTTATAACGGCGATCAGCGGGGACATCGGGTGCCCATCGCGCTGAAGATCCTCATCGCCGGCGGCTTCGGCGCCGGCAAGACAACGCTGGTGAGCGCGTTGAGTGAGGTCCAGCCGTTGCAGACCGAGGAGATCCTGACGGGCGCGGGCGTCGACACCGACGACGTCTCCGGGGTGGAGGCCAAGTCGACCACCACGGTGGCGATGGATTTCGGGCGGATCACCATCAACGACGACCTCCAGCTGTACCTCTTCGGTACCCCGGGACAGGACCGGTTCTGGTTCCTCTGGGACGAACTGGCGTTCGGTGCGCTCGGTGCGGTGGTGCTCGCCGACACCCGGCGGCTGGCCGACTGCTTCCCCTCGATCGACTATTTCGAGCAGCGGGGCATCCCGTTCGTGGTGGGGGTGAACTGCTTCGAGGACTCCCGTCGGTTCAGTCTGGAGGCCGTGCGTAGGGCGCTGGATCTGGACCCGGAGGTGCCGATGGTGCTCTGCGACGCCCGGGACCGGCAGTCCGGCAAGACCGTGCTGATCTCCCTCGTCGAGCACGTCGCCCGGCATCGGGGCGAGCCGGTGCCGACGGCCTGAGTTGACCGGCCGGAGGGCGGTCCGGGTGGCCACGGGTGGCCGGATCGCGGCGGGGAGGTCTAATCCGCCGGTGCCGGGGGAAGGCTTCTGAGATGGTTCGACGGAAACGAGCGGAGGGCGGCAGCCGGTGGCAGGTCGAGGCGAGATCGTTCACATCGGCGGGTACACCGCGCCCAGCGGAGGACGCGGCACCGGCATCGTCGCCGCGCGGCGGGAGCCGCGCACCGGCGAGCTGACGTCGCTGGGCACCGTCGCGGTCACCCCGTCGCCCTCCTTCCTCGCCCGCCACCCGGCGCGGCCCGTGCTGTACGCGGTCAACGAGCTGCCCGACGGCCAGATCAGCGCGTGGCAGGTCGGGGCCGACGGTGACCTGTCGTCCATCGGCACGTGGCCCACCGGCGGGGCGGAGCCGTGCCACCTGGCGGTCGCGCCCGACGGTGGGCACCTGTTCGTCGCGAACTACGGTGGCGGCAGCGTGACGGTCTTCCCGCTCGATGCGGACGGAGTGCCCGGCGAACGCACCGACGTGGTGGAGCACCAGGGGCACGGGGCCGACCCCGACCGCCAGGAGCGTGCGCACGCTCACATGGTCTCGCCGGGCCCGGGTGGGTCGCCCTTGCTGGTGGTCGATCTGGGCACCGACTCGATCTACCGGTACGACCTTGACGGTGCCAGCGGGCGACTGGTGCCACGAGCGCCCCGGGTGCGAACCGCGGCCGGGGTGGGTCCTCGGCACCTGGTCCGGCACCCCGACGGGCAGCGCTGCTACGTCTCCGGTGAGCTGGATGGTTCGGTGCTGGCCTACGAGCTGAGCGACGGGGCGCTGCACCAGCAGGGTCGGATCGACGCCAGCGACCGGGGTGGGCATGTGCAGCCGTCCGAGATCGGAATCGGTCCGGACGGCCGCTTCCTCTACGTCGCCAACCGGGGGGTCGGCACGGTGACCGTCTTCGCTCTTGGTGCGGGCCTGCCGGAAATCGTGGCCGAGGTGGAGACCGGTGGCGAGTGGCCCCGCCACTTCGCGCTCATCGGGGAACACCTCTACGTCGCCGACGAACGGGCGGACATGGTGCGCACTTTCCGGGTGGAGCCGGCCACGGGTGTGCCGGTGGCCGTCGGAGAGCCGTTGCCGATCGCGAGCCCGACTTGCGTTCTGCCCTGATCGTGGGCCTGAGACATAGATGCATCCACATTGCGACGCTGACCCATCACTCAAAGTGACGGAATCGGGGTAAACTGTTTCTCCTCTGTAACTTTCGTCCGAACGGCCATGGCAGTAGAACGGTCGGATACGCAAGATGGTCTGCGTGTCAGCAGGCCGCCATCGCATGCGTTCAAGTATTCACGGTGCCGCCGCCGCAGCAGCGGTCGGCGTACTCGTCGTCACCGCTGGTGGGTGGGTCGGCTATCGCCAACTCGCCGGCCAGGACTGCTCGGGCAAGATCGAGCTGTCCGTCGCGGTGGCGAGCGAGCTCGCCCCGGCGGTCGACCAGGCGGCCTCCGAATGGGAGGAGAAGGGCGCCGCGGTCGATGGCACGTGCATCGATGTGACAGTCGCCGCCTCCGACCCGGTCGAGGTGGCTGCGGTGGTGGCGGCCAAGCACGGCGCCATCCTGGCCGGGGTGGGGCAGGCCAGCGGCACGGCGGTCAGCCCGGACGTCTGGATCCCGGACTCCTCGACCTGGCTGCTGCGACTCAAGACCGGAGGCGCGGCGGCCTTCGAGCCCGGCAACGGCTCCTCCATCGCCAGCAGCCCGGTGGTGGTCGCCATGCCGGAGCCGATCGCCACCCGGCTGGGCTGGCCGCAGCAGGAACTCGGCTGGACGCAGCTGCTCTCCCGGCTCAACAGTGACCGGCCGCTGAAGACGGGCATCGTCGAGCCGACCCGGGACGCCGCCGGCCTGTCCGGCCTGCTGTCGTTGATGACGGCCGCGGCGTCGACCGGTGGCGAGACCGCCGAGCAGGAGCGCGTCGGCGCGTTGCGCGCGTTGGCCTCGGGTGCCTCGGCGCTGCGCCAGGACCTGCTGGCCAAGTTCCCGACGGCCACCGACGCCACCACCCTGGCCAGCGCCCTCGGTGCGGCGGCGCTGTCCGAGGAGGACGTCATCGAGTACAACGCCCGGAAGCCTCCGGTGCCGTTGGCGGCGCTCTACCTGAAGCCTGCGCCGTTGCCGCTGGACTACCCGTACGCGGTGCTGCCCGGGATCGAGCCGGCCAAGGCGTCGGCTGCGGGGGTGCTGTTCGAGGCGCTGACCACGACGTCGTTCAAGGACAAGCTGGCCGCGCAGTCGTTGCGCGCGCCGGACGGCAACTGGGGCACCGGTTTCAACGCGCCGCAGGGCGCGCCGAGCCCGGCCGGCGGGGACGCCTCCATCGCACCTCCGGCGCAGGGCGGCATCGCCGCCGGTGGGCTGGCGCCGGACGCGGTGGAGCGGGCGGTCTCCAGTTGGTCCATCGCCACGCTGTCCGGCCGGATGCTCTGCATCATCGACGTCTCCGGCTCGATGAAGAACGAGGTGCCGACGGCCAACGGGGCGACCCGACAGCAGGTCACCACGGAGGCGGCCCGACGGGGGCTGAACCTGTTCGACGACTCCTGGTCGATCGGCCTGTGGGTCTTCTCGACCAACCTGGTGGGCTCGCGGGACCACCGGGAACTGGTGCCGATCGCGCCACTGTCGCGGCAGCGCAGCGAGTTGGAGCGGGGCCTGGACCGGGTCGTCTCGTCGAGCGGTGACACCGGCTTGTACGACACGCTGCTGGCCGCCTACAAGGACGTCCAGGCGAACTGGGAACCGGGCAAGGTCAACTCGATCGTGCTGTTCACCGACGGCAAGAACGAGGACGCCGACGGCATCTCCCAGAAGGCCCTGCTCGCCGAGTTGAAGCGGATCAAGGATCCGGACCAGCCGATCCAGGTGATCATCATCGGTATCGGCACCGAGGTCAGCAAGTCGGAGCTGGACACCATCGCCAAGAGCGCCGGTGGCGGCGCGTTCGTCGCCACCGACCCCACCAAGATCGGTGACATCTTCCTCCGGGCGATCGCGCTGCGGAAGGCACCCGCCTGACCTGAGACACCCCGAAAGGGACCTGTGGTACCGGTTTCGCCGGTACCACAGGCCCCTTTCTTGTTGTCCTACGCCTTGGAAACTGACGGCAATACGTCGGAAGCAATTGGTAGTCATGGTTGTCAGGGCAGGATGTCGTCGTGCATCGGCAGACCCGGCCCACCCGGCCAGGCCCGTGCCGTCGGCGAGCGAAGTGGGAGGGCTGGTGACCTCGGCGACGCTGTTGACTCCGGTCAGATCGTCATCGCGACCGCACGACCACCCGTCACCGGGGCGACCGGTGCGCACCGACCAGCGGGCGTACGTCCGCACCCTGGTCGTGCTGGACACCGCCGTGCTGGCGGTGGCGGTGCTGGTGGGATACGCGGTCCGGTTCGGTGAGGCCGCGCCCCGCGGCCCGGTGCCGTACGTCCTGGTGGCCCCGGCGCTCGTCCTGGCCTGGCTGGTCTCACTGAAGGCGCTGCGCTGCTACGACGACCGGGTGGTGGGCTACGGCGCGGACGAGTACCGACGGGTCAGCATGGCGAGTCTGCGGCTGGCCGGCGCCACCGCGATCGCGGGTTACGTCGCCGACGTCGGTGTCTCCCGAGGTTTCCTGGCCATCACCTTCGCGGTGGGCACGATCGGTCTGGAGGTGGCCCGGTTCGCTGCCCGTAAGCGCCTGCACCGTGCCCGGTCGCAGGGGTCAGGCTGGTCACGGCGGGTGCTGGTGGTCGGTGACACAGCCCACGTGCTGGAGTTGGTGCACACGCTGCGCCGTGAGCCGTACGCCGGCTACCAGGTCGTCGGCGCCTGCATTCCGGACGCCCTGCTCGCCCCGGTCGCCCAGCGGCTCGGCGACGTGCCGGTGGTCGGCTCGTTCCGGGCCATCCCGGAGGCCGCCGCCGCGATCGGCGCGGACACGGTCGCCGTCACCGCCTGCGGGGAGCTCACCGCCACCCGGCTGCGTCGGCTCGGCTGGCAACTGGAGGGCACCGGCATCGACCTGGTGCTGGCTCCGGCGCTGACCGATGTGGCTGGCCCGCGCATCCACACCCGGCCCGTCGCCGGCCTGCCGCTGATCCACGTGGAGGCCCCCGAGTTCCGTGGCGTCCGCAAACTGGTCAAGGGGTTCGTCGACCGGTCGATGTCGCTGATCGCGCTGGCCCTGCTGCTGCCGCTGCTGGCGGTCATCGCGTTGGCCGTGAAACTGGACAGCCGGGGGCCGGTGCTGTTCCGGCAGACCCGGGTCGGGCAGGGTGGCCAGGAGTTCGGGGTCTTCAAGTTCCGCACCATGGTAATCAACGCGGACGTGCTGCTGGCGGAGTTGGCCGCCCGCAACGAGACCGACGGCCTGCTGTTCAAGATGCGGGACGACCCCCGGGTGACCCGGGTCGGCCGGTTGTTGCGCAAGTGGTCGCTGGACGAGCTGCCGCAACTGGTAAACGTCCTGCTGGGGCAGATGAGCCTGGTCGGTCCCCGGCCACCGCTGCCCTCCGAGGTCGCCCGTTACGACGGCGACGTCGCCCGCCGGTTGCTGGTCAAACCGGGAATGACCGGCCTCTGGCAGGTCAGCGGACGGTCCGATCTGAGTTGGGAGGACGGCATCCGACTCGATCTCTACTACGTGGAGAACTGGTCACTCGCCGCCGACCTGACGATCCTGTGGAAGACGGTCGGCGCGGTGGTCAACAGCCGCGGCGCGTACTGACTCGGCGGGAGGGGTCTACGGCTGCGGGCCGAGCCAGTCCAGGCAGACCACGACGGCGTCGTCGGTGAGATCACCGGCAACGAACGCCCGTAGGTCGCCGAGCAGGGAGCGAACCGCGTCCAGTGCCGTCATCGGTGCGGTCCGGCGCAACATCCGGTCCAGCGCCGTCTGGCCGTACCGCTCCGCGCTCCCGGCCGCCTCGATCACCCCGTCGCTGATCATGAACAGTCGGTCCCCGCGCTGAAGCTGGACGAACTGCTCGCGGTAGTTGGTCCCCTCGAACATGCCGAGCGGGAACTGCTCCTCCAGCGGCTGAATGCTGACCTCCCCGTCGCGCAGCAGGACGAGCCGGGGCGAGCCGGCGTCGACGGCCGTGAGCAGCCCGGAGCGCAGGTCGAGTTCGAGCAACAGGGTCGCCAGGTACTGCTCGCCCCGGTGCAGGTCGTAGACGGCCTGGTCGGCCAGGGCGGCCTGGTCGGCCAGGGGAATGCCGGCCCGGCGGGCGTTTCGCAACGCACAGGTGGCGAGGGTGGTGAGCATCGACGCGGCGACCCCCTCACCCATCCCGTTGATGGTGGCGAGCCAGACCTGCCGACCATCGTCGGACCAGTCGAAGCTGTCGCCACGCACCGCGTACGCCGGCTCCAGCTGACCGGCGAGGCTGAAGGAGGGACGGAGCCGGCTGCGCCCCGGCAGCAGCTCCCACTGCACCTCGGCGGCGAGGGTGAGGCGGCGGCTGCGCCGGGCCACGCGGTAGACGTCCGTGCCGGCGTCGACGGCGGCCAGCTCGTGCGCCAGCGCGGTGGCGACCTCCGCCAGCTCGGCCAGTCGGGCGTCGGTGACCGGCATCACCCGGAGTACGCCCCGCCGTTCCCCCCGCATGCTCACCGGCAGGTACCCGACGCCGTCGGCGTGGGTCGGGCTCTGGTGGTCGAAGCAGCGCCACGCCGGGTGGCCGGGCGTCGTCACCGCCTCCCCACCGCCCAGCGGCAGCAGCGCCGCGAGCCGGTAGTCGACCTGGAGGAGTTCCGTGTCGGCGATGCCGTACTCCTGCTCGAACAGCTCCCCGACGCGCGTCACGAGGAGGTCCACGGGGGCGGCGGTGATGGCCGCACGGCCCTTGTCGACCGGCTCGGTCATGGTCTCTCCTTGATCACAAGCCCATCCGCCGACGGAATCGGGGTACGCTCAGGCGCACCATGGCGGAACTGCATGGTCCACCGGGACCCGAGATGAGTATGGCTGCCGAGCTGGACACCGCGGCAGGTGCCCTGCTGACGGTCTGGGACGGTGCGCGGGAGCGGGCAGCCAACCGCATCTCCACCGCCCAGCTTCGCGCCGTCATGCTCGTCGAACGGCACGACGGGATCAACCTGCGTCGCCTCGCCACCGGCCTGGACATGCTGCTCTCCTCGGCCAGTCGACTCTGCGACCGGCTGGTGGCCGCCGGGATGCTGGAGCGTGAGCCGGGTCGTGCCGATCGGCGGGAGATCTCGCTGCATCTGACCGCCGAGGCCCGCCGGTTGCTGGCCGAGCTGCGCGACGACCGTCGTCAGCACCTGGCGGCGATCCTGGCCGACATGGCTCCCGAGGCCCGGGAGGCGCTGCTGCGCGGGCTGCGCGCTTTCGACGAGGCCGCTCGCGCGCGGGTCGTCCGACAGGTGTCGCCGCTGGTGCCGCAGGCCGAGGAACCACGGGTGGAACAGACGGAAGGCCGGGATGCCGTCGAGGCGGCGTCGCGTGGCTGGGCGGCGGGGGACGCCTCCGTCTTCCGGACGGCCTGACCAGGCCCACCAGACGGGGCCGCACCGCATCGGGCACCGGTGGCGTACCACCGTCGGTGGTGCCGCCCAGCCGGATGGCCGTCGGATCAGTCCTCGGCCGAGCCGATCGCCAGCATCGCGATGTCGTCGTGTCGGTGTCCGGCACACCACGTGTCGACCTCGTGCAGCACGAGGTCGACAAGCGTGGCCGGGGGCAGCCCGACGCCGGCCGCCAGCGCCCGGCGTAGCCGCCGTTCACCGAAGATCTCTGTGCCGCGTGGGCCGCCCCGGGCCTCAGCGACCCCGTCGGTACGGGTGAACAGCAACTCACCGGGGCGCAGCCGGACGTCGGCGGTGGCGAACCGGGCGTCGGGCAGCGCGCCGACCGGCATTCCGCCCACCCGAATCGCGGTCACCGTGCCGTTGGCGCGGATCACGAGGGGCGCCGGGTGCCCGCCACCGGCGATCCGTACCCGCAGCCCACCCTCGGGTCCGACGCGTACGGCACCCAGCAGCAGGGTGGTGAACTGGCCGCGCCGGGCCGCGTCCGGAGTGTCGAGGAGCGCCTGGTCGAGCAGTCGGAGAAGCTCCCGCGGTTGCTGCTCGACCAGACGTAGGGTCTGCAACGACTGGCGTACCCGGCCGGTGAGCACCGCCGCACCGACGCCTTTGCCGCAGACGTCCCCGACGGCGAACAGCGCACCGTCGCCGGTCGGCAACACATCGTAGAAGTCGCCCCCGATGCGCAGGCTGTCCCCGGCCGCGCGGTAGCCGCCGGCCATGCTCATCCCGGTCACCGTGGGCAGCCTCGGCGGCAGCAGGCTGTCCTGGAGCACCTGAGCGAGGTGACTCTGTGCGTCGTGCAGCTGGGCGGTGGCCAGTGCGGCACCAGCCCGGGCGGCGAGCTCCCGGACCAGCTCGACGTCGCGGCGGTCGAAGCCGGCCCGCTCAGCTCGGCGGAGCAGCACCAGGGCACCGGCCGTCCGACCGGCGCCGGGCATCGGACTGACCAACAGGGTCGCGGGCGCATCGAGATCCGCCGGGAGCAACGGGTCGAGTCTCTGCGGCCCGAGAGTCGGCCAGGGGCGCGGATCGGTGGTCTCGCCGTCGAGGGCCTCGACGAGACCGGGTACGGCAGCGACCACGTCCCAGTCGGCCGTGCCGGTGATCGGCGCGGTGTCGTCAGCGGCGTACCGGACCCAGTGCGGCCGGTACTCGGTCGGCGTGGCTGGCAGGTGCACCACCAGGGCCAGATCGGCCAGATAGGGCACGGGCAGGGTGGCAACGGCGTGCAGCGCCTGGTCACGCTCCAGTGCCAGGCCCAGCCGACGACCGGCGCGGGCCAGGAATTGGGTACGCCGACGCTCGACCAGCAGCTCCGTCACCCGGCTGTGCTCGTCGGTGACGTCCCGCACGTACCAGGCGGACCGGTTGCCGCCCAGGGCGCGGCGGACCCCCCGCAGCCGCCGACCGTGGTGCTCACCCTCGAAGTCATCCCCATTCGAGGCGCTCGCGGCCGCCAGCGCCGGCACCGGACAGCCGGCCAGGTCGGTTCCGACGACGATGTCCGGCAGCAACCGCCCGGCCATCGTGTTGACCAACACCACAAGCCCGGCGGCGTCGGTGGTCAGCACCGCCTCGTCGAGCCCGTCGAGCAGCTCACGGGCGAGATCGGTGTCCACCGGAGGTGTGGTGTGCGGTGCCTCGGTGGCGGCACGGCCCGACCGCCCGTCGTCGGCCCATTCGCCGGCCGCACCGGCGAAGGCGCCCTGCCGGGTGCTGGTCACCGGCGGCCACCGGGCGTCGGGCGCTGTCGACCAGTACGCATTCCGGTGGTGCACTCCTCGGGGTGACGGTTGGTTGCCTGGGGGCAAGCGTACCGAGCGGTTCCCGAGGGGCTCCTGTGGAGAGCATCAGAGCCGGGCCAACCATCCGCCGGGGCGGGCGATGATTCGGCGTACCACCGATCCGGCCGCTCCCACCGCGGCGGCCGTGGCACCGAGGGTGGCCGGTCGGACGGTGACCGGTGACCAGGCCGCGGTGAGCACCCGGCGTTCGATCTCGGCGAGTACGGGTGGCCGGAGCCAGCCGGTGAGCGGGGCGTAGCCGCCGCCGAGCACCACCGTGTCGAGGTCCAGCAGGTTGACCACGCTCGCCACGGTGACCCCGATCGCGGTGCCGGCCTCGGCCAGGGCGCGCAGCACGGCGGGGTGCTCGGCGGTGGCGAGCTGGGTCAGCCGGGTCGACGCCCGGTCGGCCGGCAGGTCCGCCCCGGCCAGGCCGGCGGCGGACAGGATCGCCTCCTGCCCGGCGTAGAGCTCCAGACAGCCACGGCCGCCGCAGCGGCAGGGTGGCCCGTCCGGGCGGACCGGAATGTGCCCGATCTCGCCGCTCCAACCACGGGCACCTCGGAACAGCGCGCCGTCCAGGACGATGCCCGCGCCGATGCCGACCTCGCCGGAGATGTGCAGGAAGCTGCCCGGTGCGGCACCGGCGTGCAGTTCGCCCAACGCCGCGAGGTTCGCCTCGTTGTCCACCACCAGGGGCGGCACCCCGTCGACTGTCTCGGTCAGCGGGGGATGGTCGGCCAGCAGCTCCGGCACCGGCACGTCCCGCCAGCCCAGGTTGGGTGCGAGGCGGACCCGACCGGCGTCGTCGACCAGACCGGGCACGCCCAGGGCCGCACCGGCCAGGGTCAGGCCCTGGGCGTTGGCGTCGGCGCGAGCCCGGCCGGCCAGCTCGGCGAGCCGGCCGAGCGCGTCGGCCGGGGAGACGGGTCGCAGGTCGGCCCGATGTACCGTGTGGTGCCGTACCTGACCGGCAAGGTCGACGACGCACGCGGCCAGATAGTCGACGTTGATCTCCAGCCCCAGACCGGCGGGACCGTCGCCGGCCAACATCAGACCGCGGGCCGGACGCCCGGCGCCGGCCCGGGGCGTCGGCTCCGCCTCGCTGACGAGGCGGCCGGCGACCAGATCCTCCACCACGGCCGAGACGGTGGCCCGGGTGAGGCCGGTGTCGGCGGCCAGCGCGGCCCGCGACGGGGGGCGACGGGCGGCGGCGATGCGGCCGAGCACCAGGGCGAGATTCAGCTCACGCAGGCTGCCCTGCCGCACCGCGCCGGCCGGGGCTGCGGGTGGCTTCACCCCTTGACACTGCCACATCACAGTCATTTAATTCAACCACTGAACAAATAGCGGATGACACCACCGGAGGTCTGCCATGGCACCCCGTCCCACCCCTGCCGACAAGTTCTCCTTCGGGCTCTGGACGGTCGGCTGGCAGGGCCGAGACCCGTTCGGCCACGCCACCCGAGACGCGCTGGACCCGGTGGAGTCGGTGCACCGACTCGCCGAGCTGGGCGCGTACGGTGTCACCTTCCACGACGACGACCTGGTGCCGTTCGGCGCGGACGCCGCCACCCGGGACGCCCAGATCGCGCGGTTCCGCAAGGCGCTCGACGAGACCGGCCTAGTGGTGCCGATGGTCACCACCGACCTGTTCCAGCAGCCGGTCTTCAAGGACGGCGGCTTCACCAGCAACGACCGCGATGTTCGGCGGTACGCGTTGCGCAAGGTGCTGCGCAACGTCGATCTCGCCGCTGAGCTGGGCGCGAAGACCTTCGTCATGTGGGGCGGCCGGGAGGGCGGCGAGTACGACGTCGCCAAGGACGTCCAGGCCGCGCTGGAGCGCTACCGCGAGGCGGTGGACCTGCTCTGCCAGTACGTCATCGACCGCGGTTACGACCTGCGCTTCGCGCTGGAGCCGAAGCCCAACGAGCCGCGTGGCGACATCCTGCTGCCCACCGTCGGGCACGCCCTGGCGTTCATCTCGACCCTGGCCCACCCGGAGCGGGTCGGGCTGAACCCGGAGGTCGGGCACGAGCAGATGGCCGGGCTGAACTTCGTCCACGGCATCGCCCAGGCGCTCTGGCAGGGCAAGCTGTTCCACATCGACCTCAACGGTCAGCGGGGCGTCAAGTACGACCAGGACCTGGTCTTCGGCCACGGCGACCTGCTCAACGCGTTCGCGCTGGTCGACCTGCTGGAGCACGGCGGCACGGCCGGCGGCCCCGGCTACGACGGCCCCCGCCACTTCGACTACAAGCCCTCCCGCACCGAGGACATCGACGGGGTCTGGGCGTCGGCGGCCGCGAACATGAGCACCTACCTGCTGCTCAAGGAGCGGGCCGCGGCGTTCCGGGCCGACCCGGAGGTGGCCGAGGCGCTGACCGCGAGCAAGGTCGCCGAACTGGGCGTGCCGACCCTCGGCGACGGCGAGGGCTACGCCGAACTGCTCGCCGACACCAGCGCGTTCGAGGAGTTCGACGTCGACGCGGTGGCCGCCAAGGGCTTCGGCTTCGTCCGGTTGAACCAGCTCGCCGTCGAGCACCTGCTCGGCGCACGCTGAGGCGGCCGGCATGCCGCTCGTCGCCGGGGTGGACTCCTCCACCCAGTCGTGCAAGGTGGTCGTCCGGGACGCGGAGACCGGTGCCCTGGTCCGGCAGGGCCGGGCACCGCACCCGGACGGCACCGAGGTCGACCCCTCGGCCTGGTGGTCGGCCCTCCGGACGGCGATCGACGCCGCCGGTGGGCTCACCGACGTCGCCGCGGTCTCCGTGGCGGGTCAACAGCACGGCATGGTCTGCCTCGACGAGTCCGGCGAGGTGGTCCGGCCGGCGCTGCTGTGGAACGACACCCGGTCCGCCGGTGCCGCGGCGGAGCTGATCCAGGAGGCGGGCGAGGGGCAGGCCGGGCGCCGGTTCTGGGCTGACGCGGTGGGCAGCGTGCCGGTGGCCAGCTTCACCGTCACCAAGCTGCGCTGGCTGTCCCGTAACGAGCCGGCCAACGCCGACCGGGTGGCGGCGGTCTGCCTGCCGCACGACTGGCTGACCTGGCGGCTGGCCGGTGCGCCCGGGCTGGATGCGCTGCGTACCGACCGCAGCGACGCCAGCGGCACCGGCTACTGGTCCCCGGCCAGCGGCGAGTACCGGCCGGACCTGCTGGAACGGGCGCTCGGCCGCGCGGTGCGGGTGCCGACGGTGCTCGGCCCCGCCGAGGCCGCCGGCCGGCTGGCTCCGGCGGCGCTGTCCGGTGCCGTGGCCGCCACCGGCCCGAGCGAGACGCTGCTCGGGCCGGGCGCGGGCGACAACGCCGCCGCCGGCTTCGGCGTCGGCGCGCGTCCCGGCGACGTGGTGGTGTCGATCGGTACCTCCGGCACGGTCTTCAGCGTCGCGGACACTGCGGCGGCCGACCCGAGCGGTATCGTCGCCGGCTTCGCCGACGTGACCGGCCGGTTCCTGCCGCTGGTCTGCACGCTGAACGCGGCCCGGGTGCTGGACGCCGCCGCGGCGATGCTGCGGGTCAGTCTGGACGAGCTGGCCGACCTGGCGTTGTCCGCGCCGCCCGGCGCGGACGGGCTGGTCATGGTGCCGTACCTGGAGGGTGAGCGCACTCCGAACCTGCCGGACGCCACCGGGGCGGTGCACGGGCTGACCCTGCGCACCTCGACTCCGGCGCACCTGGCCCGGGCCGCCGTGGAGGGGATGCTCTGCGCCCTTGCCGACGGGCTCGACGCGCTCGCCGCCCAGGGCGCGACCGTACGCCGGGTGATCCTGGTCGGCGGCGGTGCCCGCTCGGCGGCGGTGCGTCGCATCGCGGCGCAGGTCTTCGGCTGCCCGGTGGTGGTCCCACCGCCCGGTGAGTACGTCGCCGACGGTGCCGCCCGGCAGGCCGCGTGGTTGGCTCTGGGCACGGGGGAACCGCCGTCCTGGACACCGTCCGGCACCGAGGAGCACGCCGCCGAACCGGTGCCCGGCATCCGGGAGCGCTACGCGCAGGCCCGGGAACGCCATCTGGACCGGTTGTCCCAGGGGTGATCACGCCGTTCCCGGGTCGGGTGGTGTCCGCGTGACGAGGAGCCACCCGATCCGGGACCGAGCACGATCTCGGCCGCGCTGAAGGGTGGCCCGGTGATCGGCTCGTTATCCCGCCCTGGTTGGCTGCCCGCATGACCTTGACCACGGGCGCACCCGCACGGGTGTGGGGCAGCAGCGCGCCGCGTCGGCTCTACAGCGTCGTGGTCTTCGTGCTGCTCGCCTCGCTGGACAACGTGGCGATCGGTCTGGTGCCCCCGCTGTACGGTGCGATCGCCGAGTCCTTCGACGTGCCGCAACGGCTGCTCGGCCTGGTCACCGCGATCAGCTTCCTGGTCAGCGCGGTGGCGGCGGTCGGTTGGGCGTACTTCGGCGACCGTACCAACCGCAAGCCGTTGCTGATGATCGGCACACTGCTGTGGGCGGCCGGTACCGGCGGCAGCGCACTGGCCGGGAACTACCCCACCTTCCTGACCGCGCAACTGCTCGCCGCAGTGGGTCTGGGCGCGGTCGGGTCGGTCGGTTACTCGGTGGTCACCGATCTGATCACGCCTCGTCGTCGGGGCCTGGTGATGAGCTTCTGGGGGCTCTCCCAGGGGGTCGGCACGGTGGCCGGCGGCCTCGTCGGCGGGCTGCTCGGCGCGACCGACTGGCGGCGGCCGTTCCTGGTGCTCACCGTGGTCGGTCTGGTCGCCACGGCGGCCTACCTGTTCACGTACGACATCCGGCGCGGTCAGAGCGAGCCGGCACTGGCCGCCGCGCTCGCCGCCGGTGACGAATACGACTACCGGATCAGCCGGGCCGACCTGCCGGTCATCCTGGGCCGGCGGACCAACCGGTGGCTCATCCTCCAGGGACTCACCGCGCAGGCCGCCTTCGGCTCGCTGGTCTGGCTGCCGGTGCTCTTCCGTGAGCGGGCCGAGGAGCAGGGGTACACCGCGGCGACCGCCATCGTGGTGGGCGCCGTCTTCGCCGCGCTGTTCCAGCTCGGTGGGGTGTTCTCCATCGTCGGCGGGCTGGTCGGCGACGCGCTGCAACGGCGTACGCCCTCGGGCCGGGCGTTGGTCGCCTCCGTCGGCATCTTCGCGGCGCTCCCGTTCTACCTGGTGTTGTTCTTCGTGCCGATCCGCATCGAGGTGCCCGACGGGGCCGGCACCGGCGCGGTCGTCGGTGCGGTGCTGGGCAGCGTGTTCAGCGAGCCGACGGTCGGGTTGAGTCTGCTGGCCGCGTTGCTGGCCCTGGCGCTCACCTCGGCGAACTCGCCGAACTGGTTCGCGTTGATCGCCGACGTCAACCCGCCGGAGAACCGGGGCACCGTCTACAGCCTCGGCAACCTGGTCAACGGGGTGGGGCGGGCGGCCGGCAACGGCCTGGTCGGGGTGGCGTTCCACGGGCTGCGGGTGGCCTTCCCGCCGCCGCTGAACTACGCCGTCGGGCTGGCCGCCTTCCAGCTCTTCTTCATCCCCACCGGTGTCATGTACTGGCTCGCCGCCCGCACCTCACCGAAGGACATCGCCGACGTCCGGCAGCTGCTGCACACCCGCGTTCAGAAGGATCCGGGTGCGGAACCCCCGCCCAGCGGCGATTCCGCACCCGACTCGCTGGCTAAACCTTGACCCAGACGGTCACGTCGGTGGGCACCGATCCGTCCTCGTTCAGCGGGGCGCTGCTGTGCACCACCTCGCCCGCGGGCACCGGGGCGGCGGCGGCACCGAAGTTGGTGGACACCACCAGGTCGCCGTTGCGGAAGGTCAACACCTCGTCGGCGGAGGAGAGCCACTCCAGGGTGCCCCGACCGAGTCCGTACGCGCGGCGCAGCTGCAACGCCTCCCGGTACAGCTCGTACGTCGAGCCGGGCACCCCGCGCTGACGGTCCAGGGCGTACTCGGCCCAGACCGGCGGCTGCGGCAGCCAGCTCGCGTCGGTGGGCCCGAAGCCGTACGAGGGCGCGTCGGCCTCCCACGGGATCGGCACCCGGCACCCGTCGCGGCCCCGCTGGGTGTGCCCGCTGCGTTCCCAGGTCGGGTCCTGCCGTGCTGCGTCGGGCAGGGTGGTGTGCTCCGGCAACCCGAGTTCCTCACCCTGGTAGAGGTAGGCCGAGCCGGGCAGGGCCAGCATCAGCAGGGTGGCCGCCCGGGCCCGACGCAGCCCGGTGGCGGCGTCCGGCTGCTCGTCGCCGATCCCGATGCCGTTCGGTCGGGGCGCACCGATCGGCAGCCCGAGCCGGGAGGCGTGTCGCACCACGTCGTGGTTGGAGAGCACCCAGGTGGTGGGCGCGCCGACCGCGTCGGTGGCCTCCAGCGATCGCGTGATCACCGCGTACTGGGCGGGGGCCGTCCAGGAGGCGAGCAGGTACTCGAAGTTGAACGCCTGGTGCATCTCGTCGGGACGTACGTAGCGGGCCAACCGCTCCGCCGGCTCCACCCACGCCTCGGCCACCAGGATCCGCTCGCCGGGGTAGCCGTCCAGCAGCCGTCGCCAGTCGCGGTAGACCTCGTGCACGCCGTCCTGGTCCCACATCGGCGGGCGGGGCTTGTCCGCCTCCTGCCCGGAGAGGATCTCCTGCGGATCCTGCCAGTCGGCCAGATCGGCCTGCTTGACCAGACCGTGCGCCACATCGACCCGGAAGCCGTCCACGCCCCGGTCCAACCAGAACCGCAGCACGTCCAGGAACTCGGTGCGGACCTCGGGATTGTCCCAGTTCAGGTCGGGCTGGGCGGTGTCGAACAGGTGCAGGTACCACTGGCCGTCCGGCACCCGGGTCCAGGCCGGGCCACCGAAGACGCTCTGCCAGTCGTTGGGCGGCTCCGCGCCGCCCGGTCCGCGACCCTCGCGGAAGATGTACCGTCCCCGCTCGGCACTGCCGGGACCGGCGGCCAGGGCGGCCTGGAACCAGGCGTGGGCCGAGGAGGTGTGATTGGGCACCAGGTCGACGATCACCCGCAATCCGTTGGCGTGGGCCTTCGCGATCAGGTCGTCGGCGTCGGCGAGGGTGCCGAACAGCGGCTCGACGTCCCGGTAGTCGGCCACGTCGTAGCCGGCGTCGGCCTGCGGGGACGGATAGAACGGGGAGAGCCAGACCGCGTCGACACCCAACTCCGCCAGATGGTCGAGGCGGGCGGTGATCCCGGGCAGGTCGCCGATCCCGTCGCCACCCGAGTCGGCGAACGAGCGGGGGTAGATCTGGTAGATCACCGCCTCCGTCCACCATCCGGTCGGTGGGGTCTGCTGCGTCGCGTCGTGGTTCAGGGCGTACTCCCATGGTCGAGCCGTCCAGACCGGCCGGCCGGACGGCGTGCTGGCTGCCGTTCAGTGTGCCCGGGCGGGCGCGGTCGAATCACGCACGACCAGCCGAGTGTTCAGGATCACCGAGGAATCCTGTTTGATCATGTTGGCGTCGTCGGGCCGTCCGCAGAGCGGATCGAGCAGCAACTGCGCGGCCAGTCGGCCCTGCTCCACGGCCGGCTGGGCGATGGTGCTCAGCCCCAGTACGCCGGAGAGGGCGTGGTCGTCGATGCCGATCACGCTGACATCCTGGGGAACGCGCAGCCCGGCGTCGCGCAGCGCGGTCAGCGCACCCATCGCCATCTCGTCGCAGGCGGCGAAGATGGCCGTCGGTGGGTCCCCCCGCCGGAGGAGTTCCTCGGTGGCCCGGGTGCCGCCGGCGATGTCGAAACTGGATTCCACGTCGAGACTCGGGTCCGGCTGCAACCCGGCCGCGCGCAACGCCTCCTGATGCCCGCGGCGCCGATCCAGGTGGGCGCTGAAGGCGAGTTCGTCGTCGGGATCACCGGAGATGTGCGCGATCCGCCGATGCCCGAGATCCAGCAGATGCCGGGTGGCGGTCCGCGCCGCCGCCACGTCGTCGATGCGTACGCAGGGCCAGCCGGGCACGGTGGTGCCGGAGCTGATGGTGACGCCGGGTAGGTCCAGCGCCGCCAACGCGGTCACGTCGGTGGCCCGTAGCGGAGTCGCGACCAGCATGATCGCATCCACCCGCTTGTGCAGGTGGGTGGCGTGCAGGACGCGTTGCCGATTCTGCTCCCGCCCACCCAGGTTGTGGAGCAGCAGGTCGTATCCGGCCCGGTGGAAGAAGTCCTCCGCCGCCTCGACGACCACGCCGAAGAACCACCGGGTGATCCGGGGAACCACCACCGCCACGGTGCCGGTCCGGCCGCCGGCCAGCCGCGAGGCGCTGGGCGACACCGCGTACTGCAACTGCTCGGCGGCGGCGAGCACCCGGCTGCGGGTCGCCGCCGACACGGTGGGCAGCCCGCGCAGCGCCCGGGAGACGGTGGCCGTGGAGACGCCGGCCAGCCGGGCGACGTCGTCGATCCTCGTCACGTGACACCCCGCTCACGTCCCCGCCTGGTGCCGCCGCCCACAGGCGGCGACACCACGGCGGATCAACCCTTGACGCTGCCGGCGAGCAGCCCACGAACGAAGTAGCGCTGCAAGGACAGGAACACGATCAGCGGTACGACGATCGAGACGAACGCTCCGGCGGTCAACCGTTGCCACTCGTTGCCCCGGGTACCGGCCAGTTCGGCGAGGCGAACCGTGAGTGGGGCGGTGACGTCGCTGCCACCGGCGAAGATGAGCCCGACCAGCAGGTCGTTCCAGACCCAGAGGAACTGGAAGATGCCGAACGCGGCCAACGCCGGGGCAACCAGGGGCAGCACGATGGTGCGGAAGATCTTCGGGTGGGTGGCCCCGTCGACCCGGGCCGCCTCCATCAGATCCTTCGGTAGTTGCGAGATGAAGTTGTGCAGCAGGTACACGGCGAACGGCAGCGCGAAGCAGGTGTGCGCGAACCACACCTGGGCGAAGTTCTGCGCGCCGTCGAGGTTCCAGGCGGGCATCAGGGTGATGCCGCCCAGGCTGACTCCGCGCGAGAAGAAGCTCAGCAGCGGCACCAGGGCCATCTGCAGCGGCACGATCTGAAGCGCGAAGATGGCGATGTACACCCAGTCCCGACCCCGGAAGTTGATCCAGGCCAGCGCGTACGCGGCCAGGGCCGCGAAGGCGAGCGGGAACAGCACCGCCGGCAGGGTGATCACCAACGAGTTGATGAAGTAGCTGGCGAGCTGCCCGGACGAGGCGGACTGCCCGAACAGCACCTCTTGGTAGTTCTGGAGGGTGAACTCCGGATCCCGGAAGAACGTCCACCAGCCGGTGGTCTTGATCTGGTTCTCCGGCCGGAACGAGGAGACGAACAGGCCGAAGGTCGGGATGGTCCACACCACCGCGATGACGATGGCGATCAGCGTCGCGGTGTGCGTGTTCAGCCGCTTGCGTACCCGCGCCGCGGGAGTCGACCGGCCGCTGGTCTCCTGTGCTCCGGAGGCGACCGGGGGAGTGGTGGTGGTCATCTCAGCCCTCCCGTCGCTGCTGACGCAGGTTGCGGATCTGGAAGATCACGATGGGGATCACCAGGACGAAGAGGAAGACCGCGAGCGCGGAACCCTGCCCGTTCTGGCCGTACCGGAACGCCTGGTTGTACATCTCGTTGGCGATCACGCTGGTGTCGTAGTTGCCGTTGGTCGAGGTGCGGACGATGTCGAAGACCTTCAGCGTGGCGATCGAGATGGTGACCACCACCACGATCAGCGCGGGCCGGATGCTGGGCAGGGTGATCTGCCAGAACATCTGCCACGGGCTCACCCCGTCGAGGCGGGCGGCCTCGACGATGTCGGCCGGGATCGCCTTGATCGCCGCAGACAGCACCACCATCGCGAAACCGGCCTGGATCCACACCATGATCACGATGAGCAGCAGCGTGTTCAGCGGCGAGTCGAGCAGCCACTGTCGGGGTGCGCCGCCGAGGCTGACCACGATCTGGTTGAGCAGACCGATCTGCTCCTGCTCCTCGCTCCGGAAGGCGTACACGAACTTCCAGATGATGCTGGCGCCGACGAACGAGATCGCCATCGGCATGAAGATCAGCGACTTGGCCACCGCCTCCAGCCGGGCCTTGTCGACCAGCACCGCGTAGATCAGGCCGATCGAGGTGGCGACCAGCGGAACCAGGGTCACCCAGACCAGGGTGTTGAGCAGCACCCGAACGATCGAGTCGTCGGCGAACATCCAGCGGTAGTTGTCCAGGCCCACGAAGTTCTGGCTGCCGCCGTCCATGAAGGACAGCAGGGTGGTCCGCAGCGCCGGTACGACCAGGCCGATCAGCAGCAGCACCACCGTCGGCAACAGGAAGAACGTGGCGAACAGCCCCTCACGGGATCTGGGCCGCCCCACGGGCAGCGGTGCTCCGCTGGCGGAAGCGGCCACGAATCGCGCCTCGCGTCGCCGCGCGAAGAAGGCCGGCACCGCGTCGAGCAGCACCAGCAGGCCGCCCACCACCACCGCGAAGGCGACCAACCCCCACAGCAGCATCATCAGTTTGGGTGCCTGCTCGGCAAAGTCGAAGTCCATCAACCCTCCCCGGGTCCTCGGTAGAGCCGGTGGGCCGGCCCGCGAACGCGGACCGGCCCACCACCGGAATTACTTCCAGCTGCTCTCGATGCCCTGCAGGACGCTGGCGGTGTTCCCGCCGTTGATCCAATCGACCATGCCCTTCCAGAAGGTCCCGGCGCCGACGGCGGCGGGCATCAGGTCGGAACCGTCGAACCGGAAGACCGTGCTGTCGTCCTGGAGGATCTCCACCGACAGCTTGTCGATCGGGTTGGCGACGTTGGCCAGGTCGACCTTGTTGTTCGCGGACACCCAGTCGCCGATCTTCGCGCGGCTGTTGGCGTACTCGCCGGAGGCGAGGTACGTCTGCACGGCCTGCACCTCGGGACGGTCGGCGAAGGCCGTCACGAACTCGCCGCCACCCAGCACCGGCTTGCCCTTGGCCGGGTCGATGGCCGGGAAGTAGAAGGCGAAGACGTCGCCGTCCTCGGCCACCCGGGTGCCCTCAGGCCACTGGTTGGCGTAGAAGGAGGCCTGCCGGTGCAGCGCGCACTTGCCCTGCGTGATCGGCACGCCCGCCTCCTGGAAGGAGGTGGTGGCGATGCTGCGCACCCCACCGAAACCACCGTTGACGTACTTGTCGTTCTTCAGGATGGTGCCGGCCCGGTCCAGCGCCTCCGCGACCCGCGGGTCGTTGAAGGGGATCTGGTGCGTGGTCCACTGGTCGTAGACCTCGGGGGTCTGCGTCCGCAGCATCACGTCTTCGATCCAGTCGGTGGCCGGCCAACCGGTGGCGTCACCGGACTCGATGCCGGCGCACCACGGCTTGACGTCGCTCTGGGCGATCTTGTCGCTCAGCTGGATCATCTGGTCCCAGGTGGTCGGGACGGTCCAGCCGTTCTCCTGGAACATCTTCGGCGAGTACCAGACGAACGACTTCACGTTCGACCCGAGCGGCGCGCCGTAGAAGGTGCCGTTGACGGTGCTGTACTTCAGCCAGTCCGGCGAGTAGTTCTGCTCGGCCATCGCCTTGGTCTCGGCGCTGGCCGGCTTCAGCTGGTTGCGCTCGGCGAACCGGGCGAGCAGGCCGGGCTGGGGGATGAAAGCCAGGTCGGGGGCGTTGCCGCCGTCGACCCGTACGGGGAGCTGAGCCTCGAACTCACCGCTTCCCTCGTGATTGATCGTGATGCCGGTGCAGTCCTCGAACTGCTTCCAGGACTCCGCCAGGCGGTCGGCCTCGATGTCTCGGATCGACGAGTAGATGTTGACCGTCTTGCCTTCGTGGCCCTGGTAGTCCTCGTACGGGGCGCACTCCGCGGAATCGGCGTTGCTGCTGCCGCCGTTGCTGCTGCTTCCGGTGCCGCAAGCGGTGGCGCTGAGTGCCAGTCCGATCGCGCCAACGATCGCGAGGGCCTGGCGTGGCCTGGCAGAGACCGCCATGCCGTCCTCCTTCCTGTCCGGCGCCGGCCGGGATCGCGTCCGGTTGACCTGGCGCCGGTCCGATGGGCGTTTTCACATGTAAGCGCTTGCATCTGCCTGGGGTCCACCCCTGGAGGGACACGAGCGAGTAACAATCCGGAAACCTGGCGAGGGGCCATGGATCCGCGCCCATCTGCGGGAAAGAGCCCTGTCGATCAGCGGATCCTCCCGCTGATGGACCGGGACGGTGGAAATTCTCTTCGGCGGAGGTTGGCTGGCGGGCAGCGGAGCACCACTGCCGGCCGGCGCTGCCGGCGCTGTCCCCGCCGCCGCTGGCCCGGCGTCGGAGCAGGGTCGGTCAGCTGTTCAGCTGCCAGATCGAGTAGTTGAGGGCCGCGGCGAAGGTCACCCACGCCCAGTAGGGCAGCAGCAGTACCGCCGCCACCCGGTTCGCCCGGGCGAACAGCAGGACGGTCACCCCGATCGCCAACCACAGCAGGACGATTTCGGCGAACGCCAGCCCATACCGGTCGCCGGCGAAGAAAAGCGGCGTCCAAGCGGCGTTGAGGACGAGCTGGACCGCCCACGCGCCGAGGGCCGCACCGAAGCCCACCCGGCGCCAGACCAACCAGGCGGCGACCGCGATCGTCACGTAGAGGACGGTCCAGACCGGGCCGAAGAGCCAGGACGGCGGCGACCACGCGGGCCGGTCGAGGTTCGCGTACTGGTCGGCGGCGCCCGACGCGGCCAGGTTGCCGATCACGGCGGCGGCCAGCACGGCCACCGCGAAACCGGCAAGCGCCCACCACTGGCCGGCACCGTTCCGTCGGGTGTGTTCCGCACTCGTCCGCATGGTCGGTGGGTTCTCCGCTGAGCGGCGGCGGCAAACCTTCCCGGTCCCCATCGTCGGGCCGGGCCACCTCATCGTGTCCGGGCCGGCAGCGTGTTGTTCACGCCCGCCTGCGTGGTTTCCCGGCCCGTCGTCTACCGCGACAAGGGCGCCGACTTCGCCTTCCTCACCCGGTCCCGACCGGCCCTCACCCGGTCCCGACCGACCGACGACAGCACGCCGGGGTCGCCGCGTCCGGTAACTCCTGTCGGGAGGACGGAGTACCGGGCGCGACGACCCCGGCGGGTCCGGTGAGCGGCGCCCTGCGCCGCCAGGTCAATTGAAGATGCTGACCCCACCCGGGCCGACGAGCAGCCCGACAACGATGAGGACGATGCCCCAGAGGATCTGCCGGCGGAACAGCGCGAGAATGCCGGCGACCACCAGTACGACTGCGAGAATCCAGAGAATCAGCTCCATGGTTGCTGAATACCCCCGGCGGCGACTCCGGAAACCTCACCCTGATCAAGGTGATCGCCCAGATGGAAGACGCTGTACGCCTGCTTGATCACTGGGTGGGCCACGTTGCGTACGCGTACCCCGCCCGGGGTCGTGCCGCGTTCGGAGCCGTGGTGGGCGTGCCCGTGCAGGGCGAGTGCGGTCGGCGCGGCGTCGACTGCCTGCCCCAGCTGGTAGCAGCCGAGGAACGGGTAGATCTCCAGCGGCTCTCCGGCCAGGGTGTCCGGGACCGGGGCGTAGTGGGTGAGGGCCACCAGCACGTCACAGTCCAGCGAGCGCAACGCCTCACTCAACCGGTCGGCGCTCTCGGTCGTGGTGCGTACGAACGCCTTCATCTCCGGCTCGCCGAAGTCGCTGGCGCACCGGCCGGCGAAACCGCCACCGAAGCCCTTCACCCCGGCGACGCCGAGGCGGCCACCCGGGCAGTCCAGCACCACCCCGTCGCCCTCCAGCACGGTGATGCCCGCCTCCTCCAGCGTCCCCACCACCTGGGGCACCTGGTCGCACTGGTGATCGTGGTTGCCCAGTACGGCGATCACCGGTACACCCAGGCCACCGAACTCCCGGGCCACGCAGCGGGCCTCGGCCTCGGTGCCGTGCCGGGTCAGGTCGCCGGCGAGCAGCAGCGCGTCGACGCTGCCCGGCAGTTGTTCCAGGGCCGGCCGGAATCGGCCGACCACGTCCTCGTCCAGATGCACGTCGCCCACGGCGGCGATCCGGATAACCATCGAACCTCCCTCAGGGCAGTTGCTCGATCTCCGTGGGCGCCTGCGCGCGGATCACCCCGATATCACTGCTGATCGGGACGTCCGGGAAGCGCTCGGCCACCCGGCGCAGGATCTCCTCCCGCCGGTGTGCGCTCTCGACCTCGCCGTGCAGCACGAGAGCGCGTTCGGTGCGGACCACGGTGATTCCCTGTTCGGCAACGGCCGGATCTTCGGTGAGCAGCCGGTGGATCTCCGCCTCGACGTACTCGTCGGGCGGACCGGCGCCGGAGTCGAGGTGCGCGGTCACGTTCTCCCCTTCCCGTCGGCCGTGCCGGAGAGCGGCACGACGTCCAGCCTGTCCAGCAGCACCAGGAACGACTCCGCGTACGGCGAGTGCTGCGTCTCCTTGCGTACCCGTTCCCAGTCGATCTGCTCACGCAGCGAACGGGCCAGCGGCAGCCCCCGAGCGAAATCGCAGTAGTGCTGGGAGAAGCTGAGCAGCTTGTGCACCATCAGTTGGGTGGCCGACAGCACCGGCATGTGAATGGCGTCCACCGGCCGTACGACCGTGTCGGTGAAGGTCTCCTCGGTCACCGGCGTCTCGACCGGGCGGTGGATCAGGTCCACCATCCGACCGCCGTCGTAGACCTTGACCAGCCAGTCCTCCGGTGGCCGCTCGGCGGTGAAACCGGCCTGCCCCAGCGCCTCCAGCGCGGCTTCGACGTCGGACTCGCGGATGAGGAAGTCGACGTCGTGCTCGCTGGAGTGCCCGCCGTGCGCGTAGACGGCGAAGCTGCCGCCGAGAGCGAACGGGATCTCGGACTGTTTGAGCACGGCGGCGACCTTCTTGAGGGTGTGTAGGAGAGTCTCGTCGTCGCGCTCGGCCATCTCGCCTCTCCCGTCGATTCGTCGGGGGTGCCACCGGTGGGATCTCCGATCGGTACCCGGCATTCCGGTCGCCCACACCTGCGCCGCGCGCGCAAGGGGACGAACGGGTCTCAAACCGGATCTATGGTGCACCCTCGTGCGCTCGTCGGATAGCCTTTCCAGGGTGGCCAGATCGATGGGAGCGCTCGCGTCGACGGGAGTCCGCCGTGCCCGGGGCCGGCTTCGCACCGTAGCCCTGATCGGCATCGACGGCTCGGGCAAGACCACCCAGGCCTATCGGCTCGCCGAGTCGCTCACCGCAGCCGGGTTACCGGCCACCTATCACCGCAACGCGGGTGGACGGCGCTGGCTCGGCCGGGCGGCGCACCGACTCGGTCGGCCGGATGCCCAGAGCCTCCTCGGCCGGGACGGGATGCTCCTGGCGGAGTCCGTGCTGCGCTGGTTGGCCATCGCGATGACGCTGATCGGTGGCCTGTTCAGCGGACGGGTCGCGGTGATGGACCGCTATGCCGCCTGCCAGTACGCCAGCCTGCGGGCACATGGCGGGCACCGGTGGGAGCGGCTGGTCCGGGCCGCCTATCGACTGTTCCCCCGACCGCAGGTGACGTTCCTGCTGACCGTCGAGCCGATCGAGGCGTACCGGCGGATCGAGCGCAGGGGCACCGACCACGAGAGCCTCGGCTTCCTGGCCGCCGCTGACCTGGCCTACCGCACGCTGCCGGAGTATCCGACGTTCGTGCCGGTCAACGCGGATCTCCCGGCCGAGGAGATCGCCCAGGAGATTCGTGGGCACCTGAACGCCTGGCTGGCAGCCGGAGGCGAGCCAACCGACTACGCGGCGCCGGTGACGGAACTGGTGCCGCTTCAAGCCCGTCCGTAGACGGGTACGGCGGCGCCACTGGTGGGTGCCGACTCGTCCGACGCGAGGAAGCGGATCACCGAGGCGATCTCTGCCGGGTCCACCCATCGGGTGTGATCGGCGTCCGGCATCGCGCCGCGGTTGGTCGGGGTGTCGATGACGCTCGGCAGCACCGTGTTGCAGCGGACTCCGGCCGCCTTGTACTCCACCGCCACCGCGGCGGCGAAGCCGAGCACGGCGGCCTTCGCGGTGACGTAGCCACCGACTCCCGGGAAGGGCGCGACCGCCGCCCGGGCAGCCACGCAGACGACCGCGCCACCACCGGCGGCGATCAGGTGGGGCAGCGCGGCCCGGGTGACCAGATGGGTCGGGCGGAGGTTGAGGGTGAGCATCCGTTCGAAGTCCTCGACCGGCGTCTCGTGCACCAGACCGCCGCTGGCGTAACCGCCGACGAGGTTGACCACGGCGCGTAGGGGCGCTTCGGGATCTCCGGCCGCCACCTCGGCCACCCGGGCGACGTCCTGCGGGTCGGTCAGGTCCGCGACCGTCCGGACGGGAGCGTTGGCCTCAGGTCCGCTCAGCGGGTCCGGTTGCCGGCGCTGGGGCGCGACCACTCGCCACCCGGCCGCCACGAACGCGGCGCTGACCGCCGGGCCCAGTCCGCCCGTGGCCCCGGTGACCAACACACTGCGATTCGCCATGACCTGAGGGTAGTGCGATGCCCGATCGGCGGACCGTGAGACCCACCCGGGAGGATTCCGGGCCGGAAGAGGCGTGACGGCTGAAGCCGGCGCGCCGCGGGATCGCCACTCACAACGGCCGTCCGGTCGCCGGGAGTGGCGTGCCGACCGGACGGGCCATGGCGGGACGATGCGGCGCGAACTGCCCTGAGCAGGTACGCGGCGCCTGCGGACCAGGCTCGCGTCAGGAACGCGACAGCCGGCCGGAGCGCTGGCCGGTGGCGGGCATAGGACCGGGGCGCGGATTGTTCATCAGGGCGTGGGGTATTACCACCGGCGTGGATGAACCGAGCGGTCCACGTACGCGTATCCGGCAGTGACCAGGATCGCAGCACGGTGGTGACCCGGGTCGCTGTGCCTATCGGCCGGGCAGTGCTGCCATGGACCGGGACGGACGGCGATCCGTCGATCCGTCGACCTCACGGGGTGCCTGCCGAGGACAGCCAGGCAGGGTGCTGACAGCAAACGTGGACGCTGCTCTCAGCTGATTATCAGGCATTCGTGACACTTTCGACCCACGACATGGAATCCCCGACACGTCTCATCTGTTGTGTAGATGTCAGCACCGATGGGCACAGCGAAGGCTACGGGGGAGGGCTGATGGGCGTGGGGATGGCAAGGAACCGGGCAACCGGCGCGAGCGAGGGGACCGTGGGCACCGTGGACAAGAACATCGGAATGCGAACTGACGAGGTCGCCGAGGAGCGCGACCTGGTCGGAGTCTACCTGCACGAGATCTCCCGGACGCCGCTGCTGGACGCCGCCAAGGAGGTCGACCTCTCCAAGGCCATCGAGGCCGGCCTGTACGCCGAGCACCTGCTGGGCGAGGACCGCGTCCCCGACGGGGTAACCCGGGAGGAACTGGAGCGGCTGATCGCCGACGGGGAGCGGGCCAAGGACCTGTTCATCCGGGCCAACCTGCGACTCGTCGTGTCGATCGCCCGACGTTACGTCCGCTCCGGCATGCCCATGTTGGATCTCATCCAGGAGGGCAACACCGGTCTGGTGCGGGCGGTCGAGAAGTTCGACTACGAGCGTGGATACAAGTTCTCGACCTATGCGACGTGGTGGATCCGTCAGGCGATCAGCCGGGCGATCGCCCAGCAGGAGCGCACCGTTCGGCTGCCGGTCCACCTGGTGGAGGACGTCAACCGGATGCGTAACGTGGCCCGACAGCTCACTCGTGAGCTGGGCGGCGACCCGGAGCCGGAGCAGATCGCGACAGCCCTGGGGGTGACCGTCGAGCGGGTCAACGAACTGGTCCGCTGGTCACAGGACACCGTGTCGCTGGACACGCCCGTCGGAGACGACGGCGACACCAACCTCGGTGACCTGGTCGCCGACAGCGACGCTCCCTCCCCGGAGGAGATCGTGCTCACCGGGTTGGAGCGGCAGCGGATCGAAGGGCTGCTCAACCACCTGGATGACCGTTCGGCCGGCATCATGCGGGCCCGGTACGGGCTGGAGGACGGCCGGGAGCACTCGCTGACCGAGGTGGCTTCGCGGTTCTCCCTGTCCCGGGAGCGGATCCGGCAGTTGGAGATCCAGGCGCTCGGCCGGCTCCGCGAGCTGGCCCGAGCGGAGGGCCTGCAAGCGGCCTGAGCAGACGACAAACAACGGCGAACGGCCGGCGTCCATCGGACGCCGGCCGTTCGCCGTTCTTCGTTGTCGGGTGCCGCCGCAACGGCACCTCACGATCGGCGGCTCAACGCACCCGACCGTAACCGTACGGTGACATCAGGTCCACGGGTCGCTTCTCCACGTTGCGGCCGAAGGTCGGTGCGTGGATGACCTGCCCGTCGCCCACGTAGATGGCCACGTGGCCGAGGCTGCGGTAGAAGACGAGGTCGCCGGGGCGCAACTCGCCGCGACTGATGTGGGCCACCACGCCCCACTGCATCCGGGTGTTGTGCGGCAGGGACCGGCCCGCGGCCCGCCAGGCGGCCGAGGTCAGCCCGGAGCAGTCGTAGCTGCCCGGCCCGTCCTGGCCCCAGGCGTACGGCTTGCCCAGCGCGCCGTAGGCGTACCGGACAGCGACGCCGGCCTTGCCGGAGACGGCGGGTGCGTCCTGGGCGTTGCTGGCTCGGTTCGTCGGTCGTTCGGTTGCCCGGCCGTACGCCTCCCGGCGCATCTCGTAGAGCTTGGCGAGATCGCGCTCGATTCGTTTCTTCGCCGACGACAACTCGCGCGACTGCGCCGCCTGACGGCTGAGCGTGACGTCCAGCCGGGTCTTCTCGTCGAGCAGCCGCCGCTGGTCGGCCGTGTAGCTGGCGATGGTGGCCTGCCGTTGTCGGGTCAGGTGGTCCAGCGTGCCGAGCCGGTCCAGTACGGAGGTCGAGTCACCGCCGTGCAGCAACGCGTCGACGGTGCCGAGGCTGCCGGTCTTGTACGCGGTCACCGCCAGCTCGCCGACGTCCGCCCGGCTCTGTTCGGCCTGCTGCTCCAGCGGGCCGATCCGGTCCTGCAACCGCTCCACCGCGGAACGGTTCTCCTTGATCTTCTCCCGCAGCTCGTTGTGGGCCTCCACCACGCGTTCCAATTCGACGGAGGCCTTCTCGATCCGCCGGGTCAGTTCGGCGGGGGAAGGTTCGGCCCGGGCCACCGTCGCCGGCACGAGCAGCGCCAGTGAAAGGGCGGCGACCGTCAGGGCACGCAGCGTGTGCGTCAGGGACGACAAGAGCCGAATGCTCCTCTCCGGGGCCGGCGCGGGCGGCTGAGGCTCCGCGACGGCGACGGCCCGGTGCCGTCCTGGTGGACAGCGGCCGGCCGAGCCGACCTGCCCAACCTAGTACGGGACGGGAGTCGTCCGCAGAGAAAGCCGGGACCACTGGGAGTGCTGTGGCGGAACACCCAGCGGCAATCAGCGCCAAGCAGGTTATCGGCGACATGTCGGACTGGTCGCTCCCGGCATATGACGTCGGACGCCGGGGCGTTTTGACCGACAAGCCGGACTTGGTGGCCTCTTTCCGGCGGCGGCGGCTCCGCGCAAGCCTCTGACCATTGCAAACGCCGCAGTCGGAGTGGCGCGGGCGGCCCACAATGAATCGCGCGACCGGGATTCCCGCCGACCGGCGTCGATACGCAGGGCCGACGGAGACCGACCCGGTGCCACCAGCCGTGGGAGGAGGGGGCGTGAATCCTGATGGCGCGACAACGCGGACGCCACGAACACCCCGAGGCGCCGGCACCGGGCCGACGTTGCTCTACGCCCGGCCCGGGATCATCGTCACGGTCGACCGATTCACCGTCGGCCGCAGCACCTGGCGCGTCGCCGAGCTGACCCATCTGCACAGCACCCGGGGGCCGCACGACCGGGCGGCGACCCGGGCCGTGCTGGTCTCGACAGTGGTGATCGGCGGGGTGGGACTGCTGCTGGGGTTCACCGGAGGGCTGCAACGGCTCACCGCCGGGGCGTACCTGCTGCTCGGTGCCGTGTTCCTGGTGCCGGTGCTGCTCGCGGCGGCGGGCGACCGCTGGCGGCCACCGGCGTACGAGCTGTGGGGCCGCCGGGCGGGTACCGACGAACTGCTGTTCAGCAGCGACGACGAGCAGCAGTTCGGCCAGGTGAGCCGGGCACTGCGTCGAGCCCGTGAGATGAACAGCTACGGCGGGTGGGAGGATCCGCTGGCCGGAGCCGACCCGTGGCGACCGCGACGGTGAGGGCGGGTCGCTACCCGGCGATCGGCTCGGGCGCCTGCGCCTGTTCCCGCTCCCGCTGCTCGGTGGCGACCAGCGCGCTCACCCGCCGCTCCGCCCAGAAGGAGACGAACGGTACGGTGCCGGCCAGCATCACCAGGATCATGCGCTTGAGTGGCCAGTCGGCCCGGCGGGACAGGTCGAACGCGGCGACCAGGTACACCATGTAGAGGAAGCCGTGTGCCTGGCCCACGGTCTCCACCACGACCGGGTTGTCGAAGCCGTACTTCAGCGGCATGCCGATCACGACCAGCAGGATCAGCACCACGCCGACGACCCAGGCGATCACGCGGTAGCGGGTGAGGGCAGCGCGCACTTCTCGTCCGTCCTTCCGGGCCCGGCTCAGCCGGGATAGTCACCGGGCTTCGCGCCCGGATTGGCGTTCAACCATGACAGGTAGCGGTTGTAGGCGGCCAGGTCGGCGTCGTCCTCGCCGGGACCGGCGGGGACCCGGGCGACCCGCACCGGACGTCGGATCCCCGTCCGTGACTGCTCGGCGTCGATCGCGTCGGGAGCGGTGGCACGCCCGGGCCCGACGGGTTCGCCCGGGTGGCCGGTGGGCGCCGACGCGACGGCGTCCCCGGTCGGCGGGGCCTCCGTGCGCAGCGTATGGCGTACCTCGCGCCACCAGACGAAGACCACGAAGCCGGCGAAGATCGGCCACTCCACCGCGTAACCCCAGCTGATGGCGTTGCCCGCGGCGGCTCGGCTGACCTGCCACCAACCGAGGCCGAGAAAGGTGGTCACCAGCACGACCATGGCCACGTGGCGAGCGATCCACGCCGGGGTCCAGAGCCGCTTCATGCCACGAGGGTACCGAAACCGGCCGCCTTCTCCGACGCGGTGTCGTAGTGCGTCGTGGTTTGGCGATACGCGAGGTGGGCAACCGTACAGACGCCAGCCCGGGACGGATGAGGGGGCGAGATGACGGCATCGGGACGACAGGACGGATTTCCCGCCGGCGGTACGGAGGTGAGCCCCGAGCAGCGGATTCCCGAGTGGGGCGACGACCGGACACCGGCCCCCGCACCTGAGGCGGACCTGCTCGGTGTCGATCCCGCCGAGTTGGGCGAGGAGGATCTCATTCGGGAGATGCAGAGCCTGCACCGCACCCGTCTGGACACGCTGCGCCACGCCACCGACTCGGCGCTCGCCAATCACCTGCGGCGTACCGCCGAGTTGGAGACCGAGTATCTCGCTCGCCACCCAGGTCGCGAGGTCGACCCGAGCCGGCTGCGGGACGCGTGATGGCGTACGCGGAGCGGGGGGTGTCCGCGCCCCCGGAGGTCGTCTTCAACACGGCCACCGACCCCGACCGGATCTCGTCGTGGTTGCCGGAGCCGCTGCTGTCGGGTGAACCGGCCCGGGAGGGCGACGCCGGGCAACTGCGGGCGCGCTGGACGGCCCGTAGCGCCGACTGGTCGGCCGAGCTGCAGGTGGAGCCGGTCGACGCTGGTGGTTCCCGGCTCCGGCTGGAACTCGGCGGGGGCGGCGAGGACGTCGACCGGCTCGCCGACGAGGCGCTGAACAGCCTTGCCCGCGAGGTGGCCGACAACCTGCAGGCCGGCTGACCCGACCGGAGCCGACTCGATCGAACCCCCCGCCGGACTGCGGCGGATCGTAGCGTGACCCGAAGAGGAGGCCGGGTGAGCGACTTGAAGCAGAAGGTGGCGCGGTTGCGCCAGGCGTACGCGCCGCACGAGCACCGCCCGCTCGGTGGCTACCTGGCGGCGATGGGCACCTACGCCGGGGTGACCGGCGCGATCGCCGGTCTGGTGAAGGTGACCGGGCGGAGCGTGCCCGAGCGGCCTGCCACGTCGGACGTGGTGCTGCTCGCCATCGCCACCCACAAGCTGAGCCGATTGCTCTCCAAGGATGCGGTGACCAGTCCGTTGCGGGCCCCCTTCACCCGCTACGACCGACCGATCGGCAGCGGCGAGGTGATGGAGCAGGTGCGCGACTCGGGCAGCTCCACCCGCCATGCCATCGGGGAACTGCTCAGCTGCCCGTTCTGCCTGGCCGTCTGGGTGGCCACCGGTCTCACCGGCGGGCTGGTGCTCGCGCCGCGACTGACCCGGCTCGTCGCCACGGCACTGACCGCGGTGGCCGCCTCCGATTTCCTGCAGATGGGCTACGCGGTGGCCCAGCAGGCGGCCGAGGGCGGTGGCGGCGAGAAGGATTGACGGTACCCACGACGAGGCCGACGCCGGGACACGGGTCGGCCTCGTCGTTGCTGCTGTCTGGCCGGTTGCCGGCGGCATGGCAGTCACCTGGGCTGCCGGGTGACTCACAGGTAGCCGGGCCTGCCTCGCGGGGCCTCAGCCAGCGGCAGGACCGCGGTTCAGCGCTGCATCCCGGACCAGCCGCGCGGCGACTCCGGCTCCCGCTCGTCCTCGTCGGCGCCGGTGACGATGTCCCGGTCGACGGCGGTGCGGTCGTGTTCGTTGGCGAAGTCGGGTTCCGGCAGGGTGTCCGTCCCCTCCGGCGGCTGGCCGAGCGCGGGCGGATGGGGGTGCTGATCTTCCTCGCGCTGCGTCATCGTGTACCTCTCCTCGTCGCCGGTCCCGGCCGGCTGATCAGCCCGCCGAGCCACCCAGCAGGTCGGTCACCTCGTCGACCGCGTACTCGCCCTGTGGCAGCGCGTTGAGCCGGGCCAGCAGCTGCGCCGGCAGCTCCGCGGCGACCGCGCGGCGGTAGATGTCCACCTGACTGATCCGCTCCTGACCGTGGTAGAGGTCGTCGAGCAGTTCGTCGAGCGGACGGGTGTCCACCTCCTCGGTCTCCACCTCGTCCCCGACCGCGGCAACCGTGCCGGGCAGGTCGGTGGTGGGCGGATCGAGCGCGGCGGTGTCGACCACGGGCACGTCGGCCAGGATGGCTTCGGGTAGCCGAGCCTGCGTCGTCGGTGCCGTGGGCGCCTCGGTCACGGGTACGTCATCGCTCACCCCCGTGACCTACCCGCCCCCACCCCGCCAAAACACCCCCTCGCCCCCACCCACCCCCTCGCCCCTCTGCGTTGATCATGAGGGTGGCGGCACCGTGGAGATCAACTACTGCCGCTAACCTCATGATCAAAACGGTCGGTGGGGGGGGGGGGGAGGGCGGGTAGGCGGGGGTGGGGAGGGATGTGGTGGCGCGGGTGGCACGGCGGGCGCGGACGGCGGCGGCCAGTTCGGCGAGCACCTCGTCGGTGGTGTCCCAGCCGATGCAGGCGTCGGTGACCGACTGGCCGTAGGTGAGTTCGCGGGTGGGGTCGAGGTCCTGTCGACCCGGTACCAGGAAGCTCTCCAGCATGATCCCCACGATGCCCCGCTGACCGGCGGCAATCTGTGCGGCCACGTCGGCGGCCACCACGGGCTGGTTACGGTGGTCCTTGCCGCTGTTGGCGTGGCTGGCGTCCACCACCAGCCGTTCCGGCAGCTCTGCGGCGCGCAGCAGGTCCAGCGCACCGGCGACGGACGCGGCGTCGTAGTTCGGCCGGCCGCCGCCACCCCGCAGCACCAGGTGGCCGTCCGCGTTGCCCCGGGTGTGCATGATCGCCGGGGTGCCGGAGACGTCGATGCCGGGGAAGACGTGCGGCACGCCGGCGGCCCGGATCGCGTCGACCGCGGTGCCGATGCTGCCGTCCGGACGGTTCTTCATGCCGATCGGCATGGACAGCCCGGAGGCAAGCTGGCGGTGCACCTGGCTCTCCACGGTGCGCGCCCCGATCGCCCCCCACGCGACGGTGTCCGCGATGTACTGCGGGGTGATCGGGTCGAGGAACTCGCAACCCACCGGCAGGCCGAGACGCAGCACGTCGAGCAGCAGCGCCCGGGCTCGACGCAGACCCGTGTTGACGTCCCCGGAACCGTCCAGCCCCGGATCGTTGATCAGACCCTTCCAGCCGACCGTGGAACGCGGCTTCTCGAAGTAGACCCGCATCACGACGAGCAGGTCCTCGTCGACCCGCTCGGCCGCCGCGCGCAGCCGGTGCGCGTAGTCGAGGGCGGCGGCGGGGTCGTGGACCGAGCACGGCCCGACCACCACCAGCAGCCGGTCGTCGGTACGGTCGAGCACCTGACCGACCGCCCGGCGGCCGGCCAGCACGGCCGCCGTCAGGGCGTCGTCCAAAGGCAGTTCGTGCAGCAGCAGGGCTGGGGTGGTCAGCGGTACGACACGGTCGATCCGCTGGTCGATGACCCGGTGGTTCTCCGGGGTCGTCACGGTGGGCATCCTTCCGCCGACCGCACCCGGGGCCGGTGCCCGGGTCGAGCCGGCTGCTCGTACGCGAAAGGGCAGGAACGAAAGCTCCTGCCCGGCCGGCTCGACAACGGTGACGTCAGATCATGGTGAAGTCACCGGCCTGCGAGCCGGCTGGCTAAACCATCGATACGAGCGCGTCACGGCGGTAAGCGTACCCGACCGCGCCCGAGCGCTCATCCTCTCGTCGACAGAGCCTCCCCCGGCGTTCATCAGAGTCGATGAAACTCCCGGTAATTCCAGCGTCGCCGAACGCGGATCATCCGGAGGTTTCCCATGGATCGTCGTACCGTCCTGCGCGCCACCGTCGCCGGTGGCGCCGCCGCCTTCTCCGGCAGCCTGTGGGCGGGCGCCGCCGTGGCCGCGCCCGCTCAGCCCGGCCCCAGCCCCTACGGCTCGCTCCGGAGCGCCGACAGCAACGGCATCCAGCTGCCCACCGGATTCACCAGCCGGGTGATCGCCCGGTCCCGCCAGACCGTCTCCGGGACGTCGTACACCTGGCACGACGCCCCCGACGGCGGTGCCTGCTTCGTCGCCGGCACCGGCTGGATCTACGTCTCGAACTCCGAGATCACTCCGGGCGGTGGCGCCTCGGCGGTGCGGTTCAACGCCGACGGCAGCATCGCCTCGGCGTACCGGATCCTCTCCAACACCAACCAGAACTGTGCCGGTGGCGCCACCCCGTGGGGCACCTGGCTCTCCTGTGAGGAGGTCAGCCGCGGATACGTCTACGAGACGTACCCGCAGGGCGGCACCGCCGCGGTGCGGCGGGCGGCGATGGGACGGTTCAAGCACGAGGCCGCCGCCTGCGACCCGGACCGTCGGGTGATCTACCTGACCGAGGACGAGAGCAACGGGTGCTTCTACCGGTTCCGGCCGAACAGTTGGGGCAATCTCTCCGCCGGCACCCTGGAGGTGCTGGTCGCGGGGACCGCCACCAGCGGCCCGGTGACCTGGGCGCGGGTGCCGGACCCGGACGGGTCGCCGACGCTGACCCGCAGCCAGGTCTCCGGTGCCAAGCGGTTCAACGGTGGCGAGGGCTGCTGGTACGACGACGGCACCTGCTGGTTCACCACCAAGGGCGACAACCGGGTCTGGGCGTACGACGCGGTCAACCAGCGCATCGATCTGGCGTACGACGACTCCCTGGTCTCCGGCAGCGCGCCGCTGACCGGGGTGGACAACATCACCGGCGCCGGTTCGGGCGACCTCTACGTGGCCGAGGACGGCGGCAACATGGAGATCAACGTCATCACTCCCGCCGGGGTGGTCGCGCCATTCCTGCGGATCACCGGGCAGTCCTCCTCGGAGATCTGTGGGCCGGCCTTCTCGCCGGACGGCACCCGGTTCTACTTCTCGTCGCAGCGTGGCACCTCCGGCTCCTCGTCCGGCGGCATCACCTACGAGGTGCGTGGCCCGTTCCGCTGAGCCGAGCTTGACGTTGTGGCAGGGCCCCGTCCTCGTTGAGGAGGAGCCCTGCCCGCCCCCGAGTGCGGGAGACGGGGGCGGGGTATGAGGAGCGGCATGACTGACGAGCGAAGCGACCAGGAGCGGGTGGAGTCCCGCGCCCACCTGCTACCGGAAGAGGCGGCGGCCGGCAGCGACGACGCGCATGCCCAGGCCGACGCGATCCTGGCCGAGTCCGACGCCCGGGAGGCCGACCAGAACGCCGCCCCCGACACGGTGCTGGAGCGGCGTACGTCGGATCAGACCGTCAACCCCGTCGAGCCGCCGGACTGAGCGCTGGCGCCGCGCCCTCGGCGGGATCCTCGGTAGGTGTGCTGGCGCAGCCAGGCCAGGGGCCCGGCCAACCGCAGTTCCTCCGGGACGTTGCCCACCGGGTCGAAGGCCAGCGCGGCGTCCTCCCGCACGCCGAGCTGATCGCCGATGGTGACCTGCCCGAAAGGTCGCCACGGTCCGACGGCGGAGGCGACGGCGAGGACCAGCCCGGGCCGGCCGGCCGCCACCGCGGTGGACAGGCCGGACAGGTCGTGGCCCAGGTCGGGTGATTCCGGGTCGGCCAGCGCGGCCAACCAGAGCCGCCGCCGGCCGGTCCGGTACGACATCACCGAGCTGTACGTGCCGGTGAACCGACGTCGGGGCAGTGGCAGGTGTCGCAGCACCGGCGCGGCGGCGCTGGAGCTGACCAGCAGATCGAACGGTCGTCCGGCCTGGCGGTGTATCCGCACCGCCAGGCCGAGCACGTCGGGCCAGGCGTGCGGGGTGGGCGTTCCCTTGGAGAGGCGGACGGTGGCCGGGTAGCGACCGGGCCGGTCGAGCAGCCGGACACCGGTCGGCGGGCCGGCCGTACCCCAGACGAGCACCTCACCGGCGAAGGACCGGCCGGCCGGGTGCAGCATCCGGCCCCGGCGCAGCCGGGCCAGGGCCCGTGCCGCTCGTTCGGTGATGACGGCGGGCTGCGGCCAGGGAATCGTCGGCATGTCTTCCGCATACCCAGGGCCGTACCGTCGATGCCGCCCCTCGGCGCTGCCCCGTGACGTGCGGTCGTCGCGTCACTGGGCGCGGCTCGCCGGTGGGGTGTCCCGGGGCCTGCCGGGACGAAAGATCGGATAGCGTCGGTGCCATGCCCGACAGCGGTTACCCCTGGCCGATCTCGACGACCCGACTGGACAATGGCCTGCGCGTGGTGGTCAGCGAGGATCGCACCGCCCCGGCGGTTGCGGTCAACCTCTGGTACGACGTGGGTTCCCGGCACGAGCCGGCCGGTCAGACCGGCTTCGCCCATCTCTTCGAGCATCTGATGTTCGAGGGTTCGACGCACGTCGCGAAGACCGAGCACATGAAGTTGGTCCAGGGGGCCGGCGGCTCGCTCAACGCCACCACCAACCCGGACCGCACCAACTACTTCGAGACGGTCCCGGCGGAGCACCTTGAGTTGGCGCTCTGGCTGGAGGCCGACCGGATGGGCGGGCTGGTGCCGGCGCTGACCCAGGAAACGCTGGACAACCAGCGGGACGTGGTCAAGAACGAGCGGCGGCAGCGCTACGAGAACGTGCCGTACGGCGACGCCTGGCTGCGGCTGCTGCCGCTGCTCTATCCGCCGGGTCACCCATATCATCACGCCACCATCGGGTCCATGGCCGATCTGAACGCCGCCGACCTGGCCACCTTCCAGGCGTTCCACCGGACCTACTACGCGCCGAACAACGCCGTGCTCACCGTGGTCGGTGACACCACCGTCGACGAGGTCGTCACCCTGGCCGAGAAGTACTTCGGCGGCATCCCGCCCCGGCCGGACATCCCCCCGGCACCCGACGGCCGGGTCGTGCCGGCCACCGGAGTGCCGGCCGAGGAGACAGTGGTCACCGAGGTGCCGGCGCCCCGCGTGTACGTCGCGCATCGCACCCATCCGTTCGGCAGCCCCGGGTACGACGTGGTGACGGTGCTGGCCACCGTGCTCGGCAGCGGTCGGGGCAGCCGGCTCTACCAGCGGCTCGCCGATGGTGAACGGATCGCCCAGCCCGATCTGGTCGGGGCGTACGGGGTGGACCTGGCGCACGCCCCGGCACCGCTGATCGCCACCGCCACCGCCCGCCCGGGAGTCAGCGGTGAGCGGTTGGCGGCCGGGCTCGCCGAGGTGGTCGACGAACTGGCGACCGTGCCGGTCACCGCCACCGAACTGGACCGCGCCAAGGCGTTGCTGACCACCGCCTGGTGGCGGCAGATGTCCACGGTGGACGGTCGGGCGGACGCGCTGAGCCGGTACGCCACCCAGTTCGGTGACCCGGCCACGGTGACCGAGCGGTTACCGGCCTGGCTCGCGGTGACCGCCGAGGAAATCGCCGAGGTGGCGGCCGACACGCTTGCCGCCGACGACCGGGCGACCCTGACCTACCTTCCCGAGGAGAAGCTGTGAGCGCGAGCAGTGAGCGGCCCTCAGTGACCCTGATCGCTGACCGGCCCGGCCCGGGCGCGGCCCGCCCGTACCGTTTCCCCCAGGTGGTCCGCCGCTCCGTCGCCGGTGGCGACGTCGTCGCCGCGCACCTGCCCGGGCAGAACCTCGCCGTGGCGATGCTGCTGCTGGACGCGGGCGCCGGCCGGGAACCGGTGGGCCGCGAGGGACTTGGCGGGGTGCTGGCCAAGGCGCTGGAGGAGGGCACCACCCAGCGCGACGCCACCGCGTACGCGCTGGCCATCGAGGCGCTCGGCACCGAGCTGGTGACCGGGCTGGACTGGGACACCTTCCAGGCGAGCGTGCAGGTGCCGGTGGGCCGGCTGGGTGCGGCGGTGGAACTGCTCGCCGAGGCGGTGCGTACCCCGAGGCTGGACCCGGACGACGTCCGGCGGGTCCGCGACGACGAGGTGACCGCACTACGGATGGACTGGGCCAATCCGGGACCTCGGGCCGACGCGGCGTTGCGCGCCGACCTGTTCGGCGCCGGCAACCGTTGGGGCCGCCCGATGTACGGCGACCCCGACTCGGTGGCCGGTCTGGACGTGGAGGACGTCACCGTCTTCCACTCGGAGTGGTTCATCCGTCCGGGCACCCTCGTCGTCGCCGGCGACCTGGACCGGCTCGACCTGGACGCCCTCGCGGCCACGGCGTTCACCGGCACCGGCGGCGGGCCGGTTGACCGGGGCGCACCGATCGATGTGCCGGTGCGTGCCGAGCGGCGGATCATCCTTGTCGACCGGCCCGGATCGGTGCAGTCCACGCTGCGGCTCGGTCATCCGGGACCACACCGGGCGCACCCGGACCATGTGCCGATCGCGCTTGCCGGCACCGTGCTCGGCGGAGCGTTCACCTCCCGGCTGAACCACCTCATTCGGGAGGTGCGCGGTTACACGTACGGCATCCGGGGCGACTTCGCCTCGTCCCGTCGGTTCGGCCGGTTCGCGGTCAGCTCGGGGGTGCAGACGGCCGTCACCGCACCGGCGCTGGTCGAGGCGGTCGGGGAGATCGCGCGTACCCAGGCCGGCGGGGTGACCGAGGACGAGCTGGCGGTGGCCCGGTCCTGGCGGGCGGGCCAGCTCTCGGTCGAGTTGCAGAGCCCACGGGCCATCGCCGGGGCGCTGAGCACGCTTGTGGTGCACGACCTGCCGGACGACTACCATGCCCGGCTGCGGGAGGAACTGCTCGGTGCTCAGGTGGACCAGGTCTCGGCGGCTGCCGCCACGCACCTGCGCCCGGAGTCGCTGACCCTGGTGGTGGAGGGCGACGCCGCGGTGATCAGGGACGAGCTGGTGGCCACCGGTCTCGGTGAGCTGATCGACCACCCGCCGGCGGGTTGATCGACAAGCCCACCGGCCGGGATTGTGACGTCGGTCGCGGCGTCGGCGGTCCGAGCTGAGATGCTGCGGCGGACCACGGTGCTGCGGCGGTGTTCTTCCGGCTGAACCGGTCGGCGGGTGGTGACTGTCCCGGACCGGACGGGCTCGGCCCGGCCGGCGGGATCCCCGGCGGTGGGAAAGGGTTCCCGGTCCGGGCGCCGGGCTGGGTAGCCTCGCGGGCATGAGGATCGGCATTGTGGGAGCCACCGGCCAGGTCGGTGGCGTGATGCGGCAGGTGCTGGCGGAGCGTGACTTCCCGGCGGAGCAGGTAAGGCTGTTCGCCTCGGCGCGCTCGGCCGGGCGTACGCTGCCGTGGCGCGGCGAGGAGATCACCGTCGAGGACGCGGCCACCGCGGACTACTCCGGGCTGGACATCGTGCTCTTCTCGGCCGGCAAGGGTTCCGCCAAGGAGTTGGCCCCTCGGGTCGCCGCCGCCGGTGCGGTCGTCATCGACAACTCCTCGGCGTTCCGGATGGACCCGCAGGTGCCGTTGGTCGTCGCCGAGGTCAACCCGCATGCGGTGGCCGCCCGACCCAAGGGCATCATCGCCAACCCGAACTGCACCACGATGGCCGCCATGCCGGTGCTGCGTCCGCTGCACGCCGAGGCGGAACTGGTCGCCCTGGTCGTCTCCACCTACCAGGCGGTCTCGGGCGCCGGCCTGGCCGGCGTCGCCGAGCTGGACGAGCAGGTCCGCAAGGTGGCCGAGACCGCCACCGGGCTCACCTTCGACGGCGGCGCGGTGGACTTCCCCGCCCCCCGTTCGTTCGCCCAGCCGATCGCTTTCAACGTGCTGCCGCTGGCCGGCTCGATCGTCGACGACGGGTCGGCGGAGACCGACGAGGAGCAGAAGCTTCGCAACGAGAGCCGCAAGATCCTGGAGATCCCCGACCTGAAGGTCTCCGGTACCTGCGTACGAGTGCCGGTCTTCACCGGCCACTCGCTCCAGATCAACGCCCGGTTCACCCGGCCGATCAGCCCGCAGCGGGCGTACGAGCTGCTCACCGACGCGCCCGGCGTCGCGCTCTCCGATGTGCCGACCCCGTTGCGGGCGGCCGGGCAGGATCCGACGTTCGTCGGCCGGATCCGCGCCGACGAGACCGTCGAGCACGGCCTGGCGCTGTTCTGCTCCAACGACAACCTGCGCAAGGGCGCGGCACTCAACGCCGTGCAGCTTGCCGAGCTGGTTGCCGCCGAGGGCTGAACCACAGCGACACCGGGCCCGGCCTTCGCCGGTCGTGGCGGCCGACCCACGCTCTGGCGGAGCGTGCAGCGCCCGCGCGGTGACCGGCCACGTTACTGGCTGCGGCCGTCGGGTAGACCCCTGGTTGCCCGACACCCAGAGGGAGGCGCCATGACAACGGTCGGAGAGTTCATGACGACCCGGTTGGTGACCATGGACGGCAACGCCACGCTCGTCGCGGCGGCCCAGGAGATGCGCGACTCCGCGATCGGTGACGTGGTGGTGACCGACGGAGACAACGTGGTCGGCATCGTCACGGACCGGGACATCACGGTCCGCGGCGTGGCCGAGAGCATGGACCCGGACACCACCCGGCTGAACCAGATCACCACCAAGGACGTGGTGACGGTGAGTCAGTACGACGACGCCGTCGCCGCCGCCGACCTGATGCGGACGTACGCCGTGCGGCGGCTGCCCGTGGTGGAGGACGGCCGGCTGATCGGCCTGGTGTCCATGGGCGATCTGGCGGTCGAGCGGGAGCCCCAGTCGGTGCTGGCCGACATCAGCGCGGACGATCCCAACAACTGATCGCCTCCACCAACCGAAGCCGGTTCCCGAGCCATCGGGAGCCGGCTTCGCGCTGGCCCGACGCCACGGGCCCGTGCGCTACCGCACCCGGCAACTCGGCGTGGCCGGTGACCGGGTCCACCCGGCCGCGCGGTATCACCCCAAGCGGGTGAGGTTGAGCCACCGGGCGTCGGGGACCCCTGCTGCGGGACATGAGCGACCGGGAGGAGGGGCCCGATGGCGGATGCGACCACGCGGTTTTTCGAGGACCTCGACCAGCAGGGGTACGAACCTCTGCTGGCGAAGATTTCCGGAGCCCTGCGCTTCGACCTGCACGAGGGACCGCAGACCACCCACTGGCTGATGCGGATCGACCGGGGAAACATCCAGGTCAGCCGGCAGGACATGGAGGCCGACACGGTGGTCGGCACCAGCCCCGCGCTCTTCGAGGAACTGGTCACCGGCCGCGAGAACGGGCTGGCGGCGCTGCTCCGGGGGGACATGACGGTCACCGGTGACGCCCGCCTGGTGGTGCAGGTCGAACGGATTTTCCCCAGCTCGCCGTACGCCAGGGGACCGCAGCGCTACCGGAAGGGGGTGCAGTGATGGCGCCCAGCCACACCGTACGGATCCTCGACGGCAACAACTTCGTCGTCAGCGAGGCCACCGGGGACATCGAGGCGACACCTACCGAACCGACCGGGCTGTTCTCCATCGACACCCGCTTTCTCTCCAAGTGGGTGCTCACGGTCAACGGTGAGCGGCTGAACGCCCTCTCCTACGACGACCTCCAGTACTACGAGTCGCGCTTCTTCCTGGTGCCCGGGCTGGCCACGCACTACGTGGACGCGAAACTGTCGATCATCCGGGAACGGGCGGTCGGTGGGAGCTTCCGGGAAGACATCACCATCCTCAACCACGACGAGAAGGCAGTCGACCTGGAGATCCGGATGGACGCCGGCTGCGACTTCGCCGACCTGTTCGAGGTCAAGGACGAGATCCTCAACAAAAAGGGTGAGATCTACTGTGAGGCCGAGCCGGACCGGCTGCGCCTGGGCTACCGGCGCGGCAACTTCAAGCGCGAAACGATCATCTCGTCCTCCGCGCCGGCCCGGTACGACCGCAACGGCTTCGCGTACTCCATCCACCTGGAACCGAACGAGCAGTGGGACACCCGCATCGACGTGCAGACCCTGGCGCTCGGCCCGGGCGGTCGGGACCTCCGCTTCGGGTTGCGGGTGCACGGCAACGAGCGGCTCGCCCTGCAGCACGACCTGGAAGAGTGGATCGCCAAGGCGCCGACGGTCAACAGCGAGCACGACAAGGTGGCCGCGACGTACCGCAAGTGCATCGTCGACCTGGCGGCGTTGCGCTTCTCGCCGCTCTCGCTGGGCGGTCAGACCCTGCCCGCCGCCGGTCTGCCCTGGTTCATGACCATGTTCGGTCGGGACAGCATCCTGACCTGCCTGCAGACGCTGCCGTTCACACCGGAGCTGAGCACGACCACACTGCGGATCCTCGCGGCCCTTCAGGGCACCCGGTTCGACGACTTCCGGGAAGAGGACCCGGGCCGGATCCTGCACGAGATGCGGTACGGCGAGAGCGCCGCGTTCGAGGAACAGCCACACTCGCCGTACTACGGAGCGGTCGACTCCACCCCGCTGTTCGTGGTGCTGCTCGACGAGTACGAGCAGTGGAGTGGCGACGGCGCGCTGGTCAAGGAGCTGGAGCAGGAGTGCCGCCGGGCCTTCAAGTGGATCGACGACTACGCCGACCTGGTCGGCAACGGTTACATCTGGTACGAGCGGCGCAACACCGACACCGGCCTGGAGAACCAGTGCTGGAAGGACTCCTGGGACTCCATCTCCTACCGCGACGGCACCCTGCCGCCGTTTCCCAGGGCCACCTGCGAGGTGCAGGGGTACGCGTACGACGCGAAGATGCGCGGCGCGCGGCTGGCCCGCGAGTTCTGGGACGACCCGACGTACGCCGACCAACTGGAGCGCGAGGCTGCGGCCCTGAAGGAACGGTTCAACCGGGACTGGTGGGTCGAGGACGGCGGCTACTACGCGCTCGCGCTCGATCCGGACGGACGACAGTGCGACGTGCTCAGCTCCAACATCGGCCACCTGCTCTGGAGCGGGATCGTCGACGACGACCGGGCCGAGCAGATCGCCAATCACCTGGTCGGGCCGAGGCTGTTCACCGGGTGGGGGGTGCGGACCCTGGCCGAGGGCGAGGTGCGCTACAACCCCATCGGCTACCACAACGGCACCGTCTGGCCCTTCGACACCTCGTTCTGCGCCTGGGGTCTGCGTCGGTACGGCTTCGCCGAGGAGGCCGCCATGATCGCCAACGGCATCCTGGACGCGGCCCGGTACTTCGACGGCCGGTTGCCGGAGGCGTTCGGCGGTTATCCGCGCGAGCAGACGAAGTTCCCGGTGGAGTACCCGACGGCGTGCAGTCCGCAGGCGTGGTCGACGGGGGCTCCGCTGCTGTTGCTGCGCACGATGCTCGGCCTGGAGCCGCACGAGGGGCACCTGGCGGTCGAGCCGCGACTGCCGGTCGGCATGGGCCGGATCGAGGTGCTTGACATCCCCGGCCGCTGGGGCCGGGTGGACGCCTTCGCCCGTGGCCGGGTCGACCTGCACTCGCGCGCCGGGTGACCGGCGCGGCCGGGTTGCCCAATCGGGCGACGGGCGACCCGGCCGCGCCCGGCGGGTCGTGGTGACCACCGTCCCTACCGGTGCGTAACCTACTCGGGGTAAAGTTTCGGGATGCCGGAACTCGTGTACCCGCCCGTCATCGCCGCAGCCAAGACGATGTTCCGGGTCCTCGACCTGAAGCTCACCGTCGAGGGCGATCATCACGTTCCCCGTACCGGGGGAGCGGTGCTGGCCAGCAACCACGTGAGTTACCTCGACTTCATCTTCTGCGGCCTGGGCGCCCTCGAGTCCCGACGTCTCGTCCGTTTCATGGCCAAGGACTCGGTGTTCCGGCACCGGGTGTCCGGGCCGTTGATGCGCGGCATGCGACACATCCCGGTGGACCGGCGCGCCGGTGCCGACTCGTACGCCGCCGCTGTGGCGGCGCTGCGCTCCGGGGAGGTGGTCGGCGTCTTCCCCGAGGCGACGATCAGCCGCTCCTTCACCGTCAAGGAACTCAAGAGCGGGGCCACCCGGATGGCCAGCGAGGCGCAGGTACCGGTGCTGCCGGTCGCGCTCTGGGGCACCCAGCGGCTGTGGACGAAGGGGCGCCCGCGTACGCTCACCCGCCGGCACACCCCGATCACCATCCTGGTCGGCGAGCCGATGGATCCGGCCGCGTACCAGGACCCCGCCGCGATGACCGAGGATCTGCGTACCCGACTGACCGCGCTTGTCGACCGGGCTCAGCGGGAGTACCCGGACCAGCCCGGCACGCCGTCGGACCGGTGGTGGCTGCCGGCGCATCTCGGTGGCAGCGCGCCGACCCCACAGGAGGCCACCGCGCTCGACGCCGACGACCGGCGCTCCACGACCCCCTGACCACCGCGGTCCGGCCGTTCCAGGGGGCCTACCGCTGGCCGGACGCCGCACCGTACGGTGGCGCGTCGGCGTGCCTCGGCCGGTAGTAGTCATCCCGGGAGTGGAACTCCACGGGCAGGGCGCCGGGCAGCAGCACCCGCCCCGCGCCGCCGAACGACGCGGTCCGGGTCAGGCGGGCGAGCGCGTCCCGCTCGGGCGGGGACAGGTCCACCAGCTCCGGCCGGACCAGCCGGAACGTGGCGATTGCGTGGCGCAGCTGTCGGGCGAGCGGGCCGATCCGGTCGTCGGGACCGACCAGGGCGAGTGCCGGCTGCCGGATCGTACGCAACGCGTCACAGACCACCAGCAAGGTCGCGAGGTCGCCGCCGGCAGCAGGCAGCAAATCCAGCCGGGACGGCCACTGCCAGCGGATCTGCCCGCTGACCAGCCCGGGCAGCCGGGCCGCCCCGCGCTGTCCGGGGCCCACGAGGGCGAGCTGAGTGCCGGCGCTGACGTACGCCAGCCGGTGATCGGTGACGGTGAGGGCCACCGGGACGGGCAGCGCCCAGGCCCGGTGGGCGTCGCTGGGACCGAGGAGGTATCCGGCCACGTCCACCCGGTGGCGGTCGAGCACGTGCTCGCCGAAATCCGGTACCAGCTCATACCGCCGGTCCAGCACCGGACCCGTGCCGTCGTCCACCGCGTCGAACCGGTGCGGTGCGATGAAGAACGGGGAGACGTCATCGTGCATCGTCGCGACCTCCGGTGCGGACGGCATCTACCCACGAGCCTCGCCCAGGCGTCCGCCGCTGTCATGACGCCCGTTAGGGGGTCGGCTGATCGGTCGACGCACGCGACCGGTAGATACCAATTTCCTCTGGTCGGACGAGTCCGTCCTCAATCGCCCGGGCGAGCAGCGCCGCCTTCGTGGCGGCCGGTCGGCCCGCCCGCGTGTACTTGATCCTCGCCCGGTCGACGTACTGCTTCACGGTGTGCTCGCTGATTCGCATCCGTCGGGCCACCGAAGCCTTCGACATCGACTGGAACCACAGCAGCAGCGCCTCACGTTCCTTGTCGGACAGCATCGGGCGGTCCGGCCGCGGATCGCCGACCATCGCGCCGGCCAGCGCCGGCGCGACGTACGGTCGGTCGCTCGCCGCATCGAGCACCGTCGCCACACAGTGTTCCCGCCCTTCGTGCTTGGCCAGGAACGCCACCGCCCCGGCGTCCAACGCGGCGAGCATCGTGGCGGGGTCGGAGTGTTCGGAGTAGACCACCACGCGTCGCCCGGCGGAGCTGAGCTCGGCCAGCTTGTCCAGCACCAGCCGGCCGTGCAACCGCAGGTCGAGAAGGACCACGTCGGCCTGCGGCGCCGTGCGCAACACCTCGTCCGGATCGTCACCGGTGGCCAGCACGGTCAGTCGGGGCTCGGTGGCGAGCCAGGCGCGCACCCCGTCGATGACCACCGGGTGGTCGTCCACGATCGCCACACCGACGGGCCGTCCCGGCGTCACCGGTGCCAGCGCGTCTGCGTCCATCTGATCTTCCCGTCCCGTTCGTAGAGGTGCTCCACCTGCCCGTCCGCGTCCTCCGGCGGATGCCCGGGGTCATCCGGGCCTTCCCGGTCGGGTGTGACGAGACTGACCACCACCTCGTCCGGGCTGGAGACGACGGTCAGCCGGGCCCAGTCCTGTGCGTCCGCGAGGCCGGCGGTGAGCGGATCCGCCAGACTGCGGCGGATCCGCACCGGCAACGGTGGCGGTGTACCAATTGTGACCAGGTCGATCGGCAGGCCGTTGCGCTCGGCCAGATCGGCTGCGGCCCGCAGCTCGTGCAGCAGCGGGTGGGGCACGTCGTCGGACTCGGCGATCAGGCGACGCAACTGGGCGGCGGCCCGTACGCAGCGGCGCTGCACCTCCGGGTCGGCCGGATCGACCCGTCCCCCAGCCAACTCGGTCAGCACCTCGCTGGCGGCGCGACCGACCAGATTCAGCCGCTCACCCCGCTCGTGCCGCGCCCGTTCGGCGGCTTCCCGCTCGGCCACCATCGCGTTCGTGGTCGCCGCCGTGGTGGCCCGCTGCCGGGACAGCGCGGCAAGCACCGACGCGCCGGCGAAGACCGCCACCGGCAGCGACGACGTGCCGTAGAGGGCCATCGTCGCCCGAGCCAGGTCGGCGGCACCCGTGGCACCGTGCAGCGCGACGGCGGTCAGCGCGGTGGCCGCGTGTGCGGCCAGCAGTACCAGCAGCCGGCGCACCGGCCGCCCCCAGAGCACCACCAGGAAGAACCAGGCGAGGGTGCCCCACACCCAGTTCGCCGGGCTGAACAGATGTGCCCGACCCACCGCGGCGAAGACCGCCACGTCGACTGCCAGTAGCAGGCTGGCCAGCGGCGCCGCCGGCAGCGGGGTGTCGCGTAGCAGCCGGATCCCAGCGATCACGCCGAGCGCCGCGACGAGTAACCAGCCCCCCAGCACCACCCCGGGCACGGCCAGCGTCGACCCGGCGGCGAGCACCGCGGGCAGTCCGATGGCCAGGTGCCAGACCAGCGCGATGGTGACCGCGACGATCCGGGCGCCCCGGTCGGAGGTGCGGGCCACCGCGGCGGCGGCCCGCACCGCACCGACCTCGTCGGACGCCGACCCGACCATCGGCTTCGGCTCTGGACCTGGCCGGGGCCGCTGCGGCAGGAACGCCGTACGGGTGGTGGTGGCTTCGGCGTACGTGGTCGTGCCGGCTCGTGGCCGGAACCCCGTCCCGCTCGCCCCCGGGTCCGTCGACAGCCGCTCAGCCGACATCGGACCACTCCAGCCGGATCCGGGTGCCCCGACCGGGCGCGGAGTCGACGTCGGCACGTCCGCCGATCGTCGCCATCCGGCCGTGTACCGACTCGCGCAGACCGTACCGGTGCGCCGGCACGGTGGCCGGGTCGAAACCGGGACCGTCGTCGATCACCTCGACCGTGACGGTTCCGGCGTACCGCCGCAGTCGCAGGGTCGCCCGTGCGCCGGAGGCATAATTCACCACATTGGCCAGCGCGGCGTGCGCGCTCTCCGCGACGGCCTCCGCGACAGGTGCGGCGACCGTGCACGGTGGCAGGTCGGTGGCGACCGGGAGGCCGGGCAGCCGGGCGAGCACGGCCCGGAGGCGCTCGTCCAGTCGGGCGGTCGCGTCGTGCGGCACCGCGCGCGCCTCCGCCAGAGCGGCGAGGGTACGCAGGTCGGCGACACACCGCTCGCGCAGCGCGGTGGAGGACCTGTCGACCGCGCCCTGCCCCACCATGGTGAGCGTCGCCAGCACGGTGTCATGCAGGTCGCGGTTCTGCCGTCGTTCCGCCTCGCGCGCGATCCGGGCGACCATGGCGTCACGGGCGGCCCGCTGAGCGGCCACGAAGGCAGTGTCCGCCCGGGTGATGCGGCGGCGCATCACCGCGGTCATCATCGCCGTACAGGCGGTCTGGGCGAGCAGGGTGGCCGCGTGCGCCCTGGCCTCGGTCGAGTTCCCGGCCGCGTGCGCACCCGTCGCGTACGCCGCGGTGACCAGCAGCCCGGCCGGAACCGACAGGCGGGCCGGGGCGGTCGCCTGAGCGTTGATCACGGTGGTGCTGGCCAGTACCGCGATCCAACTGGCCTCACCAGGCAGCACCTCGGGTGCGACCAGGACCGGGATCGCCAGGCACGCGGCGCTGGTAAGCGCCACGTCGACGGCGACGAGAGGGGGGCCGACGCCGTCCCGCCAGGCGTGCAGCGCGTACCAGAGCGACCAGCCGGTCAGCACCGCCACGGCGGGTAGCAGCAGTTCCGGACGGACCGGCGGGGTACGCACGGCGAGCGCCACCACGAGGCAGAACAGGCCGCAGGAGAGCCGCAGCAGCGCCGGCAGTCGGGTGAAGATGAACGCGAACGCGCTGGCGGCCGGACGGTCCACCGTGGCAGGTGACGTGATCGGGCTGGGCAGGGCCGACATCGGGAAGGCGTCCTTTGCGACAAACGACCCCATCCGGGTCCGCGCTGCGGAGATCGACGCCGGAGAATAACACACGGCAGTGGAGCTGATGACCGTGGGTGACGTCGAGGTCGACCCTTGGTCGCCTGTCCGTCACGCTCAGCCGCTGACCCCCTCGCGTAGCCCGACGCAGTCCTGCTGCCAGAACGTGGCCGAGTAGACGAACGTTCCGGTCATCCACGGCTCGTACCCGGAGAGCCTGGCCACCTGGAAGGCGGGAGCCGGAATGCGCAGCGACGGCCGGCGGAAGCCCAGCTCGCCGGCGGCGGCGAAGCCGAGGCGGGCGTAGTACCCCGGATCGCCCTCCAGGAAGACCGCCGGCACGCCCCGCTCGTCGAGCAGGCGCAGCCCGTGCCTGATCAGAGCGCCACCGATGCCGCGTCGCTGCCGGACCGGCGTGACCGCGACCGGGCTGAGCACCTGCACCGGCACGAGTCGCCGCGGAGCGTCGAGCAGGCTGCGGGTGAACATCACGTGCCCCACGACCTCGTCGTCCTCCTCGGCGACCAGGCTGAGGGCTTCCGGGTCGTCGTTCCGCAGCGCCCGCACCAGCGCCGTCACCACCTCCCCGTGGTCACCGAAGGCGCTCCGGTGCAACTCGTGGACGGCATCGTGATCGGATACCAGTTCGTCGCGTAGCTGCATGGCGGTGACCATACGGTCGGCGTCACGGCCCGGACCAGTGATATCCGGCGGCGGCCGGTGCCAGGTCAGTGCGGCGGCTCGGTCCGCTCGGGCGGGTCGAGCCGGAACGTCGGGTGGTCGGCCGGATCGGGCAGCTCGTCCAGGAGGCGTCGCACCTGGCCCCTGCCCCATCGGTCCCGGTATGCGGCCAGGACCGCCGCACGGTGTTCGCCGGAGACCTCCACCGCCCGGTACCGGGCGGGCTGGCCGCGTCGCTCGATCGTGCAGTCGTCGGCGGCGCGTACGTTGCGCACCCACTCCGTACGCCCGCGCACCGAGACCAGGTAGCGCTCGCCGTCGAGTTCCAGAATGTTCACCGGTACACGTTGCGGCCTTCCGCTGACCCGCCTGGGCACCTGGAGCGTGCTGGCCGCGCCAAGCCGCCGCATCAGCGGGTTGACCACCCGCACGATGAGCCATCCCGGTCGCTGGTAGGCCGGTGACCGGCGTGCCCGCCCGTCGCTCGCGTTTTCCGCCATGACGTCAATCCAAGCAACCTCGGGCAACTCTGGGGCGATGCTGCTGCACCGTCGGCCGGGGTCGGCGACGCATGTCCGAGCGAGTGCGAGGCAACATGCTAATTTACAAGCATCGATACTTGAGGGGGTGGCATGAAGATTCGACTCGCGGTCGGGGCCGTACTCACCGCCGGTCTGGTCGTCGGCAGCGTCGGCCTCGCCGGCCTGGCCGGCGCGGTCCCGAGCGCCGAGCGTCCGTCCGGTGCCCGCAACGACGCGCCACCCGCGCTGCTCGCCGTCGGCGACTTCGACTTCTCCCGGCCCGAGACGGCCGCCACCGGTCTCCAGGTGCCGTGGGGGATGGACTTCCTGCCCGACGGCAGCGCCCTGGTCGCCCAGCGACCCACCGGGCAGGTGGTGCGGATTCAGCCCGGTCAGTCGCCGGAGCCCGTGGTCACCATCTCCGGTGTGACTCCGGTCAGCGAGGGTGGCCTGCTCGGCCTGGCCGTGTCGCCGACCTACGCTCAGGACGGCTGGATCTACGTCTACTTCACCACCGCGAGCGACAACCGGATAGCCCGGTTCCGGCTCACCGCACCGCAGACCCAGCAGCCGATCCTCACCGGGCTGAACCGTGCGGCCATTCACAACGGGGGTCGGATCGCGTTCGGACCGGACGGAATGCTCTACGTCGGCGTCGGCGACGCCGGACAGACCGCCTCGGCGCAGGACCCGCAGAGCCGCAACGGAAAGATCCTGCGCATCCGGCCAGACGGCACCGTCCCGTCGGACAACCCGATCGCCGGCTCGCCGGTCTACAGCCTCGGCCACCGCCACGTGCAGGGACTGGCCTGGGATGCCCAGGGCAGGCTGTACGCCACCGAGTTCGGTCAGAACACCTGGGACGAGATCAACCTGATAGTCGCCGGTGGCAACTACGGTTGGCCCACCGTGGAGGGAAGGGCGAACGATCCCCGTTTCCGGGACCCGCTGCTCACCTGGACCCCTGCGGAGGCGTCACCGAGCGGTGCGACCATCGCCGGGAACCGGCTCTTCGTGGCCAGCCTGCGCGGCAACCGCCTGTGGAACGTGCCGCTCAACGGTTCCGGTGGCGTCGGCACCCCCACCGCCGAACTGGCGGGCAGCTACGGGCGGCTGCGCACCGTCGAGTACGGCCCGGACGGGTGGCTCTGGGTCACCACCAGCAACCGGGACGGCCGCGGCACTCCGGCCGCCACCGACGACCGCATCCTCCGCTTCCCGCCCCGCGACGCCACGACGCCCCCTCCCACCACACCGCCGCCGACCACGCCGCCTCCCACCACACCGCCTCCCACCACGCCGCCGCCGACCGGTGGGCCGGCTTCCTGCACGGTGAGCTGGACGGCCAACCAGTGGAACACCGGCTTCACCGCGGACGTCCGGGTCACCAACCGCGGCACCGCCCTGACCAGCTGGACCGTGACCTGGTCGTTCAGCGGCAACCAGCAGGTCACCAACGCATGGAACGCGCAGGTCACGCAGTCCGGAAGGAACGTGACCGCGCGCAACGCCGCCTGGAACGGCAGCCTGCCGACCAACGGCACGGTGAGCTTCGGCTTCCAGGCCACCTACACCGGCACCAACGACCGCCCCACCGACTTCCGCCTCAACGACACCCCCTGCCAAACCAGCTGACCACCGCATCCGATTCCATGCCTGGTGCCAGATCGAGCCAATCTTGGACAGTTCCCGTTCTTCGCTGACGGGAACTGTCCAAGATTGACAGTGATGCAGCTGCCGGAACGGGTGAACCTCCCTGTCCGGCCGACACCGTCAAGGTGCGTCAGGATGGGTGGATGCTGCGACCACCTCGCGCGCTCCTGTTGGACTTCGGCGGTGTCCTCGCCGACGCTCCACGACAGCCACCGGCACCACCGGAGCTGGTACGCCGGCTGTTCGACCTGGTGGGCGGCACCGTGTCGGCCGAGCAGATCGCCGCTGACCTGACCGAGGGCGGCCGGGCCTACGCGCGGTGGCGCGACGACATCGGCCGCTCGGACGATCCGGTCGAGCTGTCACACGCGCAGGTGTGGGCAAACTTCATCACCGGTACCTGGCCCGAAGCGGCCCGCACGGCGGTCCAGGAAGCGGCTACCCCGCTGGCGTACGCGTGGGCGTGGCGACCGGAGTGGCAGGTCCGCCCGGGGATTCCGGAGGCGTTGCGGACCGCGGCCGATGCGGAGCTGCCGATGGCGGTGGTCAGCAACGCGCTCTGCGGGGCGGCGCATCGGGATTTCCTCGCCGCTGCCGGGCTGTCCGACCTGTTCGTGGCCGAGTTCTACAGCGACGAGGCCGGGCTCCGCAAGCCCAACCCCCGCCTGGCCTGGTTGGCGGCGGACGCTGTCGACGTACCGATCGGCGACTGCTGGTTCGTCGGCGACAGCGTGCACCGCGACGTTGCCTGTGCTCGTCGGGCTGGTGCCGGTGCCGCGATCCTGATGCGCTCACCTCGCACCGACCGCGAGCCGTCCCGCCCCGACCTGCGGCCGGACGCCCACACCGAGGACGGCCACGACCTACTCGCGCTCCTGCGCCGAGGCGGCTCCTCGCCCGAGGACGACCTGCCCTAGCAGGCCGGTGGCTCCGCCCGCCGTGTTCATCCTCGGGCAGAGCCACCGGCAGCATCCAGCGTTACGACCGGCACCTCGCCGGAGATCGTCGGTCGTGGTGTATCTGTGCGGTCGTGACTACCAGTTCGGGGGCAGGTAGTTGCTCTTCGTAACCCCGCGGTTCTTGGTGATTCGGTAGTTGGACCCGCAGTTCGCCTTGGAATACCCCCCGATACCCACACCGTTGCCGTACGCGTGCTTCTTCGTACTTGAGTTCACATGCTTGCACTCGGTCCAAGCCCGGTAGAAGCCGGTGCCACCCCGACACATGACGCCGTAGGTGGCGGTCCCGGGGGTGCCGTTGCAGTTCGTCGGTAGCGCCTGCGCTGGCGAGGCGGTGACTGCGACAACACCGAGGGTCGAGGCGAGCGCAAGGGTCAGGGCGACCGCTATCCGTTTCGCGGCGCCGACCCTGTTCCCCGTCCCGTTCTTACTTGCTCGCACGTTTGTTCGTCCCCCTCTGTCGGTCGGCCGATTCCGACCTCGGCCTTTCGTCGGTAGCTCCTGCGGTGCAGCATCCGCGCCGACACGCCATCGAAAAATCATCACGTTGGTCGCGCCGAGATCCGCAGACTCGGTATCGTTCCCTTGTGGACGAATGAGCGGATCTACCGCCACCGCAACCCTTTCAGCAGGCGGGCTCGAAGATCAAGGGGCGTGGACGTACGAACCTCATGGCGGGACTGTCAGGTTGACGTTGATCCTGGTTGTCGAGGTGGTCCGCGCTCGCCCGGGCGAGTCGGCCTTCGGCCGGGCGATGATCTCGGGGTGGCTACCCCCGGTCCGCGGCTCCGGCGAGGGTGAGCAGCAGGACTCGTGGTGACGACTGGCCGGCGCCCCGCTGACCGCTGACACCGAGGTGACGTAGGCGCGCCCGGCAGGATTCGAACCTGCGGCCTTGGGATTAGAAGTCCCCTGCTCTATCCGCTGAGCTACGGGCGCAACGTGGTATCGCGCGAGAAGGGTACCGCCGCCCGGCTCTCGCCCGGTGAAACGGGTGGTCAGGCCGGGTCGTAGCGGCCGGGTGTCGGCGAGGGTCAGGCGTCCGTGGGGGAGTGGCTTTCCGTGGGGTGTCCCTCCTCGGCCGGGAGCCGGGGTTGCGGCGGGGTCGGGCGGGTGGTGGTCGGTCCGGCGCAGAGGAAGGCTTCGGCCCACCGACCGACCTCGGCGAAAACCTTCTCGCGTACGGCGGGGCCGGAGAGCGTGAGGTCGTGCAGGCCGCCGTCGAAGCGGGACACGGTGACGTGCTGGCCGAGCCGGGGAGCCCGGCGGACCATGTGCTCGACGTCGAGGACCGCGTCGGCCAGGGTCGCCGCGTCCTGCCACTTCGTGCCTCGGAACGATCGGGTGGAGCAGGCGAGCAGCACCGGTACCGGGATGTCCAGCCCGGCACGCAGCCGCCGCTGACCGGTGCGGATGGCGTCCAGCCAGCCGGCCCGCACGGGGAAACCGGCAAGCGGCTTCCAGGCCAGGTCGTACGTCCACTCGCCGCGATGGTCGGCGTGCAGGCTCTCGCCGTACACGGTGCCGATCCCGAACGGGAGGACGCGGTGCGGCGCCCTGCGGCCCAGGCGTGCGACGGCGGCCGCGAGGGGTCGTCGCACGAACCAGGGAGCGTTGAGGTCGAAGAACGGACTGTTGAGGAAGATCCCGTCGACCAGCCCGGCGTCGCGGCGGGCGTCGGCCCACAGTGAGATGATCAGGCCGCCGGTGGAGTGGCCCATGGCCAGCAGGGTGTCGTGACCGTCCTCGTCCCGGATGATCCGTGCGGCAGCGTCCAACTCGGGGAAGTAGTCGCCGAGGTCGCGGCAGAAGTTCGGGGTCTGGTGCGGCAGTAGACTACGACCGTACTTGCGCAGGTCGAGAGCGTAGAAGTCCCAGCCGCGCGCGGCGAAGAAGTCAGCCACGTGGGTCTGGAAGAAATAGTCGACGAAGCCGTGCACGTAGAGCACGGCGCGTCCGGTGGGGCGCTCCGCCCGGCGGCGGACCAGCGTCGCCACCACCGGACCCTCGTCATCCCTGCCCAGGTCGATGATCTGCCGCTCGTAGGGCGGCCCAAGCACGTCCGGTTCCACCCACCGACGGTACTGCGGCTGGCTACCGGGCGGTAGCCCCCGCCCGCCCGCACCCGGCGGACAGGGGCTACCTCCTGGTCAATCGCCCACGGCCTCGCGCCCGGACGGCTCGTGCGAGGTCGAGGCCCGGCCACGATCGGGGCCGTACGGCGACACCTGGTCGACCGGCACCGAGCGGTGCTCCCGCCGGGCCGCGGACGAACCGCCCTCGACCGGGCCGTCGCTGTCCTGGACCAGCCGGGTCTCGCCGCTCCGGCGCATCTCGGGTTGCTGCACGTTGGGCATGTCGTTCACCTCCACGGTGAGCGCGCCGGCCGCTGAGGTCCATCGGCCGGCTACGCGCTCACCTCTCGTCGGTCGTCCCGGCCCCGGCCAGCTCGTCGGTCGGCGCGACCGGGCCGGGCGGTTCGTTGACCCGCAGGTGCTTGTTGTTGCGGGGCTCCTGCCGGGTCTTCGCGTCGTTCAGCTGACGCCGCAGGTCGTCGCGGACGTCGTTGAGCGCGGCGTGCAGGTCCTCCTCGGTCGAGGTGGCGACCACCCGTTGCCGACCGGCGATCCAGCACTCCAGGGTTACCTTCTGACCCTTGGCCTCCCGATCCTTCACCGACAGCTCCATGTCGGTGGCGTCGGCGTGGAAGCCGGCCAGGCGAGCGTCGAGCGTGGCGAACTGCTCGACGATGCGGTTTCGCTCCCGGTCGGAGAAGCCCGCGCCCAGCCGGAGGCACTTGGCCACGGTGGCGGGGTCCTGCACGGCGCTCATCGCCGCACCTGCCCCGTAAGGCGGGTGGAACGGGTGCTGGTCATCATCATGATCGCTGACCTTTCGTTCGACGTCGTGCTCACGGGTGCGCTTGCAGGGATCCCTACCCAGGTCGGCTCCGTCCGGAACGTGACCATTTCCGCTGCCTCTTGATCATCGTCGGGCAGCTGCCGGCGGGCCAGGGACGATCGGCCTACCACAAGGGGACCTTGATCAGGCGTTTGTCCACAGGTGGTCCGGTCGTCCACAGGTGCCGCCTCCTGGGCTGTCTGCGAAGGCAATGGGCGGCAGGCTCAGTGGCGAGTCGACTCGCCGAAGCCACGCCCTGGACCTTTGAAGGAGGGACGATGTTCGATACTTATATGACGATTGTCGGGAATGTGCTCACCGCGCCGGAGTGGCGCCGAACCGCCCAGAGCAACACCCTGGTGGCCAACTTCAAGGTCGCCTCGACCGCCCGACGCCTCGACCGCGACAGCGGGCGCTGGGTCGACGGCAACAGCCTGCGGGTGCGTGTCAACTGCTGGCGCAAGCTCGCCGAGGGAGTTGCCGCCTCGGTGATGGTCGGTGACCCGGTCGTGGTCTGCGGCCGCCTCTACACCCGTGACTGGGTCGACGACGCCGGCAACCACCGCACGCTTTACGAGTTGGAGGCCGTCGCGGTCGGCCACGACCTGTCCCGGGGGCGTGGGCGTTTCCTGCGCAACCGGCCCACCCTGACCACCAGCGCGGTCTCCGACGCCGACGTGGAGCGGCGGGTGCACGGGGAGCCGACCGAGCCGGTGCCGGACGACGAGGCACCTGCCCGACCCGACGACCGCCCGGTCGACGACGACTTCGAGCTGCCCGACATGTCCGGATTCGCCGCCGGTCTCGACGGCAATCTCGACCCAGGTCGGCTCGGCGGATTCGGCCCGGGTTCGGGCGGGTCCGAGCCGTCGGGCGGCGACCGGCTGCCGGCGGGGGAGTTGGACGAGTTCGCCGGCACTGGCGTCTCCGACGAGCTTGCCCCGGTGCCCGCCGAAGCCACCGAGGCCGAGGTCGAGTTGGCGGTGCGCCCGGAGGAATCGGGGGCGGGCGATGCCGCGACCGGGCGTGGTCGTCGGGGGCGCGGACGGCTGCCACAGCCCGTCTGACCACGCGCGAAATGCCCACGGCGGCCGGCATGCGCCTGCCGTGTGCGCCTCGCAGTGGTGATCAGGTGACCGGGCCGGTGACGTGCCCGGTCGCCTGCCACCTCAGGACAGCGGTGCTCGGGGTGGCTACGGCGGGCCGATCCCGGGTGCTCAACTCGGCTAGGCTGACCGCCCGGGGGTGACATGCCGTGCGACACGCGGGTGCGGTGGCGAACGCGACTGGCCTTGTCGCGGGCTACGCGCTGGATGCCCTGTTCGGCGACCCTCGTCGTGGTCACCCGGTGGCCGGGTTCGGCCGGGCCGCCGCCGCCCTGGAACGTCGCCTCTACCGCCCTGACCGGCTGGCCGGTGGAGTCTTCGCCGCGCTCTGCGTCGGTGCGCCGGTGGTGATGGGTGTGGCCGCCACCGTCGGCACCCGGCACCGGCCGGTGGCCCGGGCGGCGCTGGTCGCCGCTGGCACCTGGGCGGTGCTGGGCGGGCGAAGCCTGCGCCACGAGGCGAAGGCGATGGGCCGGTCACTGCGCGGTGGTGACCTGCCGGTTGCGCGTCAGCGGCTCGGGCATCTCTGCGGGCGGGACCCGACGACGCTCGACGAGCCCGAGCTCGCACGTGCGACGGTGGAATCGGTGGCGGAGAACACCTCCGACGCGGTGGTCGCCCCACTGGTCTGGGGTGCGGTCGCCGGGCTGCCCGGCCTGCTCGGCTACCGCGCGGCGAACACTCTCGACGCGATGGTGGGCCACCGTAACGTCCGCTACGCGCGCTTCGGTACGCCCGCCGCCCGCCTGGACGACCTGCTCAACCTGGTGCCCGCGCGGCTGACCGGGCTGCTGACCGTGGCGCTGGCGCCGGCCGGCAAGGGAGACCGGGAACGAGCCTGGCGGGTATGGCGGCGGGACCGCGACGACCATCCCAGCCCCAATGCCGGGCAGTGCGAGGCGGCGATGGCCGGGGCGTTGGGCGTACGCCTGGGCGGACGCAACGTGTACTTCGGCCGTACGGAGGTACGTCCGTTTCTCGGTGACGGTCCTCGTCCCGGGGCTCGGCACCTGACCCGGGCCGCCCGGATCTCCCGGGCGGTCGGGCTGGCGGCGCTCGGGCTCGCGGTGGCGTACCCGTTGACCGTGGGCCGACTGATCGGCGCCGCCTCCCGTCGGACGCTTCGATCCCTTCGGACGGTCCGACCCCGGCGGACGCCTCGACCGCTGCCGCTGCGGAGCGGTCGGTGACCGGTGGGCTGCTGGTGGCCGGGACGACCTCGGACGCCGGCAAGAGCGTGCTCACCGCCGGCATCTGCCGGTGGCTGCACCGGCGAGGTGTGAAGGTCGCGCCCTTCAAGGCGCAGAACATGTCGAACAACTCCGCCGTCGTGCTCGGGCCGGACGGTCGGGGCGGCGAGATCGGTCGGGCCCAGGCGATGCAGGCGGCGGCCTGCGGGCTCGCGCCGGACCTGAGGTTCAACCCGGTGCTGCTCAAGCCCGGCAGCGACCTGGCCAGTCAGGTGGTGCTGCTCGGCCAGGCCGTCGACACGATCACCGCCGGCGCCTTCCGGACCTTGCGTCCACGGCTCGCCGAGACCGCCTACGCGGCCCTGGCCGAGCTGCGGTCGGAGTACGACGTGGTGATCTGCGAGGGCGCCGGCAGCCCGGCGGAGATCAACCTGCGCGACGGCGACTACGTGAACATGGGGCTGGCCCGGCACGCGCGGCTGCCCACCATCGTCATCGGTGACATCGACCGGGGTGGCGTGTTCGCCGCCATGTTCGGCACCCTCGCCCTGCTAGACCCCGCCGACCAGGCCCTGCTCGCCGGCTTCGTGGTCAACAAGTTCCGGGGTGACCTCGGCCTGCTCGCTCCCGGGCTGGCGATGCTGCACCAGCTCACCGGTCGCCCGACGTACGGGGTGCTGCCCTGGGCACTGGACCTGTGGCTCGACGCGGAGGACTCGCTCGCCTATGGCCGGGTGCTGGGTCGCCCGGCCGCCCCGCGCGGCACCGAGTGGCTCGACGTGGCCGTGCTGCGACTGCCCCGGATCAGCAACGCCACTGACGTCGAGGCGCTGGCGACCGAGCCGGGAGTGCGGGTGCGGCTGACCGTCGAGCCGGCCGAACTGGCCGCCGCCGACCTGGTGGTGCTACCCGGCTCGAAGTCGACCGTGGCCGACCTGGCTTGGCTGCGCGAGACGGGTCTTGCCGACGCCGTCACTTCGCACGTGGCGGCGGGCCGCCCGGTGCTCGGCATCTGCGGTGGCTACCAGATGCTGGCCCGCGCCATCCACGACCCGGTGGAGAGCGGGCAGGGCACCGTGCCCGGCCTCGGCCTGCTCCCCATCGAGATCACCTTCGACCGCAGCAAGACCGTCCGGCCGGCGGTGGGCAGCGCCGCCGCTGACCTTCCGGTCCGTGGCTACGAGATCCACCACGGGTACGTCCCGACCGCCGACCCGCAGCTGACCCCGCTGCTGCGGGACACCGGCGGCGCCGGCGAGGGTGCCATGCACGGCGTCGTGCACGGTACCCACTGGCACGGCACGTTCGAGTCCGACGAGTTCCGTCGCTGGTTCCTCACCCGGGCGGCCCGGCTAGCCGGACGTACCGGCTTCCGGGTCGCGCCGGACACCTCCTTCGCCGCCGCCCGGGAACGCAGTCTCGACCTGCTCGGCGACCTGGTCGAGGAGCACCTGGACACGGACGCCCTGTGGCGACTCATCGAAGACGGCCCGCCGACCGACCTACCGTTCGTCCCTCCCGGTGCCCCACCCGGAGGTTAGGGAGCTGAGCCGGCGGAGGAAGAGTCCACTGTGGCACCTCCGCAGGCCCTGGACCTGACGGCCGACCGAATCAGTTGCGGACGTCGGCGGGCTGGTCGGCGAAGGGCAGGCCGGCCGACGTCCACGCCTCCACCCCGCCGATCATGTCGGTCGCCCGGTGCAGGCCCAGGGCGCGCAGGCTCGCGGCGGCGAGGCTGGAGCTGTATCCCTGCCGGCACATCACGACGATCTCCAGGTCGTACCCGGTGGCTTCGGGTATCCGCCAGTCACTGGCCGGGTCGAGTCGCCACTCCAGCACCGTCCGGTCGATCACGATGACGCCGGGTAGGTCGCCCTGTTCCCGACGCTGCGCGTCGGTGCGGACGTCGATCAGGAGCGCACCCCGGCTCGCGGCCTGCACCGTCTCCTGCGGGGTCAACCGGGTCATGCCCGCACGGGCCTGCTCCAGCAACGCCTCGACACCGGGACTCATCACGGAATGGGACACGCCACGAGCATGCCGTCCGGTGCGCGGCTGCGCGATCCGAAGTGGCCCGGGACAACCCGATCGGTAACGTCGGTGTCCGTGGTGGTGGTCTTCGAGGCGTACGCCGGACTGGCGCGACGGGTGCTGGCGGGGCCGGCCCGGTTGGGGCGTACCCGGTTGGTGGCCGTCGACGGGCCCAGTGGCGCCGGCAAGACCGTCTTCGCCGCGCGCCTCGCCGACGCCCTCGCCGGCGTGACGCCCGATGCGGTCCGGCCGCCGGTGGTGCACACCGACGACCTGCTCGACGGGTGGGATGACCAGCTGACCTTCTGGGAGCGGTTGGAGGAGCAGGTGCTCGCGCCGGTCCGGGTCGGGCAGGCCGGCGCCTACCGGCGGTACAGCTGGGTGCGGCGGCGGTTCCTGCCCACGCCGGTGCCGGTCCCGGTGACCCCGGTGCTGATCGTGGAGGGGGTCAGCGCGGCCCGGACGGCCGCCGGGGCGGACCTGACCCTGGCGGTCTTCGTCACCGCCCCGCAACCACTGCGGCTGAACCGGGCAGTGGCCCGCGACGGCCCTACGATCCTGCCAGAGCTGCGACGCTGGCACGTCACCGAACGCGCTCACTTTGCCGCCGACGGCACCGAGGCCCGCGCCGACCTGATCGTCGACGGCGCACCCGCCCTACCGCACGACCCGGAGCGCTACTACTGCCGACGCGGCTGATCACACCGACCACACCGCCCGTGCTGGGCGGCAGGCCGCGACGCCGGTGCCCGGCATACGATGCCGGTCATGACCACACCGATCATGACCGAGTCCGACCTGCGGGAGGCCGTCGCGCGGGAGTTGCCCGGCGTACGGGCCGACCTGGAGCGTCTCGTCCGCATTCCCGGCATCGCCTTCGAAGGCTTCGATCACGCGCACGTGGAGCGGTCCGCCGAGGCGGTGGCCGAGTTGCTGCGCGGCTGCGGCCTCGACGTGGAGGTGGCGCGGGCCGGTGGTCAGCCCGCGGTGATCGGCCGGAAGGCGGCACCACCCGGTGCGCCGACGGTGATGCTCTACGCCCACCACGACGTGCAACCGATCGGCGATGCGAGTTTGTGGGAGTCCGACCCGTTCGAGCCGGTGGAGCGGGACGGCCGGTTGTACGGCCGGGGTGCCGCCGACGACAAGGCCGGCATCATGGCGCATGTCGCGGCGCTGCGCGCGTACGGTGACCGGCTGCCGGTCGGCGTGGTCGTGTTCGTCGAGGGGGAGGAGGAGTACGGCTCCGACTCCCTGGAGCGCCTGCTCGCCGAGCACCGGGACAAGCTTGCCGCCGACGTCATCGTGATCGCCGACTCGACCAACTGGGATGTCGGCGTGCCGGCGCTGACCACGTCGTTGCGCGGCATCGTCAACTGCTTCGTCGAGGTACGCACGCTGGACCACGCCGTGCACAGCGGCATGTTCGGCGGTGCCGTCCCGGACGCGCTCACCACCCTGGTCCGGCTGCTCGCCACGCTGCACGACGACGCCGGGAACGTGGCGGTGCCCGGCCTCATCGGCCGGGAGGCGGCCCGCGTCGACTACCCGGAGGACCGGTTCCGGGCCGAGGCCGGGCTGGCCGAGGGAGTGCGGTTGTTCGGCACCGGCCGGATCACCGACCGGCTGTGGACCAAGCCGGCGCTCGCCGTGCTCGGCATCGACGCCCCGGCCACCGGCGAGGCGCCGAACGCGCTGGTTCCGGCGGCCAAGGCCAAGATCAGCGTACGGCTGGCGCCGGGCGACGAACCGAAGCGGGCGTACGCGGCGCTGCGCGCTCACCTGGAGCAGCGTGCACCGTGGGGCGCACAGGTCGAGGTGAGTTTCGAGCACGACGGCGCCCCCTGCGTCATCGACGCCACCGGCCCGATGTTCGACGCGGCTCGATCGGCCTTCCGTACCGCCTGGGACGGCACCGACGCGGTGGAGATCGGGGTCGGCGGCTCCATTCCGTTCATCGCCACCTTCCAGGAGATGTTCCCGCAGGCGGCGATCCTGGTGACCGGGGTGGAGGACCCGCACGCCCGGGCCCATGGGCCCAACGAGAGCCTGCACCTGGGCGAGTTCGCCCGGGTCTGCCTCGCCGAGGCGTTGTTGCTGGCCAGAGTGGCTGAGGCGGGTCGCGGGTGAACCCGTAACTTCCTGTCGACAGTGGCCGTTTCCGGTGTGTCGGGCGCGGGGCTGTTGTAGCCTCTCGAACATGCGTACGAATGAGGTTCTGGCCCGCCTGGAGGCCGCTGTCATCGCTCTGGGGGACGTCGATGTCTCCGCGTGGCCCGAGGACACGCTCAAGGAACAGCTCGGCGAGCTGTCCGCCGCCCTGGTCGCCCTGGATGCGTCGCTGTCGCGCATCGCCGATGGTGTCCGTGCCCGCGGGCTGCGCATCGAGGAGCCGGTCCCGGCTTGACGCCGCGCTGACGTCGGTGGGCGCGGGTGACGTCGGCGACCGCCGTCCTGGTGGCGTGGCTGGCGGGTCCGCACGCAGGTCGCGCCGGTTGTCGGTGGTGGCTGGCAGGATGAGGGCGTGCGGTTCCTGGACCTGGCTGCCACCTCCGCGGCCGTCGGCGCCACCAGCGGTCGTCGGGCCAAGGTGGAGCTGCTCGCCGATGCCCTGCGGCGGCTCGACCCGCCCGAGGTGGCGGCGGGCTCCGGCTGGCTCGCCGGTGAGCTGCGTCAGCGGCAGACCGGCGTCGGCTGGGCCAGCCTGCGTGACCTGCCTCCGCCGGCGGCCCAGCCGACGCTGACGGTGTCGGCGGTCGACGCGGCAATCGACGAGATCGCGGCCGTGCGCGGCACCGGCTCGCAGGCTCGCCGTCGGGCCCTGGTGCAGGCGCTCTACGCGGCCGCCACCGCCGACGAGCAGCGCCTGCTGACCGGCCTGTTCCTCGGCGAGCTGCGGCACGGCGCTCAGGCCGGGCTGCTCGCCGACGCGATCGCCCGAGCCGCCGGGGTTCCCGTCGCCGTCGTACGCCGGGCGCTGCTGCTCGCCGGTGACCTGCGGGCGGTGGCGGTGGCCGCCCTCGGCGGCGGAGCCGCGGCGTTGGCCGAGTTCGGCCTGCGGGTCGGCCGGCCCCTGGCACCGATGTTGGCGCAGAGTGCTTCCACCGTCGACGAGGCGCTCGCCGCCACCGGAGTCCCCGCGGTGGTCGACGTGAAGCTCGACGGCATCCGCATCCAGGTGCACCGCAGTGGTTCCGACATCGCCGTGTTCTCCCGCAGCCTCGACGAGATCACCGGACGGGTGCCCGAGGTGGTGGCCGCCGTGCGAGCCCTGCCCGCGCGGGAGGTCGTCCTCGACGGGGAGGCCATCGGGCTGGACGCCACCGGCCGGCCCCTGCCGTTCCAGCAGACGTCCAGTGCCGCCGCCCGCCGGGCCGGGTCCGCCGGTCCCGGGGCACCGGTCGCGCCGGCGGTACGCGCCGCCGCCGAACGCACCGGCGAGACCGTGCTCACGCCGTACTTCTTCGACCTGCTGCATCTCGACGGGGTGGATCTGATCGACCGGCCGGGCCGGGAGCGGTGGGCGGCCCTGCGCGGCACGGCCGACGCGTCGCTGCTGGTCGGGCGGATGGAGGTGGACGACCCGGAGCGGGCCGGCGCGGCCTTCGCCGCCGCGCTCGACGCCGGCCAGGAAGGCGTGGTGGTCAAGGCGCCCGACGCGCCCTATGACGCTGGGCGGCGCGGTGCCGCCTGGGTCAAGGTGAAGCCCCGGCACACCCTCGACCTGGTCGTGCTCGCCGTGGAGTGGGGCAGCGGCCGACGCACCGGATGGTTGTCGAACCTGCACCTGGGCGCTCGCGACCCGGGCAACGGCGGCTTCGTGATGCTCGGCAAGACCTTCAAGGGGCTCACCGACGAGCTGCTGCGCTGGCAGACCGAGCGCTTCCTCGGCCTCGCGGTGGACCGCGGGGACTGGGTCGTCCGGGTCCGACCCGAGCAGGTCGTGGAGATCGCCTTCGACGGCGTGCAGAGCAGTTCCCGCTATCCCGGTGGGGTCGCCCTGCGATTCGCCCGGGTGGTCCGCTACCGGGACGACAAGACGGCAGCCGAGGCCGACACCCTCGACGCCGTCCGGGCGATCCACGCGGGCCGTCCGCCCGGCTGAGCGGTCAGGTGGTGGCCGGCGTGCCGGCGTCGGCGGCCCGGTCGCGGGGGCGCTCGTCGACCACCCCGGCGATCCGGCGGGCCTCGCGGCGGGCGATCCAGCCGTAACCGACCACTGTCATCGCCGCGAAGATCCACCATTGGACGACGTAGCCGAGGTTCTGCCAGTTGTTGGCGTGGCCCACCGGCACCGCCCGGAACACCGGGTCGGCGGCCGGCGTCTGCTCGTCGAGGAGCAGGTACGCGCCGTGCACCGGGTACGGCAGCTCACCGGCGAGCTGAGGCACGGAGACCCGGCGGCTCTCCAACCGGCCCGCACGGCGGGACACCTTGGCGTCGCCGCTCTCGCTGGCGTGCACCCGACCCTCGACGGTCACCTCGCCAGCCGGCGCGGGTGGCACGTCGGGCTGTGCCACGGCCCCACCCGGGGCGGGTGGGATCCAACCCCGGTCCACCAGGACGGCGGTGCCGTCGGCCAGCACCAGCGGGGTGACCACCTCGAAGCCGACCCGACTGTCGACCGTGCGGCCCCGCACCAGGACGATGTTGTCGGTGTCGTACCGGCCGGTCACGGTGACCCGGGTGAAGGTCCGCTCCGCGGCCGGTGGCGCACCGACCGTGCCGGGGCCACCGGTCGGCGCGGGCAGCGCCTCGCGCAGCGGCACCGGGTCCATTTGGAGGCCGGCGTCGATGCGCTCGTTGATCGCGGTCCGGCCGTGGTAGCGGTCCAACTGCCAGTTGCCGAGCAGCACCATCACCGTGGCGGCGGTCAGGGCCAGCACGAGAAGGCCCAGCCAGCGCGGCGTCAGCAGGAACCGGTACACGCCACGAGATTACCCGGGTGACCGCAGCCACTGCGCCGAGCCGTCCCGGTACGCGCGCGGTCGTCGCCCTGGGCCGCCCCAGGCAGTGGCTCCGGCCGGAGACGGGCGGAGGCAGCCTCGTCGTGGCGGAGCGTACCGGCGTCAAGGCGGTCCGCCACCGACTGCCTGCCCTGGCGGGGACGGGGCGGCGGAGGGTGCGTGTGCGGCGTCTGCTTCAGCTATCGTCACGCGGGCGGAGCGCGCCGACGGTCGGCACGCCGACCGCTCGCGAGGAGTCGATGATGACCGTCGTGCCGCGTCTGGTGCTCACTGCCCCTTCCTCCGGACACGGCAAGAACGCGCTGGCGATCGGCCTGCTCGCCGCGTTCGCCGATCGGGGCCTCGACGTGGCCGGCTTCAAGATCGGGCCCGACCAGGTCGACGCGGCGTACCTCGGGCTGGCCAGCGGCCGGCCGGGTCGCACCCTGGATCCGCGGCTGGTGGGCGCCGAACACATCGCCCCACTGCTGCTGCACGGCGCGGCCGGCACGGACCTCGCGGTGGTGCAGGGCAGCATGGGCCTGTACGACAGCCTGACCGGCCGGAGCGAGACCGAGTCGACCGCCGCCGTCGCCACCGTGCTGCGCAGCCCGGTGGTGCTGGTGGTCGACGTCGCCGCGATGGGTCAGTCGGTGGCCGCCCTGGTGCACGGCTTCCGGGCGTACGACGAACAGTTGTGGATCGGTGGGGTGATCCTCAACCGGGTGGCCTCCGCCCGACACGAGGCGCTGCTGCGGGAGGCGCTCGACGACATCGGTATCCCGGTCTACGGCGCGCTGCGTCGCCAGGACCTGCCCTCGGTGCTGCCGTCTCGTCGGCACGGCGTGGTGCCGGTCCTCGAAGGCACCGGCGAGGCCGCCCGCGCGGTCCGACGGTTGGGCGAGGCGGTGACCGCCACCGTCGACCTGGAGCGGCTGCTCGGGCTGGCCCGCTCGGCACCGGCGTTGGGTGTGCAGCCATGGTCGCCGCAGAGCACCGACGAGGCCGCCCCGGCCCTGTCCGCCGGTGCCGCGCCTCCGGTGGTGGCGCTGCTCGGTGGACCGGGTGGCAGCTTCAGCCATGCCGAGACGGCCGAGTTGCTGCGGGCCGCCGGGGCGGAGGTGATGACGCTCGACCCGTTCGCCGACGAGGTGCTGCCGGCCGGCACCCGGGCACTGGTGGTCGGCGGGGCGCTGCCCGAGTCGTACGCGGAACAGCTTTCCGCCAACCGGCGGCTCTGCATCGCGGTCGCCGAGCTGGCTCGCACCGGGCGTCCGGTGGTCGCCGAGGGGGCCGGCCTGCTCTGGCTGGCCCGGGAACTCGACGGGCTGCCGATGTGCGGGGTGCTCGACGCGATCGGCAGTCTGCGGGACGGGCTGGTGGTCGGCTACCGGGAGGCGACCGCTCAGGGCGACAGTGTGGTCGCCGGCCGGGGCGAGGTGGTGACCGGGCACAAGGAACACCGGGCCGTCCTCACCCCCCGGGGTGGGCAGCGTCCGGCCTGGAGCTGGCCGGGTGGCGCGCCGGAGGGGTTCATCTGGCGGGGAGTCCACGCCTCCCAGCTCGTTCCGCACTGGGCCGCGTACCCGAGGATCGCGACCCGGCTGGTGGCCGCCGCTGCGGCCGAGCCGGCCACGGTCCCGGTCGGGGTCGGCGGCGGTGCCCCGGCCGGGTCGGCGGGTGTCGCGCCGGGCGACCCGGCCGGTGCGGTGGCGTCCGGGCCGGCCGCGGGCCCGCCAGCCTGATCGTCAACCCACGATCCGGTCCGACGGTGGGACGAAGTCCCGAACGGGTTTGCCCTTCAGGGCGTCGCGGAGAGTGTTCGACACCGCGGCGATCGGGATCTGCGACTGCCCGTCGCCCACCGCGTTGAAGGGGTTGTCGGGGTCGGAGATGAAGCTGGCCGCCGCCAGCTCCGGCGTGTAGCCGACGAACCAGGCGGATCGGGTGCTGTCCGTGGTACCGGTCTTGCCGGCCACCGGGCGGCCCACCGTCCCGCGCACGCTGTCCGCCGTGGACCAGCCGCCGCAACTGCCCTTGGCCGGGGTGTCGCCGGTGGGACAGCGGGCGGCGTCGGTGGCGGCGCGCGCCGCGTCGGCGCTGACCACCTGGCGGCAGCGCGGCTTGGCGACCTCACGTTCGATGCCACCCGGTGTGGTGTAGGTGGCCGGGGTGCCGTCCCGGTTGTAGATGGCGTTGACCGGCAGCGCCTCGCAGTAGCGCCCGTCGGCGGCGACCGCGGCGTAGGCGTTGGCCATCTCCAGGGGCGTGGCGTCGGAGACGCCCAGGGTGAAGGCACCCCACTTGTTGGCCTTCGAAGGGGAGGCATGCTCCCGGTCCACGTCGGTACGCCAGCGCAGTCCGAGTTGCTCGGCGAGCCGGACGGCCCGTTCCGCCCCGACCTGCTCCTCCAGCCAGACGAAGTAGGTGTTCACCGACTTGCCGAAACCGGACCACATGGTCTGGGTGCCGCTCATCGCGCCGCTGGCGTTCGAGGGCTGCCAGCCGTCGTAGACCTCCGAGCGGTAGCTGTGTGGCGCGTTGAAGGTGGTGTTGAGCGGCATTCCGGCGTCGAGGGCGGCCAGCATGGGGAACATCTTGAACGTCGACCCCGCCTGATAGCCGGGCAGGTCACCGCCGCCCATCAGGGGTGCCACCGTGTTCGGGTAGTTGGCCCGCACCTCTGGACCCGCCTCCGGGTTGGAACTGAGCGGATTCTCGTCGACCTCAAGCGAGTACGTGCGGTTCACCGCCATCGCCTTGACCCGTCCGGTGCCCGGCTCGGAGACCACGATGCCGTTGGCGAACGGGCTGCCGGTGTTCGACTCGGTGCCGACGTTCTTCTCCGCCGCCGCCTGGATCTTCGGGTCCATGCTGAGCACGATCCGGTATCCGCCCCGGCGTAGCTTGTCCAACCGCTGGAGCCGGTTCTCACCGAACGCCGGCTGGGCGCTCCACCAGTTCTTCAGGTAGTCGCAGAGGAAGCCCCAGCTGTTCCACTTGTCGGGAACGGCGGCGCAGTCGTTGGGCGGGTAGGTCAGCCGGAGTCGGATCGGCTCGCTCTTCGCCGCCTGGGCCGAGTCCGGCGAGAGGTAACCGAGCCGGGCCATGTTGTCGAGGACGTAGTTGCGCCGGGCGGTGGCCTCCTTCTGGTCGGAACTGGCCGGGTCGTACTGGGATGGCGACTTGACCAGCCCGGCGAGGGTGGCCGCCTCGACCGCAGTCAGCTCCTTGGGGGTCTTCGAGAAGAAGATCTCGCTGGCGGCGTAGATGCCGTATGCGCGGTGCCCGAAGTACGCCGAGTTGAGGTACCGCTCCAGGATCTCCTCCTTGCTCAACTCCTTCTCCAGGTCGACCGCCATACGCATCTCCTTGATCTTGCGGGTCGGGGTCTGCGCCGTGGCCTCCTGCACCTCCCTCGGGGTGGTGGCGCTGTCGCGCAGCGCCATCCGGACGTACTGCATGGTGAGGGTGGAAGCTCCCTGGGAGACCCCGCTGGAACGGGCGTTGGCCACGAAGGCGCGGGCGACCCCCTTCGGGTCGACGCCGTGGTGCTGGTAGAAGCGGTTGTCCTCGGCGGCCACGATGGCCTGCTGCATGTTGGGCGAGATGTCCGACAGCTTGGTGTACTGCCGGTACTCCTCGAAGAACATGGTCAGCACGGTCTTGCCGTCGGGCGCGTACAGGTAGGAGGTCTCGGCGGGCAGGGCGGTGGTCAGCAGTCGGGTCTTGCTCTCCACGGCGTGCGCGGTGGCCTTGGCGCCGATGCCGGTCACCGCGACGACCGGGTACGCGGCAGCGGCGACGACGACGCCGGCGATCAGCCCGGCACGGAGTAGCGGAACGAGACGACCAGCGGCAGCAAGGGGTCGGTAACTCACACCGCCAAGTTATGACATTTCCGATTCGTCCATGAGAAATACTCATGAAGTGATCGGTGGTGATGTGGCCCACCCGCCGGGTCGCTGTCCCCCGCGCCGCCTTCCCGGCAGGATCGCGGTCATGCATGGGCAGCTGACCACGAGATCCAGAGCGTCGGTGACCGAGCCGGATCTCGCCCACCACGGTGACGTCGAGGTCGCCGCGGGCCTGGTCGACCTCGCCGTCAACGTGCGACGCGCCCCGCTGCCGCCCTGGCTGGCCGAGCCGATCACCGCGTCGATGGCCGACCTCGCCGCGTACCCGGACCCCCGTCCGGCCCGCGCCGCCGTCGCCGCCCGGCACCGCCGGCCACCGGAGGAGGTGCTGCTCACCGCCGGTGCCGCCGAGGGCTTCGTGCTGCTCGCTCAGGCACTGCGCGGAATCCGTCGGCCGGTGGTGGTGCACCCGCAGTTCACCGAGCCGGAGGCCGCGCTTCGGGCCGCCGGGCACACCGTGCGGCGGGTGCTGCTCGACCCGGCGGACGATTTCCGGCTCCACCCGGAGCGGATACCCACCGACGCCGACCTGGTCGTCGTCGGCAACCCGACGAATCCCACCTCCGTGTTGCACCCCGCCGCCGACCTCGCCGCACTGGCCCGCCCCGGTCGCGTACTCGTGGTCGACGAGGCGTTCGCGGACACCGCCGCCACGCCCGGGGTACCCGGTGAACCCGAATCGCTGGCGGCCCGCCGGGACCTGCCGGGCCTGCTGGTCGTACGCAGCCTCACCAAGACGTGGGGGCTGGCCGGGCTGCGGATCGGCTACCTGCTCGGCGAGGCCGCGCTGCTGCGCCGGCTGTCCGCCGTACAGCCGCTCTGGGCGGTCTCCACCCCCGCGCTGGCCGCCGCCGAAGCCTGCGCGAGCCCTGCGGCGGCCCAGGCCGAACGGGTCATCGCCGCACAGCTCGCGACCGACCGCGAACACCTGGTCGCGCGGCTTGCGGCCCTGCCCGGGGTACGCGTGGCCGGCCGCCCGGCCAGCGCCTTCGTGCTGGTGCGGATCTCCGGGGCCGACCGGATCCGGGACCGGCTTCGGGCGCGCGGCTGGGCGGTACGCCGGGGTGACACGTTTCCGGGACTCGGCTCCGACTGGCTACGGATCGCAGTTCGGGATCGGGTGACCACCGACGCGTTCATTGACGTGCTGGCCGAGATCATGGAGGCATGATGCTGGAGAACACCATCGCGGCCATCCGCCCGCTCGACGAGTCGGCGATGACCGCGGCGAGGCAGTTGCAGGCGCGCCTGACCAAGCCCGCCGGCTCGCTCGGCGCTCTGGAGGAGCTGTCCGTGCGCCTCGCCGGCCTGGCGGGCAGCTGCCCGCCACCGGTGCCCGACCGGGCGGCGGTGGCGATCTTCGCCGGTGATCACGGCGTACACGCCCAACGGGTCAGTCCCTGGCCGCAGGAGGTCACCGGGCAGATGGTCGCGAACTTCCTGGCCGGCGGAGCGGTGGTGAACGCCTTCGCCCGGCAGGCTGGCGCCTCGGTGACCGTGATCGACGTCGGGGTGGCGGCCCCGCTGCCGGTGGCCGACGTCGATGGCCCGGACGGCGCCGGCGCCCTGCACGGCGCACCGGAACCGGCGGTGCCCCGACTGGTCGACGCACCGGTCCGGCGCGGTACTCGGGACATGACCGTCACCGCCGCGATGACCCGGCAGGAGGCGCGGACGGCGGTCGAGGTCGGTATCGCCAACGCCGGGAAACTGGTCGACGCCGGGGCCGGAATTCTGCTCACCGGTGACATGGGGATCGCCAACACCACCCCGGCCGCCGCCCTGATCGCCGCCTTCACCGGAGTCGACGCCGCCGAAGCGACCGGCCGGGGCACCGGCGTCGACGACCCGACCTACCAGCACAAGATCGAGGTGGTCCGCGCCGCGCTGCGCCGCCACACCCCCGACCCGGCGGATCCGCTCGGTGTGCTGGCCGCCGTCGGTGGGCTGGAACACGCCGCGCTGGCCGGCTTCGTGCTCGGTGCGGCGGCGCGTCGCGTACCGGTGCTGCTGGACGGGGTGATCGCGGTCTCCGCCGCACTTGCCGCGGCGGCCTTCGCCCCGGACTCCGTGGCGGCCATGGTCGCCGGTCACCGCTCCGCCGAGCCCGGCGCGACGGTCGCGCTGAGCCGGCTCGGCCTCACCCCCCTGATCGACCTCGGTCTGCGGCTCGGTGAGGGCACTGGCGCGTTGCTGGCCCTCCCCGTGGTCACCGGGGCAGTTCGGGTCCTGCACGAGGTGGCCACCTTCGACTCCGCCGGGGTGGCCGAGAAGTGAGCCAGCGCACCCTGCGGATTCGCCGTCAGGTGCCGGGCGTCGCCGGTACGCGGAGCGAGGCGGTATGAGCGAGTTTGTGAGCAAGCCATCCGGCGCAGCAGCCGGCGGCTCGGGCGGCCCGAGCGCCAACGCGTACCCTCTCGGGCTGCGGCTGGCCGGGCTCCGCGTGGTCGTCGTCGGTGGGGGAGCGGTCGCGACGCGGCGGGTCCCGGCGCTGCTCGACGCGGGTGCGGACGTACTGCTGGTGGCACCGGAACTCACCCCGGCGCTGCGCGCACACGTCGACGCCAGGCGGTTGCACTGGGTGTCGCGCCGGTTCGCTGCCGACGATCTCGACGGTGCCTGGCTGGTGCAGGTCGCCGTCGACGACCCGACCGCCGCGGCGGCGGTCAGCGCCGCCGCCGCGGAGCGTCGGATCTTCTGCGTACGCGCCGACGACCGGCACGCGGCGACGGCCTGGACCCCGGCGGTGACCCGGTACGGTCCGGTCACCGTGGCGGTGCTCGGCGGTGGCGACCCACGCCGCGCGGTGAGCGTCCGCGACGCCATCCGTGCCCTGCTGGTGTCGGACGCCGCCGGGCCCGGGGAACCGCTCAACGCCCCCGCCCGCGCGGGTGACCGTCGCGGCCGAGTCGCCCTGGTGGGTGCCGGACCGGGTGATCCGGAACTGATCACCCTCCGGGGCTGGCGGCTGCTCAGCGAGGCCGACGTGGTGATCGCCGACCGCCTCGTCCCCGGACTGCTCCTCGACGAGTTGCGCACCGGCGTGGAACTGGTGGACGCCTCCAAGATCCCCTACGGTCCGTCCCGGACGCAGGAAGAGATCAACCGGATCCTGGTGGATCGGGCATTGGCGGGAGCCTTCGTGGTCCGGCTCAAGGGTGGCGACCCGTACGTCTTCGGGCGGGGTGGAGAGGAACTGCTCGCCTGCGCTGCGGCCGGAGTGCCGGTCACGGTGGTGCCGGGGGTGACCAGCTCGATCGCCGCGCCGGCCGCGGCCGGCATCCCGGTCACCCACCGATCGGTGGCGCACGAGTTCACCGTCGTCTCCGGGCACGTCGCCCCGGAATCGCCGGACTCACTGGTCCGCTGGGAGGCGCTCGCCGGTCTGCGCGGCACGCTGGTGATCCTGATGGGCCTGAAGAACCTGCCGGCGATCGCCAGCACGCTGCTGGCGCACGGGCGGGCACCGGGGACGCCGGCTGCGGTCATCCAGGAGGCCACCACCGGTGGTCAGCGGATAGTTCGCTCGACGCTCGGCGAGGTGGCTGACGCGGTGACCGCCGCCGGGCTGCGCCCACCGGCTGTGGTCGTGGTCGGTGACGTGGTTGAGGCACTCGGGGTGGCTGGGCTGACCTGAGCCTTTGGGTGGTCACTTTTTGGGGCTGGGGGCTGCCGTGCCTGGCTTTGGGGTGGTTGCTGTTGTTGGCTGGGGGGCGACGGTGCCTGGCTTCGGGGTGGTTGCGGTTTGGGCTGGGGGCGACCGTGCCCGGCTTCGGGCGGTCAGGCTTGATCCCTGCGCCGGGCACGGTCGCCCCCAGCCTGACCTGGTCGGCCATCGTCCGGGCGTCGGCCAGCCCGGGTGGGGTCTGCTGTCTGCGGTCGGTTGCTTCGGTGTGGGGGTACGCCGCTGGCCGGCACCCGGGGTGTCGGGTGCCGGCCAGCGGTTTTCTGTTCCCCCTGTGGAGGAATGTCTTCGGTTGTTGTCTGACCGTGGTGGGG